>NZ_FPBW01000039.1:0-42765 GCF_900116795.1 Methylobacterium sp. UNCCL125 | reverse complement strand
CGACCCCCAGCCGCCGTTCGTGCCGCGCAGCTTCCACCCGCGGCCTTGGCCGCGTAGGCTTCAGATCGGTGTCTCACAATCCGCGGGCGGTACAGTGAGGAGGTATCCGCTTGATTCTATTCAGGATGGGATGCTGCAGAACTACTCGACGAGGCCGCGCCAGCCGAGGAATTCGCGGACGTCCTCGAGGTGATCAGGCTTCATGAGGAGAGGGCCGTTGAAGCGTATACCCTGAAGACATGCGATGCGGGCAAGACCATCTTTGCGACTTCGACGCCGTGGTCCCGAGACTGTGAACATCAGGCGATCACACAAGCTACGCAAACGATCCGTAGCAACGCAAAACTGATCGTTTTATCGACAAAATAAATCCATAGATAATCCTATCATTCTAACTCGTTGATATGCTCTTAGACATGAGGCTTATCAGAGCTCAACTTGACCGCCCGCGACCCCGTTCAAGGTTTTGGAACCTGCCCCGCCGTACTCTGCTCCGAGCGGTATTGGGCGAGGTAGCGTGCAAGCACTGGAATGTGCTCATCTTTGATGTCTCGTGAGACCTCGTTCATCGCCGGCTCGTAGCCAGGGCGTGCGTTGCTCTTGTAGCCCTCAAGCGCGGCCGTCAGATAGTCCTCGCGCTGCCCAGCGACCCTTGGGATCTGTCCCTGCCCCGCGAGGTCGGCACCGTGGCACGAGCCGCAGCGATAGCGCGCGATGAGTGCGCGCGCCTCTTCGGCCGCTTTAGCTTCGATCGGAGCAGAAGTTTCCGGCGCGGGCAATTTGGAGATTGCCTCGGCGAGCGACTGTAGATCATCATCCGACAGGTTTGCCGCCATATCGTTCATCGGCGGAGCAATTCGCTGCTTCTCGCGGAACATCAGCAGCTGCGCGACTACGTAGTCGCTCTTCTGGGCGCCGAGCGACGGCACGTGCTCCGCTTGGGACGTGCCGTTTTCGCCGTGGCAGCTGAGGCAGATACTCAACTGCTCCGTGGCCGGCTGCGCACACACCGGCACGCCGATGCTATCGAGCAAGATCAAGGCTGATAGACCAACAAGCAGGCGCACGGCGGGTCCGATGGCGGGCGAGGGTGATTAAGCCGGGGCGAGGAGGTCTCACCTCGGCCAAGTCACTTAGGGCTCTTTGTAGGTGATGCGCCAGATAGCGCCGTTCCAATCGTCGGATACCAGTAGCGATCCGTCCGGCATTGGCTGCACATCGACGGGCCGGCCCACGTAGGCATTGTTCTGGAGAAAGCCTGTCAGGAACGGCTCGTACGATGCGATAGTGCCGTCGTCCTTGAGCTTGACGACCACGACATCTCCGCCGAGCTTCTTCGTACGATCCCACGAGCCATGACGGGCCAGGAAGATCGCATTCTTGTAGCTGCTCGGGAACATATCGCCCGTGTAAAACCGCATCCCCAGCGTCGCCACGTGCGGGCCCATCAAGCCGGCTGGCTTGGCAAACTCGTCGCACGAGTGACCCCATCCAAATTCAGGGTCGGTGAAGTTGCCCTGATGGCAATAGGGATAGCCGAAGTTGGGCGCCGTCGTCGTTCCCGCCTTGACCACGTGCAGCGTGTCGTTCGGCAGATCCTCCGACATCCAGTCGCGGCCGTTGTTGCTGAAGTAGAAGTCTTTGGTAACAGGGTTCCAATCAAATCCAACTGAGTTGCGCACGCCGGTCGCGACCAGTTCCACGTTCTTGCCGTCCAGGTCCATGCGCCGGATCTGCGCGTGGCGCGATGACGGCATGACGATGTTGCCGGGCGCGCCGACCGGGACGTAGAGCTTGTTGTCGGGGCCGATGGCGATGAACTTCCAGCCATGCGGCTCGTCCGTTGGCAGATCTTCGTAGACCAGCACGGGTTTGGGCGGGCTGTCGAGGTTCGCCTCGATGTTGTCATATCGCCAGATCTTGGACAGCTCCGCGACGTAGAGCGCGCCGTCGTGGAACGCGAGGCCGTTCGGCCGATGCAGACCGCTGGCGATCACCTTGACCACGTTGCCGTTCGGGCCTGGCACGACGGCGTACACCTTGTCGCGCACGCGCGAGCCGACGAACAGCGTTCCCTTGTCGCCCAGGCGCATGGATCGGGCGTCCGGCAGCCCGCTGGCGAACACCTCGACCTTGAATCCCTCGGGTACGTGCAGCATCGCCGTTGGCAGCTTGTCGGCACGGGTGGGCAGAACTGGGCCAGATACCGGAGCCAGCTTCATCGCATCTGGATTATCCGGCTGCCCGATCAGAGGGTCGCCCGGCGGCAGCTGTTGGCCGCGCTGAGTGACAGTCGACGGCTGAGACGGTGGGGTGGTTTGCGCCAGCGCCGTTCCAGCCCACAAAATTGCCCCAGCTGCGATAGTAGCTGGCAGTCGGCGTCTTTCGCCTAGCATGTCATCCTCCCTGACACTCATCGCGCCCACTAACATGTGCTGAACGAGACTGATGTCTAGCTGCAACGATGCCTCAGGCCGCGGCAGTGACCAGACGGTGACGGGCTGTGTCCCGAAGCCGGTTTGATAGTTTATCTACGATTGCGCTTGATCTGACTGAGCAGACCTCGGGCGTTCGAAGCGCAGTGTCTAGCGGAAAACTGAATACGATGAAATTATTGCCCAGCCTAATGTTTATCGTTGATATGGCTCACCTTCATGAATTTAACAGAGTCCGGTGAGATAGATGATTGTGAGCGAGATGTTGCGGCAAATATCTAATTTGATTATGCAGATGGTCGGAGGTAAGTTTCAAATCTGTATTATGAGATTTCTACTTGAATTCGGAGGAAGATTGCGTCATTTGTGCACTTGATCTCCAAAAAGGATTACTTCATGAACGAGAAAGCGGTCACACTGCGGAATGATCATATTCGGCAGACAGTCAAGGTCGTTGCAGCATACATCTCGAACAACAGCCTGCCGGCGGCTGAGCTGCCAAGCTTGATCTTCGGGATCTACTCCGCTCTGTCCGGCCTCCGCCAGGGTGGCGCATCAGAAGCTCCGATGGTCGAGAAACCAACCCCAGCTCAGATCCACAAATCGATTACGCACGACGCGCTAATCTCCTTCATCGACGGCAAGCCGTACAAGACACTGAAGCGGCATCTCACCGGCAATGGTATGACCGTCGCGCAATACCGCGAGCGCTACGGTCTGCCCCGCGACTATCCCACAGTAGCAATTAGCTATTCTCAGCAACGCTCGACTCTCGCCAAGAGTTTCGGTCTCGGCAGTCAGCGCCGAGAGACCACGGCTAAGGCAACAATTACGGTCGGCGCTGAAGCTCCTAAGAAGCGCGGCCGGAAGACCACTTGAAGCCGTCTGCCGTGGCTCCGCCGGCAACCGCTGTAACGGGTTAAGGCCATACTAGATACAAAACTCGGACGGCCCTGTGCATCCGCGCAGGACCGTCGATCCATCGCTGAACTGAATCGTGCCGAGTTCAGCTACACTTTGCGAAAACTAATTTAGAATGCGAAAATCCTCGATGACGCTACCTGACGTAACACACCGCCTCACCGGCGGACCGATCGCGCAGTTCAGGGCGCAGCCGGTGTTCTCCTCGCAGAACCACGTCAGCAACCCGCTCTTCAGGCATGCGCCGCCGCACTGGTGATAGGTACCGTAGGTGGGCCTGATATAGACCGGTTCGATCGATTTCCGCAGCTGCCCCGAGTTGTACTGCGCAGCGCATGACTCAGTGTGAAAAGCAATCCCTGATATCAAAAATAACAGAGTTAGCCCTCGATAATACATGGATCCGATACCGCGCATGATTTTTCAGCACGATTTATTCATTGTCCTCATCAGAATCGAGTAAATAATATTTCATGCAAAAATATGTAAGGCCTGTAGCTGACGGCGTGAACCGCCCTTATGCATCAACGAGACTGAACGCAGGCTGCCAACCTGTGTCCGCCTCTGAGAGTCTGTCCGGCATCATGATGTTTTCTGACAGAGCTTTCGGGTCATGAGGCGGATGGAGGCCAAGAGGACGAACGCTCGTGCTTTCCGGCTTTTGCATTCCCAATCCTTTGCGAGACGGCGGCAGCGGTTGAGCCAGCCGATCGTTCGCTCGACGATCCAACGCTTGGGCAGCACAGCGAAGCCTTTGGCCTGATCGGAGCGCCTGACGATCTCGACCGTGAGGGTGCGGCAGACCTTGCGAAGGCCATCTTGGAAGGCCGGTCCCTGGTAGCCGCCGTCGGCGAAGAGCTTGAGCAGGAACGGGTAGAGGCCAAACAGCGTGGCCATCACCAGCACGCCGCCATCCCGATCCTGAATGTCGGCGGGATGGACGAGCGCGTGCATCAGCAGGCCCTGCGTGTCGACGAGGATGTGGCGCTTCTTGCCCCTGATCTTCTTGCCCGCATCGTAGCCGGGCGGGTCGATCGAGCGCCCCCCTTTTCCGCGCCCTTCACGCTCTGGCTGTCGATGATGGCCACCGTCGGGCTGGCCTCCCGATCCATCCGTTCCCGGCAGGCGACGTAGAGCGTGTGATGGATCCGCTCCAGCGTGCCGTCATAGTCCCAGAGGTCAAAGTAATCGTGAACCGTCGAGCGCGCCGCCAGATCCTTTGGGATCGCCCGCCATTGGCAGCCGGTGCTCAGCACGTACATCAGGCCGTTCACCACCGCCCGCATGTCGACACTGCGCTTGCCGCCGCCACGCTTGGCTGGAGGGATCAGGGGCTCAATCAGCGCCCACTCGTCATCCGTCAGATCGCTCGGATACCGAAGCTCGCTTCGATCGTAGCGGGCCCGGTTCTCGGTCGTCCACATCAGCAGCCTCCACACAGGCCGCCTTGAATCACAAACCCCTTACATCACTCAATATGTCGCCGGACAGACACTGAGTGATCGATGCCCAGCTCCGTCAGCGTTCGTGCGCAGCCGACCATGAAAGCTGCCTGGCCGAATGCGACCAGTCGGAGCTGGACGAACGTCACACTCTGACCTCGACCTTATCGACACGTTGAAGCGCGACGCATTTCGTCTTCATCCTCTTGCACTCACGTCGGCTTGGGCTGCCGAGCCTGGGCGTTCGCCGATCGGGCCTCGCCTCACACGGCGCTTCCATCGTGTCGGACGCACCGTAGATCCTCGAAACGAGCTGGGAATGCGCAAGCGTTTGGGATGTCAGACTTTCGACACGCCCGGACTCAAGCTCTACCTTGTCCCTGCAATAAAATCCAAGCTGTTTCTCATAGTCCCCGGGAAAGGCTATGCATACTGTCAGATCTGACAGGACGATTAGCGCCGACCGATATTATCCGCGCTACGCACAGGGTTAATTTTTCGTTGAGCGCTGGATTGCCGCCGGCGCGTCGGCGTGAGAACTTCCGTTAACGAAAGCTTAACGGTTGGGTCTCGGCGATGCGGTTTGCGGCTTTCACGAGGCGGAATGCGGTCTCGGTCCACGCCGCGCGTCGCCTCAGGCCTGCCCTCGCGGCAGCCTTCTCCATCGGCCTCGGGATCGGCGCCGTGCAGGCTCAAACCCTCGCGTCGCTGCCGAGCGCCCCGAGCGTGGCGCAGCCTCTGGGAACGGCCCGACCGATCGCGGCATGGGTGACGTTCTGCGAGAACTATCCGGCCGAATGCGTACTCGACCGCACGGAGCCTGCCCGCATCACCCTCACGCCCGCGACCTGGTCGACCATCGTTTCGATCAACCGCCGGGTGAATAAGGCGGTGCAGCCGATGACCGACATGGACCACTGGCACGTAGCCGATCAATGGAACCTGGCCGAGGACGGCTTCGGCGACTGCGAGGACTATCAGCTCCTGAAGCGCCATCTGCTCGCCGAGGCGGGTCTGCCGCGCCGGGCGATGCGGATGACCGTGGTCGTGGACGCCAACGGCGAGGGTCACGCCGTACTCACCCTGCTGACCGATCGCGGCGACCTCGTCCTGGACAACAAGACCAACGACATCTTACCCTGGCACCGGACCGGCTATGTCTTCGTCAAGCGCGAGAGCCAGGACGCCATCGCCTGGGTGTCGCTGGGCGGGGTCACCTCGCCCGTCACCACGGCGAACCGTTGAGAGGGGATAGTCGCTCGACCGGGCACAGCCTCGGCGAGGATGAGGCGACCGTCGGCTCGATGCCGTTCGTGCCCGTGCTGCGATGATTACCCCTCATATCATGCGCAGGGAACTCCGATGCGGCTAATTTCGGTGATGGTCCTCCCGCTCGTCATGTTTCTGACAGACGTGTCTGCCGAGGCACGTGTGCGCGGCGTCAAGGCTCACCATGATCACAGGGCTTCACGCGCAAGTGACATGGACCTCACGCTCAGACGCAGGGCCGCCGCCGATCGTGCGCGAGGTTGGATGGACTGGGAGGTGCACAGGCCGCTGTCCAGCTACCTCCCGCCTGTGACCAAGCAGCGGGTATCCGCTCCGCCGTTCACAGGTTGGGGTTATGGCGAGACGATCCCCGGTGCGTGGCCCGGCTTCTGATCGTACGATCCTGCACCGTGCGCAGCGTTTGCCGCGATCGTGCGCCCCATCGTGTCGTCGCACGCCTCGCTTTCGGCATCGGCATGCTGGCGGTGGCCGTCACGGCGCTGACAAAGGCTTCGATGAGATATGGGATGCGGCTACCGACATCGTGAGAATCCCCGATCTCGGAACAGCGCCATCCCCGGTCCGGTTGGCTCGATTGCAGCGCGTCTCGAACGCGCCGTCCACGCCATGACCGGAGGCAAAATGAGAGTCGATATCCGCACGCCGCTGATCGCGGCCTTGATGGTCATCGGCATGGTAGCCGGTGTAGCCGCCGCGGGTGGCGGAGCCGGCGGTGGCGCGGGCGGAGCTGGGGCGGGCGGCAGTGCCGGCGGCTCTGCTTCTGGAACCGGTGGTACGGGCTCCAGCGGCGTCAGTGGCACGGGCGCCGTCAACGGGGCGACATCACCGGGTACCTCAAGCACGAGTTCTGGGCTGCCTGCGGGCAGCACCGGCAACTCCAACATCTCGCAGGGGGGCAAGTCGGTCACGCCCGGTACCGGTTCGACATCTGGTACAGGTCGGTAAAGCGCCGGCGTCGCGCGACGTCCGAAGCCGTTCGAACCCCACACCGGACCGGAGGCGGCGAGCGCGATGGGTTTGCCGTCAGCGCCAGTCGTAGGGATTGAGCGGCTCGAGGACCCGACGCAACGCCTGCAGCGGGGCCGGCTGCTGTTGGTGCTCCGCTTCGCGGGCGAGGGCCCGTAGGAAGGCCTGGGGACCCTGCTCGAGGTCGCGACCGATGCCGTCGAACCGGTCGGCCGGCTCGACGTGCGGCGGATCGCGAGTCACGAGATAATCGATGTTGCAGATCGGCGCCGTCGATCGGTCGCCGAGGCGGTAGCAGATGTGAACCCGGGTATACGGCTCACCGAGCCGGTGCTCGGCGTGCACCCGCTCGACCGCGAAGGCTCCGTTGCTCGCGCGCTCGGCGTAGCGCAGGGTCTGAGCCACCGTCGTCAGCGCTTCCGTGCGCCGGCTCAGCACCAGTTCGACCGCACCTCGCGCGGAGGATAGGCGAGGTTCATCGTGGACGAACGATGATCGCGCGGCGGCGTCGATGCTCGCGCGCGGATCGGTTAGCGGACAGGCAGCGGGCACGACGCTGATCACGACCGAGCTTGGGCACTGGCCTCGGCAGCCCGAAGCCGCATCGATCTGATCTCGACCGCAGGCGTCGGCGTAGCAGGACCGCGCGAGAGTCTCGCAGGTCGCCAGGAACCGACCGACGGGCTCTGAGACGATCAGGTCGGCGGCCGACGCGGTCTTGAGGCCGGCCATTCCAACGAGAAGGCCGAGTGCCGTCGCGCAGACCATTCTCGCAACCCTCGCGGCTCGCCGATGATCGTCGGCGGAGGTGGGCGTAAAGTCCCGGCAGGCGAGACCGACCTGATCCAGCGCTTCAGAGAGCCTGCCGGACTGGTCGTACAGTAGTCCCTCGCCATCATGGGAGGGACCGATCCGATCGATGCGAGGTCGTCGATGCCGCATGTGCTCTGTGCCCTTGTATTCACTGGATCGGGTCGTTCCGAGAACAGCGGACGGGTTCGACGAACCAACACTGCCATCGCCTCGGGTTACGGAGAGATGCTGGATCACAGGAACTTCAGCGGATCCTTCTCCGGGGGCGGCGGCGCCACGTCGGCGCGGTTCCACCAGCCGCCGCCCAGCGCCACGAACAGCGCCGCGGTGTCGGCGTACTGGGTCGCGCGAGCACCCGCCGCGGTGACCAGCGCCGACAGGTAACCCTGCTGGGCGATCAGCACTTGCGTCGAGGTCACCGAGCCGGCCGTGAACTGCTTGCGGACCAGCTCCAGGCTCTGGTTCGTCGCATTGACCGCTGCGTCGGCGGCGGCCACCGCCCTGGCGTCGGCCTGCAGCGCTCGCAGCGCGTCGGCGACGTTCTGGAAGGCGGTGATCACCGTGGCGCGGTACTGCGCCTGCGCCTGGGTCAAGCCTTCCTCGGCGGCCCGCTGGCGTCGGAACAGGGTGCCGGCATCGAAGATCGGTGCCGTCGCCTGGCCGACGATCGTGAAGAACGAGGCGGCCGGGTTGGTAATCTGGGTTATTTGCGTCGCGCTCGATCCGCCCGTGGCCGTCAGCGTGAACTGGGGCAGGCGGTTGGCGACCGCGACGCCGACGCTGGCGCTCGCCTGCTGCACCATGGCTTCCGCCGCCTTGACGTCGGGGCGCTGCTGCACGAGCCGCGAGGGCAGGCTCACCGGAAGCCGGGTCGGCAGCCTCAATGCCGAGAGACGGAAGGTCTCCGGGACCTCGTCGGAGGGCAGACGCCCGGCGAGTGCGGTGAGCAGGTTGCGCTGCTGCGCGAGCGCCTTCTCCAGCGGTGGCAGCAGCTGCTGCGACAGGGCGAGCGCCGCCTGCTGCTGCACCACGTCGGCCCCGGCGATCTGCCCGAGCGACAGCTGCTTGTTGTACAGCTGCAGCACCTCGATCTGCGCCTGGATCACTTTCTGCGTCGCATCGATCTGCGCGCGCAGGGATGCCTCCTGGATGGCGGCGGCGACGACGTTGGCGGTCAGACTTAGATAGGCCGCCTCCAGCTGAAAGCGCTGGTTCTCGGTGGCGGCCTCCAGCGACTCGATCTGCCGCCGGTTCCCGCCGAACACGTCTGGATTGTACGAGACCACCGCCTGCGGGGTAAACAGGCTGTAGAGGTACTGGGTCTGGTTCTGCAGCGGCGATTGCAGGTCGAGGCCCGGGGCCTGGATGCCTTCGGCCTGAGGCGTCGCGGTCAGGCTCGGATAGAGCGTGCCCTTCTGGGCGAGCGCGTTCTGCTGCGCTACCCGCAGGGAGGCCTGCGCGGCCTCCAGCGTCGGGTTGTTGGCCAGCGCCTGCTCGACGAGGCGGTTGAGTGCCTTGGAATGGAACAGCGTCCACCACTGGCCGGGGATGTCGGCGCCCGAGGCGAAGCTCTGGTCGGCCGAGCCGCCTTGCCGGGTGCGAATCTTGTCGGCGGCCGACGGGTTCTTCAGCGGCTCCCTGGTGTAGCGGCTGACCGGCGGATCCTCCGGCGGCATGAAGTTCGGCCCCACCGCGCAGGCGGCGACGCTCCAAGCCAGCAGTATGACGCCGCCATACCGAGAGAGACGACCGAGGGCCATCGTCAGCGGGATTACCCATCCTTCCGACACGCGGACGAACATCCCGTCCCGCACCGGATATCGCGCGGCATGATGATCGAGATCGGGACGCATCGAGGCACTTCTGCAGGCGTGGTCCGTCGAGCGACGGCAAGCATCTGAGCTTGACCGTTCTCTATGGCGATTGCGGGACGTTTAAGGGGCGGACACGGCCTGTACTTTGGGTCGAACCTGCGTGCTCCTGGCCGGTCGCCGCCGCGAGAACAGCGAGATCAGGATCGGCATAACGACCAGGATCAGGGCCGGCGCCAGGAGGATGCCGCCAACCACAACCAGCGCCAGCGGCTTCTGGACCTGCGAGCCGATGCCGGTCGACAAGGCGGCCGGCAGCAGGCCGACGCAGGCCGCGACGCAGGTCATCATCACCGGGCGCATCCGCACCGTCGCGGCCTGGAACACCGCGTTGCGGCGCTGCCAGCCGTCTTCGACGAGCTGGTTGTAGTAGGCGAGCAGGATCACGCCCTCCATGGTCGAGATGCCGAACAGCGCGATGAAGCCGATCGCCGCCGAGACCGAGAACGGCGTCCCCGTCAGCACGAGGGCGAAGATGCCGCCGATCATCGCCATCGGGATCACCGACAGCGTCAGCAGCATGTCGGTGGCCGATGAGAAGTTGATGTAAAGGAGCAGGGCGATCAGCGCGAGCGTGATCGGGACGACGACCTTCAGTCGGGCGATCGCGTCCTGCAGGTTCCCGAACTCGCCGACCCATTCGAGGTGAGAGCCCGGCGGCAACTGGACCTGCTGGGCGACCCGGTTCTGCGCCTCGATCACGGCGCCGCCGAGGTCGCGTCCCCGCACCGAGAACTTGACCGGGATGTAGCGCTGCTGACCCTCGCGATAGATGAACGAGGCGCCCGAGACGAGCTCGACCGTGGCGATCTCAGAAAGCGGCACGGGAATCACGCCGCCGCTCGGATTCTGGGCGCCCACCGTGATGTTGCGGATCGTGGCGAGGTCGCGGCGGTACGCCGAGGCCAGGCGCACGCGCATCGCGAAGTGCCGATCCGAGCCATACTCGTACACGTCACCCGCGGTCTGACCGCCGATCGCGGCCTGAACCGTGGTGTTCACATCCCCGGGCGCCAGCCCGTACCGGGCCGCCTTCTCGCGATCGACGGTGATGCGGACCGTCGGCTGACCCAGTGAGGTGAAGATCGCCAAGTCGGTGATGCCCTTCACCTCGGCCAGGGCCGCCTTGATCTGCTCGGCCGCCTGCGAGATCGCGCTGAGATCGTTGCCGTACACCTTGACGGAGTTCTCGCCCTTCACGCCGGAAGCCGCTTCCTCGACATTGTCCTGGATGTACTGGGAGAAGTTGAACTCGACGCCGGGGAAGTGCTCCTCCAGCGTCTTTGACATATCCTCGACGAGCCGCTCCTTGGTCAGCCCCGATGGCCAAGTCTCCTCGTCGGTCAGCGGTGCGAAGATCTCGACGTTGAAGAAGCCGGTCGCGTCCGTGCCGTCGTCGGGCCGGCCATGCTGCGTGATCGTGGTCTCCACCTCCGGATACGCCTTGAGCACGGCGCGTATCCGGTTGACGTAGGTGTTCGCGGCCTCGAGCGAGATCGAGGGTGGCATCGTCCCGCGGATCCAGAGATTGCCCTCCTCGAGCTTGGGCAGGAACTCCAGGCCGAGCGAGCGGACCATCGTGCCGGCGACGAGCAGGACGACGAGCATGGCGCCGAGCGTCAGGATCTTGTTGCCCAAGGCGAAGCGCAGGAAGCGCGTGTGCCCGAAGTGCAGGAGGCGCACGATGAGCGTGTCGCGCTCCTCC
Source organism: Methylobacterium sp. UNCCL125 (assembly GCF_900116795.1). Lineage (NCBI taxonomy): Bacteria > Pseudomonadati > Pseudomonadota > Alphaproteobacteria > Hyphomicrobiales > Methylobacteriaceae > Methylobacterium > Methylobacterium sp. UNCCL125. The sequence continues at coordinate 31,322 of NZ_FPBW01000039.1, read as the reverse complement.
ATCTCGTTCGGCAGGATCAGGGCCGACAGGGCCGGCGAGACCGTGAAGGTCGCGAGCAGGCCGCCGATCAGCGCGTACGCGTAGGTCTTGGCCATCGGCCCGAAGATGTGCCCTTCAACGCCGCTCAGCGTGAACAGTGGCAGGAAGCCGACGATGATGATCGTCGCCGAGAAGAAAATCGCCCGGTTCACCTCGGACGCGGCGAAACTGATGGTGCCGAGCTTGCCCGTCAGGGCCGACCCCTCATCGCCAGCGTCATCGGCGTGCGTGATCGGACCGCCGGGATGCTCCGACAAGTGTCGGAAGACGTTCTCGACCATGATCACGGTCGCATCGACGATCAGGCCGAAGTCGATGGCACCGAGCGACAGCAGGTTGGCCGACTCGCCGCGGATCACCAAGATCGCCACCGCGAAGGCGAGGGCGAACGGGATCGTCGCCGCCACGATGATGGCGCTTCGCAGCGAGCCCAGGAACAGCCACTGAACCACGAACACGAGCGCCACGCCGAAGACGAGGTTGTGCATCACCGTGTGCGTGGTTTTGCCGATCAGCCCCGACCGGTCGTAGAGCGGCACGATGCGCACGTCGGGCGGGAGAATGCCGCTCGCGTTGATCTTCTCGATCTCGGCTTCCACGCGCTGGATCGTCGGCAGGCTCGGGCTGCCGCGGCGCAGCAGCACGATGCCGAGCACGATGTCGTCCTGATCGTCGTGGCCGACGATGCCGAGCCGGGGTGCGTTCGAGACCCGCACCTCGGCGACGTCGCGCACGAGCACGGGCGTTCCGTTCACCTGCGTGAGCATGGTGTTGCGGATGTCGTCCGGATCGCGGATCAAACCGATGCCGCGCACCACGGCCGCTTGCTCGCCGATGTTCAGCGTCTGACCGCCGACGTTGATGCTGGAGTTGTTCAGGGACGTGACGAGTTGCACCAAGGTCAGGCCCTGCCCTTGAAGCCGGGCGAGGTCGACGGCGATCTCATATTCCTTGGTCTTGCCGCCGAAGCCGGTGACGTCGATGACCCCGGGGATCGCCTTGAACCGCCGCTGCAGGATCCAGTCCTGGAGCGTCTTGAGGTCGGTGGGCGAGAACCCCTTCGGTCCGACCAGCTGATAGCGCATGATCTCGCCGATCGGGCTCACCGGCGAGATTGAGGGCTGGGCGCCGTTCGGCAGGGGGCTGAGCTGCGACAAGCGGTTGAGGACCCGCTGCTCGGCCTCCTCATAGGTGAAATTGTAGTTGAACTGGACCTTCACGTCGGAGAGGCCAAACAGCGAGATCGTCCGCACGACGGTGGCATTCGGGATGCCGGCGAGCTGCACCTCCAGCGGGATGGTGATGTAGCGCTCGATCTCCTCGGCCGATTGGCCGGGGTTCTGGGTAATCACGTCCACGAGCGGCGGCACGGGGTCGGGATAAGCCTCGATGTTCAGTTGGGCATAGCTGGCCGCGCCGACTACCAGCGTCGCGAGAAACAGCAGGAGGACGAGGACGCGCTGGCGCAGGACGAAGGTGATGACGCCGGTCATGACAACTTCCCGCGGTCGGTTGCGGTGCAAGCCGAAGCTCGTCGATCGGTGATCATGAAGCCTTCTCTCCGCTCGCGGCCCGATCGATGAAGAGGGCGCCGCGCGAGACGATCCGTTCGCCGGTCTGCAAGCCCTCGGTGACCTGCAGAAGATCACCGTCACGCAGCCCGAGCTTGATCTCGCGGGCCTCGACCGCGCCGTCCGGGCGCAGCACCCAGACATGCGCGCGGTCCCCCTCCTGAACGACCGCGCTCTCTGGGACCGCCGGGCCGCTCACGGCGTCGCCGGTGATGATCGCGAACCGCGCGAACATCTCAGGCTTGAGTTCTTGATCGGGGTTCTCGACCTCGCACCGGACCGCGAGCCGGCGCGTCGCCGGATCGAGGCTCGCGGCCATGTAGGTGACACGCGCGCGGAAGGTGCGGTCGCCGAAGCCGTTGACGGTCGCCACGGCCGGCTGACCGAGCCGGATGCGGGGGATGTCGCTCTCGCGCACGTTGGCGATCAGCCACACGGTCGCGAGATCGCCGATGGTGAAGACCGGATCGCTGCCGGTGCCGAGGTACTGGCCGAGGCCGACCTTGCGCTGCACGACTGTCCCGGCGATCGGCGCTCGGATCACCGTCTCCGGACTCATGCTGCTGTTCTTCTGGAACGCGGCGATCTCCGCGTCGGTCTTGCCCAGGATCCGCAGGCGGTTCTTGACCGCCTCCAGGGCCGCCTCCGCGGTCTGTTTGTCGCTCTGGGCCGAGATGACGTCGTTCTCGGCGCTCTGATAATCCTTGAGCGCGGCGGCTTTGGCCTGGAATAGCACCTGCTGGCGCGCGGCGATGATCTGGTTGAGCTTGAGCTGCTCCTGGGCTTTGTTGAGGGCGTTGATCGCGCTCTGGAAATCGTTCTGCGCCTGGACCATGTCGGTCACCTCGACGGTGAACAGGGGCTGGCCCGCCCTCACGTCGTCACCTGCCTTGGCGGTGATCTTGGTGACACGCCCAGCATAGGGAGAGTAGACCGGCACGTTGTCGTCATCGTTGAGCGCGATGCGCCCTTCGGCCAGTCCTTGCGGTCGGAACTCGGTCGCCTGAACGCTCGTGATCCCGAACGACGCGAGCTGCATCGGCGTCGGCCGAAAGCTGCGCTCGACCGCGATTGTCGTCGCCGGTTCGGAAGCATCGGCTCTGTCCGCGCGGCGGCCGGACAGGCCGGTGACGAGTGCTGCCGTCCTGCCAGCGACGTCGCGTGCGGCGTCGGGCCAGATGGCAACCGCCGCGACGGTGCCGATCAGAAGCATAGACGCGGCGGCGATCTTCAGCGTCGGCGAGCCGAATGGCCTCAGCGGTGTCCCGGCTTCAGCATCGAGAAGATCAGGCCGGAGCTGATTACGCACATCCATGCCGCGACCTTTCTAAACGACTGCCGCGCATACTTTTGCAGCTCGATGCATACAGAACTAAACATTGCGAACAGGAAGCATCAGCGTGTATCGCGCTGGCTTGTCGCGGGCACCGACGCCCGAGCGGCCGGCTCACACAGGCGCAGCTTCGCGGTAGAGCGTTGCTCCTCCTTCGGCAACTGTCAGTTCTGACAGGCGCACACCCTCGGAAGTTGAGCTTAGCAACCTAGTGTTAGGGTTTTTATATCGGACCGTGGCAAGTGTATGATGATTTTTACAAGCGGTGGGCGGCGTGCGCGGGTCGTCTAACTGTCAGGTTTGACAGGTTGCAGGTCGGCGCGATCCTCGCTCTACTACCCTAAGTTCCGGCGAGAATGTCGCAGCTCAGGTTCTGTGAAAGATTGGTAGCGGCGATCCGTCCCGAGCTTTCAATCGGTGTTGGGTTACGTCGGTAAGGAGGGTAAAGCGTTGGCGAGCGCGCACCATACGGGAACCCGAGCGTTACCCAAGCGCGCCGCTAGCCCTGTCGGTCTCATGCGCGCGCGCCCTCTGCTCATCGAGCCGAGTCGCGCGGCGCGACGAGCGCTCTTCCAAATTACCACGTTGCCGATGCTTAGTCTCAAGCCGAGGCTCGCCCTCGCGCTCCTCCTCGTGGTCGGCGTGTTCACGGCTGATCTCTTCGAGCCCGCCGACAACGTCTCGATCTGCTTCGCCTACACGCTGCCGATCCTCCTCGGCGTCTACATGGGTCCCGGCAGCACGTTCCGTCTCGCCGCCCTCGCCACCGCCGCCTCGTTGGTCGGCTCGTTCATTCGACCGCCGGAGGGCGGGATCGTCCTCAGCTTCGTCGTCAACCGCGTGATCGCGGTCGCCGCGCAGTGGCTCGTCGCCTTCCTGGTCGAGCAACGACGGCGCAACCACGCCCTGGTCGACGCACGTCTGACCGAAGAACGGCTGGTGGCCGAGACCGGACGGCGGTTCGTGCAGATCCTGACTCACGAGATCGCGACGGCGCTGACTGCGATCGACGGTCAAGGCTATCGCCTCGGCAAGCTGGCGCAGACGATCGAGCCGATGGACATCATCGCTCGCAGCGAGAAGATCCGACACGCCGCGACGCGCCTCAAGGGTCTGGTCGAGCGCGTCCGCCTCGCTGCCGAAGTCGGCCGTGGAGAGATCTTGCTGAACCGCGAGGCGATCGAGGCAGTCCCTTTCCTCGAGGCGCTCGTGGCCGAATATGAGGCCGCGCATGTTCACATCGCCGTGTGCGTGGCCGAGCCAACCCTGCACGGCGACCGCGTCCTGATCCATCAGGCGGTGTCGAACCTCGTTTCGAACGCGATCAAGTACTCGCCGCAGCCTTGCGCGATCAGCATCCACGCCGGCCGCTCGGCCCTACTCGACGGAAGCGAGATCACGGTGGCCGACCACGGCGTCGGGATCGCCCTGGAGGAACTCGATCGGGTCTTCGAGCCTTACTATCGCGCCGCCAACAGCGGCGGTGTTCCTGGCCTCGGCATCGGCCTGCATCTCGTGCGCCATTTCGTCGAGGCGCATGGCGGCCAGGTTCGCATCGAGAGCCAGGTCGACCGGGGCACGACGGTACACCTGCATCTGCCCGGAGCGAAGCCGTGACGCGGCGCATCCTGTGCATCGAGGACGATCCCGACATCGCCGAACTCACCAACGAGGTGCTCGCAGAGGCGGGCTTCCGTGTCGATCTTGCGATCACCGGCATGCAAGGTTTGGCGCGGTTGGGCGAGGCGCACGACGCGATCCTCTGCGACATCGACCTTCCGGGCCTGAGCGGGCTCGAACTGCTGCGCGCATTGCGCAAGACCGGCTCGCGGACCCCGTTCGTGCTGCTGACGGCTTTCGCCGGCCGGGAGAACCAGATCGAGGCGCGCCAGCTGGGCTGCGACGACTTCGTCGCCAAGCCCATCGACTTCGAGCTGCTGCTGGCCGTCCTGCACAACGTCCTGCAGCGGACAGCGCCGGCCGTGGGGGACACCGAGCGCCCGACGCTGACCGAACGCGAACGGGAGGTCCTCGCCCGGGTGGTGGAAGGCAAATCCTCTGTCGCCATCGCCGCCCTCCTCGGTATCAGCGAGCGGACGGTGAACTTCCACGTAGACCGCGTGATGCGCAAGCTGAACGTGACGACGCGCACGCAGGCCGCGATTACTTGCGTACGCCTCGGGCTGATGTCTGCCTGAACGCGCGGATCCCACGGATCGGTTAGATCGAGATATACATGATAGAAATAATGATTCAGAGTATGTGAGGCATATACATCTGGACTGGTTGTGAATTTCAAAAATAGAAACTAAAAATCGATGTGTAGACGACTACTGAAAAAATTGGCTGGGCCGCGATCCTTATTGTAACCAGGATTGTCGATGAACTGATAGTCGAACGACACTGTCACCGTGTTTGTCAAACCCAGCGCATAGTAGGTCTCGATGCCGCGCTCTGGCCCGTAACGCAACTGCCCGTCACCGATCACGAGGCCGAGGCCGCCTGCGGCAAAGTAGTCCCGATGCGCGCGCGACAGGCCGTTGATCATCGCGCCGATGCCAATCGTGTCGCTCGGTCGCTCCCACAGGGAGCCCTTGAACGAGAACCCACCGGAGGCGCTCCGATCGACATCGGTGAAGGAGAGGTTCTCATTGCGGCCATCGGCGGCGCTGACCCGGGCGAACAGGCCGATCTCCGGCGTGAGCGCCTGTTCGAGATTGATGTAGGCGCCCCGTTTGTTGCGGGTTCTCCGGCTGAGGTTCACGGCCGTGTTGACGTCGGGGATGTCGATCGAGTCCGCGAGCGCGACCACCTGCCGGTAGTTGGCGGTACGTCCCTCGTGCGAGAACGCGCCGATCCTCAGCCTTCCCGGCTGGTCGAGGATCGGGAGCACGTGGCGTTCCTCGAACTCGACCACGGCCCCGCCCCGGCGCGGGAAGCGCGGATCGAGCGGATCCGTACTCGGGAGCTTGGGGACCTGGGTATAGGCTGCGCGCAGCGCGAACTCGCGACGGTTGTACTCGACCACGATGCCCTGGGTGTAGCCGGGCAGGTTGGCCGGGAAATCGTAGGCCGCCGACTCCCAGAGCGACCAGTTCATGAAGTCGACGCGCGGATCGTGGGCATAAATGTTGCCGTCGAAGAAGTCGCCCAGCGCGAATTTGCCCGCCGCGACGGTGATCCGCTCGATATCCCGTGTGATCGCGACTTGGTTCGGCCCGTCCGGCACGGTCTCGGTCTCGCCGCCGAGCCCGAAGGTCTGACGCACGAAGTAGCGCTGCGAGCGCAGCTTCGGAGAGGACGAGCCGGCCTTCTGCGCCTCGCCGTTGGGAAAGCCGGCCACGCCGAGCGTGCGGCTCAGACCGAAGCCTTGGTCGAACTCAGGATTGTAATACAGCTCGGTGTTGTCGGTCAGCTTGAACCCGAGGAAGGCGGTGGCGGTGAGCGTGCCGCGCGCCTGATGCGGCACGAGGCTGTTGTCGCCGCGGTAAGGCGAATGGAAGCCCGTCACCCCCTGGTCGATGAACGTCGTCTGGCCGTGCAGCGAGAAGCGGCCGGTGTCGCCGTTGTCCGGATCGTGGGGGGCGAGCTCGTCGGGTTCGGGGGGCAGGCGCAGTCCTCCGGGAACCCAGAGGAGCCGCGCCATCACTTGGTTTGAGGTGAACGAGGCCTGGGTCGAGAACGCCCCGCCGTCCGGACCCGCAACGCTGCCGAGACCGAAGCGAGCGCTCCTGCCGTAATCGGCATAGCGATAGTCGATGCCCAGGGCGAGGTTCTCAGCGATTGCGAACTGCACGCCGGCCCCGAGTGTGAAGCCGAGATAGGAGTGGTCACGCCTTGCGATCCCGGCGAAGCCGGTATCCAGGTCGGGAAACGTGGAGCGGAAGCGTGTCTCGGCGCCCGCGAGGCCGAAGGTGGCGTAGACGAGGTTGCGTTCGAACGCGTAGCCGATACGGGCGCGGGCAGCGCCGAACAGATCTGCCTGAGCGCGGATGAGACTGAAGGAGGCGTCGCCGTTCTCGAAGCCGAACCCCGGCACGGTCGACGACACGGGCCGCTTCAGGTTTGCGCCGTAGAGGTCCGCCTCCAGGCCGTAGACGTACGGACCGGTCTGCCAGTTGTAGCCGCTGACGACACCGCCCAGCACCGTCGTGGCATTGCGTCCCTGATCGCTGCGGCCAGTGCTATCCCCGCTTCGAAACGCCGGCACGGAGCGACGCTCGACCGAGCCCGCGTCGAAGTTGAAGCTGCCGTAGGCGTCTCCGGCGCTGCCCTCGACGCCCAGATATCCGCCGGACCAGTCTGCGACGGTCGGGCGATCCGACGATGAACCTCTCCATTCGGCGGCCCGCGCTTGGTCCAAGCATAGGATCGCGACGGCGCCACCCAGAAGCGATAAAAGCTTCTCGATCGGCGATAAGATCTGAATTTGCAGATATCTCATGGCATAGCCTCAATTTTTACTGTATGAATTTCATCTTTTTGTGCATCTACGATAAAACGAATGTTTGATGAGATCTCGGATCCATTCGGGAGCTTGGATCACGCGATATGTTCATGACGGAGCATGGCAAAACCCACGTCGCCCAGACCGGCAACGGCGAGGCGGATCAGCAGAGCCGTCCCGAAACGGCGTGAGCGCATGATCCGCGGCAGGATCGAGAGGACGTGCAGTGCGTGTTCGAGGATATGCACCAGCACCGGAAGCTCGGCTGGCCCCGCGGTCGAGCCTCGCTCCGTCCCCGGCCCTGCGCGGGGTGGCCGCGCGAGCGGCCGGTGGTCGAGCGCGACCTGCAAGCCCATTCGGCTCAGCTGATGCGCGACCTGCGTCCCGATCAGGGCGCCGCGCCGCCCGATCAGGCCGGCGCGGTAGGCCCGCATCGTCAGCCCGAACGCCGATCGACCGAGGCCTGAGAGCAGCCTCGCGAGGTTGGGATGCCGAACCACGATGATCTCCCTGTGTCGGTCGATGTTCAGATGTGCAGCACGATAGCGCGCTGGCTTCGAAGCCCGTTCGAGCGATCTCGACCCGGCGGCCCGTCCGCACGGTCGAGGATCGTCTGGGCCGGCACGTCGCGCTCGGGCACCTCGTAGACGGCGAGCCGTGCCCGAAGGGCGCATCGCACGAGATCCAGCGTGTGCGGGCCGCCGGGGAAGGCCGCCACTAGATCGGGTCGGGCGTCCTTCAGCATGAATCGGTTGCGCACCGCCTCCGCCGTCTTACCGTAGCGAACCCAGTTCGGCGGGTAGCGCACCACGTGCACACCGGCCCGCCGCGCCCAGTCCTCGGCCGCCGCGCAGACGCCGCCCAGACCGCCGTGGATCAGGACCATGACTCGGCAGCGGCGGTGCAGCTTCGCCAACTCGAAGCTCACGAGATCCCGGTATTCCAGATGACCGCTGCCCCCAATGACAAGCCGCATGGTCGTCTCCCGCTCAAGCTGCCGGCCGGAGGCTCGACGCCTCCTGAACCGGATCCTCGCCGTCGCCGCCCGGACCGCCGGCCGAGATGGTCTCGTCCTCGCCGCCGAGCACCGCCTCGTGCCGCCGTTCGAGCAGGGGCGCGCACAGCGCGGCGACGTGCGAGTGCACCCGGCGCAGATCGCGCAGCGTCCGCAGGAACAGCGCATTCGCCTCCGCCATCGCGGCCGGATCGGCGTCGTGCGGCGCATCGCGCAGGCGCGCGACGTGCCGGTCGATGGCCGCGCGCTCCAGCGCGCGCAGGAGACCCTTGCGCCGGGCCACCGACCGCGCGGCGTCGAGGTCGTCGCGTAGGAACGCAGCGAGCGCGAGCTGCAGGCTGGTGAGCGCCTCGGCGTGGAGCCGTTCGATGTCGGCGAGTTCCTCGACGGAGAACGGCTCGCCGGTCCGTTTCAGCCGCCGGCTGGCGAACGCGACCAGGTTATGGGCTATGATGTCACCGACGTGCTCGAGGTTGAGCACGAAGGTCAGGATCTCCTGGGCTCGCGCCTGCGCATCCGCCGAGACGGTGCCGACCTCCTCGCCGCCGAGGTCGGCCAGGTAACGCCGGATCGCGAGCCCGATCCGGTCGATGGCCGCGTCCCGCCGCCCGGCTGCACCGGCCAAGGTCCGATCTCCGGTGCGGAACGCCTGAAGGGCATCGCGCAGGGCTGCGCCGGCCAGATCCGCCATGTGCAGGGCTTCAAGGGCGGCGTTGGCGAGGGCCAGGCTCGGGGTCGCCAGGGCGGTGAGGTCGAGGTGGTGCGGGAGTTCCGCGATCGGCGCGTCTTGCCGTGCGCTCTCAGGCATGATCGGCGCGGGCAAGAGACGCGTGGTGAGGCGGCCAAGCGCGGCCGTCCAGGGTAGGACGAGGATGGCGAGCGCGAGGTTGAGCGCGAGGTGGAACGCCATGGCTCCGCGCGCGGGGTCAGCGACGCCGAACTCGGCGAGACCTGCGGTGATCGGGTCGAGGAGCGGCAGCGCGGCGGCGCAGCCGGCCGCTCGCACGAGCAGGTTGCCCAGGGGAAGCCGGCGCGCTGCCGGCGCACCGGCTGCTTCAAGATAGGGCGGCAGTGCCGCGCCGAGGTTGGCGCCGAGCACGAGGGCGAGGGCACCCTCAAGGGTGATCACGCCTGCACCCCCGAGCGAGACGATGAACAGGATCGCCGCCACGCTGGAATGAGCCGCCCAGGCGAGCATCGCCGCCGCCAGGACGGCCAGGACCGGCTCGGCCGCAAGCGCCCCCACGAGGCTGCGTAGGATCGGCGTGGCCTCGACGGCGGTGAGGCACTGTCCGAGCAACGCGAGCGCCGTCAGCATCAAGCCGAGGCCGATCAGTGCCCGGCCGAGATTGCGCGGTTTGGACCGATCCGCGCGCGCGCGGAACAACAGGAACCCGAACAGGATCAGGATGGGGGCGGCCGCGGCCACGTCGAAGGACAGCACCTGCACGATCAACGCCGTACCGACGTTGGCGCCGAGCATGAGGGCGAGGCCGGCCGAGAGGTCGAGGGTGCCGCTCGCGGCGAAGGCGGTCGCCATGAGCGCGGTGGCGGTGCTGCTCTGGAGCACCGCCGTGACGAGCAGACCCGCGAAACAGGCGCGTGCTCGGCCCTTGAGCCCGCGCCCGATCAGGTCGCGCAGCTCCGGCCCGAAGCCGCGGGCGAGGCCGGTCGTGACCATGTGCGTGCCCCACAGGAGCAGCGCGACGGCGCCCGCAATGTGCAAGAGGGTGAGCGTGCCGGTCATGGCGCCCGTCCGCATCGGCTCGAGGCCGCAGTGAAGTCGCCCAGGGCGTCACTCAGGATCCGGTCCGCGAGGGCAGCCGAACCCTGCGAGTCGGCCGTCAGCAGATCCGGCCGGCGATCGCGCAGGCACGCGAGGATCGCCGCGCGCCGCCACACAGCCGGGTCGTGCAGGCCGAGGTGGAGCGCGGCCAGGTCCGACCTGAGCCACCGGAGCAGGCCGGCTCGGACGGCGGCCGGGATGAAGCGCCGCCGCACCGGTCTAGCCCTCGCCGCCGAGGGCGAGGCCGACGATGCGCATCAGGACGAGGCCGCCAGCGACGACGAGGTAGGCGCGCAGCACCACCATCCACACGCGCGCCGGCAGCGACAGCTTGGCGAGCGGGAGCTGATCCAGCGGCGGCATCCGCCAGCGCTCGCGCGGCAAGGTTGCCCGGTCGCCGGCCGCGGGATCGACGGCCAACCCGTCGGCGCACGTGCGCCGACGCAGGAGCGCGAGCGCGCCCGCGGTGACCAGCGCGACGAGGCTGCCGCCGACGAGCACGCCGACGATGACGGTCTCGTTCGTGGCGTCCGGGAACAGGACGGACGCGGTCAGGATCAGCGAGAGCATCACAAGCACGGAGATCACCGCGCCGGTGAACAGGTTCATCGCGCGCCCGTTCACCCACGGCCCGAGCACGGCCCTGTCGTTGCACAGCAGGAGCAGGAACACGCTGGCGCTGGGCAGGAGCACGCCGGCCAGCGTCTGCACGGCGTTGGTGAGCAGGCCGAGCGGCGTGCCGGGCGTCAGCACCAACCCTGCGGCCAGTGCAATCAGTCCGGAGTAGACCAGGAAGAAGCCCTTGGCCTCGCCGGGTTTGCGATGCAGCGAGTGCCGCAGGGCGAGGACGTCGCCGATGGCGTAGGCGGTAGCCAGCGACACGGCGGCCGCACCGATGATGCTGGCGTCGATGAGCGCGAGCGCGAACAGCACCGCCGGCACCGGGCCGACATACCGCTCCAGCCCGGCTGCGACCCCGCCCGCGTCACCGAAATTGCCGAACTCGGGCCTTCCGGCGAAGGTCGCGGCGCAGAAGGCCATCATCGCTACCGCGCCGACGATGACGAGCACGATGCCGAGGCAGAGATCGACCTTCTCGTAGCGCATGAAGCGCGGCGTGATCCGCTTGTCGATGACGTAGCTCTGCTGGAAGAACAGCTGCCAGGGCGCCACCGTGGTGCCGACGATGGCGATGATCAGCAGCATCACCTCCGAGAGCTTGGCGCCCGCGGGGAGCCGCGGCACGAGGAAGTCCCGGGCGATCTGGCCTACCGGCGGGTGCACGATCAGCACCACGGGCACGAGCAGGAGGCTGCCGGCGACGAGCGCCAGCGCGAAGCGTTCGAAGCGGCGGAAGTCGCCGGTGCTCGCGGCCGCGATCACGAGGATTGCAGCTGCGAGCACGCCCCAGAGCTTTGGCACACCGAGATAATCGAGGCCGAGGCTGATGCCGATGAACTCGGTGACGAGCGTCAGGGCGTTGAGGAGGAACAGGTCGATGACGCTGAACGCGCCCCAGAACCCGCCGAACCGCTCTAGGATGAGGCGGGCGTGCCCGACGCCCGTGACCGCGCCGAGGCGCAGCACCATCTCCTGGTTTACGAACAGGACCGGGATCAGCAGCGCCAGCGTCCACAGCAGCGCCGTGCCGTAGTTCTGGCCGGCCTGGGTGTAGGTGCCGAAGGCGCCGGCATCGTTGTCGCCGACCATGACGATGAGCCCGGGACCGAGGATCGCCAGGAGCGTCTTGAGGCGCGCCCCCCAGCCGATCCGGGGTGCGTGATCGCCCTCGGCGATGGTGCCGAGCGCGCCGCGAATGTCGCCGCGATGGGCCTCGTCCAAGACGGCCGTGGCGGGAAGGCTGGACGCGTCGAGCGCCGAGGTGTGAGCGGTCATAGGTGTCGTCCGACGCCGAGGATCAGGTGAAATCGTCGGCGGCGCGAACGCCGCCCGCTTCAGAGCTGCCCTTGGGCAGCTTCTCGGCGATGCCGAAGCGCTCGGCACGCCGGTACATCTCGGCCCAGATCTCGTCCGGGGCGATGCCGCACTCGCGCCAGAGCACGACGAGGTGGTAGAGCAGATCGGCGCTCTCGCGCACGGTGGCGCGAGCGTGCTGGCGCGACGCCTCGAGTGCGACCTCGCCCGCCTCCTCGATCAGCTTCTGCGCCATGCGCTTGGCGCCGGCCGCGAGCAGTCGCGCCGTGCGCGGATTGGTCTGCGGGGAGACCAGATCGAGCGCGGCGTAGAGCCTGGCGATCTCATCGGGCCCTGTCGCGCGGACACCCTCGGGCGCGCCGGGACAGGACGGAGCAAGCCGGCCTCCCGGGTCGGCATCGTCATCCGCCGCCGCAAAGGACGGCACGCCGCGACGCGGCGGCAGGGGATCGCGGACGAGAGAAACCATGCATGATGACTCCGAGCTTGGGTCGCGTGCGACCGGCTGGGCTCGGGCAAGGCATTCCGGTGCGGTTCAGGCCGCTCGCGAGGAGAGGTTGTCGCGCCAGATGACGCCGTGCTCGCGATCCGAGCCGGGGCGGGTGTGGGAGATCCGTCGGTCGCGCGCGCGACTGGGAGGCTCCACAGTGGATGAAGATCGGCCTGTCATGGTGCTTTCACAGCGCGGAGCCGCCGATACCTCAGCGGGTATCGGCGGCTTGTCGGATCAGCGGGGTGCGAGTTGCCAGGCGCAGACGAGACGATCCGCTTCGTCGCGTCGCCAGACGGCGACGACGTGATCGCCCGCCCACTTGGCCGGTGCCAACGTGTCACCGGTGACGGGACGCGTCGATGTGGGAGCGGCCGGGCTGGCGCCGCTGCGCCGCTGAGGGAAGAGCCCGGACCGCAGCGCGTAGGGCAGCGCGGGCGCGAGGGCGTGGACGAAAGCCATGGTCACCTCCTGTTCGTCGGGTGGTTGCGGATGCGACCCGAGAGGAGGTTTGAGCGCCAGCTGACGAAGCTGGCGAGACGAGGTCTTGCCGGCTCAGACCGTCAGATGATGGCGCTCCGCTCCGCGCGGGTCGACCATCCCCCGCCGGCGCGAGCCCGCACCGGACGGTGCGCGGCCTTCACCGATGGAGGATGAGGGTCTAGATCGAGGGTTCATCGGTCCCGAGGCGTTGACATCGGACCCGGCGCACGGCCGGATACCTGACCGGGTATGGTGACGAGGCTGACGGCTGTCAAGCCGGGTTCTTTGGAAAAGTTCTAAAACTGGCAGGTCGGACGAATTCGATGGCGAGACGGGATGACAGTGTCGACGCGGGATCACAGGCTCGGAGTGACACGCACGTACTGCGGGACAAGCGCGGGTTGGTGAACCGGGTGCGGCGCCTGCGCGGTCAGGTCGACGCCATCGAGCGCGCCTTGCAGGGCGAGTCGAGCTGCTCCGATCTTCTGCAGCGCATCACCGCCGCACGGGGTGCGATCAATGGTCTGATGGCCGAGGTTCTGGAGGAACATGTCCGTGAGTATCTGATCCCGCAGGCCAACTTGCCCGAGGAGACGCGCGAGGACGCCGGCGAGGAATTGATCGAGATCATTCATTCGTACTTGACTTAAATGACGTAAGTATTTTGTAATTTGAATAATAACTCCAAGAGGCATCGTTGTTCAAAAAACACTCAATATCAATTAAATAATTTCATGTATCATTGCCTCAGCGAGATGTATTAAGAGAGTTGTCAGGACGCGGTTGCGCTCCTCCGGGGTCTTCCTTACGAGGTTGGCGTCACTGTTCAGATGCTCCCCGCCAAGAGTTTTGGAAGTCGACATCTAACTGAAGTTGACTGTGGTGTAGATAGGCGTCGAAGGATGAAGCCGCGCAAAGCAGATGTAATCCATTATGGAAGCTAAGAAATTTGTACCGAAGGTGGGGCACGATCGTGCCCCACCTTCGGTACAAATTTTAATTTAAGAGCAATGACTTAAAGTGACCTGAGAGAGCGGTCAGCCTTTGAGGCTCTTTCACACATAGACATCGGCAGTGTCGACGAAGTTGCCACCCGCGTCCACGTAGGCGTCGAACACCGCCCGGCTGTCTGCCTCGTTCGAGCCCCAAGGCGCAGTGCCGAAGGTCATCGTGCTCAGCGCGAGGGGGCTCACGGCGAGGTCAGAGCGGCCCAAGGTGCGGTTGTCGGTCAGCTACATTGCTTAAATTTTCGTATTGTTTGATATGAAACCAATCGACCCAACATCCAGGCGCAAGACCGGCCGCCCGCTTTCATTCGACCCAGATGCTGCCCTGCTCCCGGCCATGCTGCTGTTCTGGCGCTACGGCTATGAGGCCACCTCCCTTGCCGAGCTTACGCGGGCGATGGGGGTTACACCGCCGAGCATCTACGTCGCCTACGGCGACAAGAAGGGGCTGTTCCGATCTGCGGTCCGGCGCTAATTGGCGCAGCCGCAGTCGCCCATTGACGTGATCGCGGAGGCACCCACCGCCGAGGCAGCCGCGCGCACGCTGATTAACGGCGCAGCGATGGCGTTCACCCGCACGGACACGCCGGCGGGGTGCCTGCTGGCCAGCTCGGCGATCGCGGTCTCGGCCGAGGCTGAGGATGTCAAAGAGGAATTGGCCGCGATCCGTCGGGAGATCGAAGCCGCGTTGCGCGACAAGATCGCCGCCGGCATCGACGCGGGAGACGTCCCGGGCACGGCGGATCCGACGGCGCTGGCAGCTTTCGTCATAACGGCGATCCAGGGACTGTCCACCCTGGCGCGCGACGGCGGGAGCCGCGCGAAGCTCCAGCAGGTGGCGAAATTGGCCATGCTCGTTTGGCCATCACCACGATCTCACGCTTGAGAGCTCAACGCTCCGTAAGCTGCCCTTATGCGCATGACGACGAACCAGCTTGGCTTGGCCTTCCAGACCTTGATTGTGCCCTGTGTGGGAGGCGCCGTGGGTCTTCCTGGCAGCTGTCTGGTTTCTTTTGGCTTCCTATTCGGTGCCCGATAGGCTTTTGAGAAGGTCATTTCCTTTTGTGGGCGGCCTCGTAGGCTTCAAGCGCTCTTTCCAGCAGCTCGCCAAGCACCAAGCGGTGTTCGTCGGCTAGGCGGGTGAAGCGCTGGGCGGTCTCTTCCGTCACCTTGAGGCTGAGCTGTTTGTTGCGGCCGGTGCGGTAGCGGCGCTGTTCGACCTTGGCCAATGCCGGCTTCGCCTTCTCGCGTGGGGCGGACTCGCGGCTGGGGAAACCTTCCGCTTCGGAGACGGCACGAATTGCCTCGACCGGCGGCTTCGGCTGCTGGGCAGCGCGTGGCGTGGGCTTGAAGTCGTCCAGTCCACCGAGGTCGAGCTTGCCGAGCGGATCGGTGCGTTCAGGCTTGGGCTGGCCGGGCATCACGCAACCTCCTTGGCCTGCTCGCGCTTGTCGCGCAGGCGCTGCACAATCTCCGCGGCGTACTCGGCCGCGTTGTTGATCGCCACGGTCGTGTTGGCGACCCCCTTCCCTGCTAGGCCCTGCAGCGTGCCACCATAGGAGAACATGGCACGGTAGGCCTCACGGTCGCACAAGCGGGTTTTCAGGACCGGGATCGCGCGCTCGTCGAAGCTCTGCAAGATGTGCTTGAGGGTGTGGGGCATGATCGCGGGATTCGTGCGCGTGATCAGCACCGTGTAGGGAATGGCCCTCCCCCCGCGCTTCTCCGTCCGCTTGATGAGCCCGATCTGACGGGCAGCCTGCGAGGCGTCGAACTGCGAGCCTTGGACGGGGATCACAACTAGGTCGGACATCGAGATTGCGTGGCTGACCATGAGGCTCGCCAAGCCCTCCAGATCCACGATCACGAAGGCGGTCATGCTGGCCGCCTCCTCGATCTTGTCCATGATCGTCTCTTCCGTCGCGCCGCCTACGACCTGAAGGGTGGCGGGCAGGCCCGGCAGCTGCGCCCATTCTTGGACGAACTGATTGGGGTCGGCGTCGATGATGGTTACGGTCGCTCCCTGCTCCGCCAGCATGCTGGCGAGGATGCAGGCAGCCGTGGTTTTGCCGGCACCGCCCTTAGGCGATGAGAACGTGATGACAGGCATAGACACCTCGTTAGAAGCTGTCAGGCACCGGGAAGCTGCCGGGCAGCCGTTAGGTGCCGGGAAGCTGTCGGAAAGCCATCCGGTTCCGGGAAGCTTCCAGCTCTGCGGTAAAAGCCACCTTAACCCGGCGACACCCTGTTTATAACCAGAAAGCTGTCAGATAGCCATTCTCTTTCGGAAAGCTGTCTGGATCCTGGCGTATGTCTGACTGAACGGCGCTAGGCGCCCTCCCCGGTATTCGTATGAGGGTATCAGACAGCTGTCAGACAGCTGATTGGTTTCCACTAAATACTAAACCTTGGCCGTTTTGTCCTACAAAGCGAGCGAGTCTTATTCCCCGGCTCAACCGGGCCGAATTTTCGGCCGAGATGGTGCGCGCCACCGCCAAAACCGTCGCGGCGGTCACCGCCTGGCCGCGTGCTCTCGCCTCGCCGGAGGGGCACGCGCGCTACGTTCATCGAATAAGGAGAAGTGCCTACCGGAATATGGGGTGGTTCAGGACGGCAGGAAAAAGGTCATCAGCCACCCGCAACGTTGACTTAGCCGTGCCGCCCGGTCGACATGGGCTGTCATGGCCGTGCTCGCCCAAGCGAGTCGTGAGCCAGCCATTCAGGAGAGCAATCGCCGCAGTAGGACCCTGAAAAGCCAAAGGCCCCACCCCGGCAAGGGTGAGGCCTTCGAAATCGAGATGGCCTGTGAGGCACAACAGCATCCCTCACAAGCCATAAAGCGCCCTCAGGCGTCAAGTCGGAACCCCGGTTCCGGCAACGATATCGGCTTGTCTTGAACGGAGCGCACAGCTTGCGCCGCCAAACGTCCCCCTGTGGCCCTATGGAAAAGGGCCAAGACACGTGTTTGCCGAAAAAATCCGCTGCGCGATCGAGGCGGCTGACCGAATCACCCTTCCGTCCGTGACGGCGCTGCTCTGGCGCGCTTACGGCGAAGGGCACGTCACGGAGACCGAGGCCGAGACCCTGTCCGGGCTGATCGAGGCGCGCACGGACGCGCCCGCGGCTCGTCGGCTACCGGCGGGTCTACGACCCAGCCCTGAGGCTGCAATCGCGCCCACGTTCCAGGACGGCGCAGGAGCACCCAGGAGGGCCGTCGGCTCACGCCCGCGCACGGAGGCCTCGCTGGAGCGCCGCCGCCGCTGGGCGGCTTCGGGAAGGCTGCCGCCGGGGTTAGCGGCCCAGTTCACCCTGGCCGAGCAGGCGGTGCTGGCCCTGGTGGCCACGGAAACCTCAAAACGAGGCGATTGCCGACTGGCCGTGGGGCAGCTCGCGGCGATCGCGGGCGTGGCCGAGACTACCGTCCGCAACGCCCTGCGCGAGGCCAAGAGACTCGGGCTCGTCACCGTCGAGGAGCGGCGGGTGACGGGCTTCAGGAACGACACCAACGTCGTGCGCATCGTCTCGCCCGAGTGGCAGGCGTGGATGCGGCTGGCGCGCAAGCCGGGCAGAGAACTCTCGGGTGCTGAGGATCACCGGGCCACGCTGAGCGATGGGGGAGGGTGCAAATCCGCGAAGCGCACGAGTACTGGAGTTCTCATCCTGTCAGAATCGGGGAAAACGGAACCGTCGAAGGGCTGTCGGGGGGCAGCGGTCGACCTCGACCGGAGCGGGCACACGCGAATCCGCGCGGGTCGTGGCACGGGCCGAGCCATGCGCTGAGGGTCTGAGCTCGTGCGGTCTAACGAACGCCGCCCTCTCCTCGGGAGACGGGCAGGGCTTCTTCGGCCTCAAGCCCATCAGGCCCCCACCGACCGAATGCCATCCCCGCCCAGACCCCTGTGCGGACGACCCGTCTCGCTCTACGGTCACGCTTCGATCCCGTATCCCGATCCCCATGCCGATCCGGCCCGAGCACCGCTTCTTCTACCCGATCGACTGGCCCCAGCTCTCGGCCGTAATCCGGTTCGGGCGCGCTCAGGGACGCTGCGAGGGCTGCGGGCGACCGCACGGGCGGACGGTAGTCCACCTCGGCGACGGGCGATGGTGGGATGCGGACGCGGCCTCCTGGCGCGACAGGCGCGGGCGGCGGGTGCGCGTCCAGCCCGGTGCTGTGGACGTCCTCAGGACCGTGCGCCGGACCCGGGTGGTTCTGGCCGCGGCCCATCGCGACCACGACACCGCCAACAACGCCGATGCCAATCTCGCCGCCTTCTGCCAGCGCTGCCATATCATCCACGATCGGCCCGAACACCGCCGACGCCGCTGGACGACCCTGTTTCGCCGCAAGGCGCTCGGCGACCTGTTCCGCGGACCCTACGCCTGAGCGCAGGCGGCCTGGATCAGTGCGGCACGGATCCGGATCGGTCGCGGACCACAGGAATGGAGCTCATCGCTCGATACCGACGTCGCGATCGCGCGGCGGCACCGAGCTGGGGCGGCCGAGGTGGCGGGCGAACCGCATGACCAGGGCGCGCGTCACCGGCGCCGACGCGCGGCTCAGGCGGCGCCCGCAGGCGTCGACCAAGCGCCAAGCGGGCACAATCAGGCAATCCACCCCGAGCCACGCCACGGCCTCGCGCAGAGCCCGGGCCGCGCGGATCGCTCGGCGCACGTCGACGCCCGGGCTGACCCGCTCTGTCAGTCCGAGCAGCCCGTCGCGCACGAACGCCACCCGGTCAGCGGTGTAGTCGACCACGTTGGCCTTCTCGCGGTAGGTCCGTGCCTCCCGGAACAGCCGTTCCAGCACCAGCGTGTCGGTCGCCGGCACGCGCGCATCCGCCTGCCGCTGCCGACACAGGGCGTCGAGCCGGTCGCGCTCGACCACCACCCGCGCATCGTGCCGGTGGCGGGTCAGCCCGACATACACCTCGCGCGCGTCCGTGCTGGCCCCGAGGTACACCACCGCCGCGCAACAGGTTCGGCCCTGCGCCGCGTAAGTTGTACCTGCGTAGGCGTGTACGATCTTGGGTTGTGATGATCGGCGGCCGAAGCGTGGCTCCCGCGTCAGCTGCTCCCAGGCCGTGTCGAGCGCGCGCCCGTCCTCCAGCCGCAGCCGTAGGCGCGGTCCCGCGTCCGGATCGGTGGTGATCGCCTCAACCCGGGCGCGGTTGCCGTTGCGCAGGCCCAAGTGCGGCAGGCTCTCGCCGAACCGCAGGACGTCGCCGATCGCGAGCGCCAGCGGTACGACCTCATCGGCGCGGTTGCGCGACGGCAGCGCGACTACGTCGGGTCCGAGCTGTCCTTCCGCCCGCAGCACGGCCCGCGCCCGCGCGTTCAGCGCCGCCGCATCGGCATTGCGCCGGGTCACAATCAGCGCGTCGCCTTTATGGACCACGCGCTGCTCGGACCAGAGCGCGATCACCCGGGCGTGAGCCGCCTCGGCTCCGGAGATCAGCTCGACCCGGTCGTTGGCGGCGTAGGCGCGCAGACCCGCCTCGGCATCGCCGCGCGCCATCACCACCGAGGCGGCACGCTGCCAATCCACCGTCTGCCGGCGGACGTGTTCGAGCACGGCCGAGCGTCCGACCACCTCGGCGACCGCCCGCAGCGCGCTGGCGCCCCCGACCGAGGCGAGCTGACGCCGGTCGCCGATCAGCACCACTTTGGCCCCGGCCGCCTGCGCCGCGCTCAGCACGGCTTCCAGGTCACGGGTTGATACCATCCCGGCCTCGTCGACCAGCACCAGGGTGTCGGCGCCGAATGCCGGCGAGGGATCGGGGTGAGGCGCGGGGTCCGGATCCGTCGCCCGAGTCCGATCGTGGCGCCAGCGCGCGATCGCCTGCGCCAGGATCCCGGTGGAGCGCGCGAGCTCGTCGGCGGCGACCCAGGATGGTGCCAAGCCGACGACGCGCAATCCAGAGTCGTGGGCCGCGGCCACCAGGGCTGCGGCCGTGGTCGTCTTACCTGTGCCCGCGCCGGCCTGGAGCAGAGACACCCCATCCGGACCGGCAGCATGGCGCACGGCCTCGCCCTGTTCGGGGCTGAGATGGCCCGCCCGCGCAAGGGCCGCTTCGACCGCCTCGGGGGTGATCCAGATCCGCTCCAGCGGGCGGTCGGCGGCGCGCAGCATCGCGGCCTCGCAGGCGGCGATGCCCGGGCTGGTCCAGCACGCGTGGGCGCCCGGCACCCTCTCGGCGGCGCTCAGTGGCAGCAGCGTGCCGTCCCGCTCCAGGCGGGCGAGCTCCGCCTCCACGGCATCGACCCCGAGTCCCTGCACGCCAGCGAGCTCCAGAGCGCGCTGGAGCAGGTCCTTGCGCGTCACCACACTCTCGTGCCGAAACAACGCCGAGGCGGCGCGCGTGACCGGGCTGTCGCCGGGGATCTCGGGCTGATCGAACGGGGGGTCGCGTTCCGTCTCACGCGCGGCGGCCATCGCGATGGCGGGGTCGCGCTCGGGATGGCGCGCGGCATCCCACGGATCGAGCGCGCAGACGGCGAGCTCCTCGCGCCAGCGCGCCTCCAGCTCGGCGCCGGTCGGCAGCTCGTGCTTGCCGCGGCGCGTGGCGAGCGCGGCGATCTCGCGCTGGGCGCTGGTGGCGCCGGCCCCGGCGTAGTTGAGGATCTGCTCCGAGCGTTTGGAGAAGGCCGCCAGCACCGCCTCGGGCGGGCCGGCGATCTCCCACTGCCCGCGCCCGGCCTCGCGGTAGCGCAGGCCGAAACGGCGATGCAGGTCCTCGGCCAAGGCAGCGCGATACGCGGCACCCACGCAAATCTGGTAAGCGTAGAGTTGTTCGACCTCGATGGTCAGATGTGTCTGTGATTTGTAACGTCCGGATCCAGATTTAGGCGGCGCACCGGCAGCGTTGATGAAGACACAGTGCGTATGGATATTTGGATCGCCTTCTCGGGTCGTGTAATGATCGAAGCGGCCGACGATGATGTCACTCGGCCGGTGCCGTTCGACGCCGCCCGCACCGGTTCGGACGGTGACCAGTCCCTCCGCCGCCACGAAGGCGAGCGCCCGCTCGACGGCGGCGCGGTGGGCGGCCTCGATCGCGGCGCGCTGCTCGGGCGTGCCGGCCATCCAGAGGACGGAGACGGATTTCCCGGGGGTCAGGGTGCAATCCTGTCCGGCCCAGTGGCCTGGACCGGCGCCGCGGACCAGCGGCTTGCCGGTTCCGGGATGGAACCCCGCGCACAGGTCGCGGAACGAGCTCGCGTCGATCGCCGCGCCGTGGCGCACGACGCTCTCACCGCTGCTCCACCACACCCCGCCGCCGTCCGCGAGGTAGTACTCGTCGCGCCGGTCCGGCCTGGCTTCGCGCTCGCTGTCATTGGTGTAGTATAGCCCGGCCTCGGCCCCGGCGCCGAGGCGGTGCAGCGAGGCGGTCATCAGGCCAGATCCGGGCCGCCAGTGCCCTTGCGATAGCGGCAGATCTGGGACAGGTCGATGCCGGTCGACGGGGCCCCGAGCTCACCGACGGCCTGTGCCATGTCGAGGATCGCGGCGTCGACCTGTTCCATGCGCTCGATCAGGACACGGTGGCGGATCGCCACCTCCAGGGCTTGAGCGACGCAGTCGGCCGCCAGGCTCTCGGAGGCCCAGCCGCGCTCGGCCGCGGCGGCGCTCAACCGGGCGGCGAGGGATGCCTCCAGCGTGATCGTGAGCTTGACCTGATCGGCCATCGGCGTACCTGCTGCGTGCGGATCCGGACGGCAGCCCTGGCACGGTCGCGACGGCCTGGCGAGGCTCGCATGGCCGCGCGGTTAACGCTTCACCACTTCAGTGCGTGTGGTGTGATACCCCTCCCCTTGCCGTACACGCTACCGTATCGCTGCCGTCCTCAGCCGTAGCCTGCCGTCCGCTGCCGGACCTTAACGTCGGCTTGCCGTCGCCCCCGGCATTCGCGCGATCGGCTGCACGCCCTGGCAAGCCCCGCCTTGCTAGGGCGTCGCCATGGCCCAGCGCCCCCGCCTCGACCTACGCCGCCTCGCCCGCGACGCCGCCGCCACCCCCGACAGCCGCCGCAAGGCCGGTGCGCCGGGTGGTCGGCCCGCCACGGGCTTGATGGACATCGTGCGCGACCACCTCGACGCTCTGGTCGCCCTCCAGGCCGGCGGCTTGACCTGGGACGCGGTCGCGGCCGGGCTCACGGCGCAGGGCTTCACCACCGCCGCCGGCGAGCCGATCACCGGGCGCAACCTCACCGGCGTCATCTCCAGCGTGCGCCGGCAGGCCGCCGCCCGCGCCTCCAGGACGGCGGCGCGGGCGGCTCGCCCCGACCGCGCGGATCCCGCACCGTCGCCCGCGGCCTCGACCGGTTCCAGGTCACGGCCGACACGGCTCGCCCCGGAGCTGCGCTCGGGCAGCGATACACCGGACCCCGCGCCTACAGACGCACCGCTCACCGAGGCGGAGATCCGCCAGATGCAGGCCGAGCGGCACGCCCACCTGTTCAAGAAGGACTGACCTCATGCCCCGCGTCCTCCTCGTCGCCCAGGAAACCGGCGGCGTCGGCAAGTCAACTGTGACCCGCGGCCTCGCCGAGGCGGTGCCGGATGCCCCGATCCTGGAGATCGAGTCGGTGCACCGTCTGACCGAGTTCAAGGCCGCGACGGCCGCGAATGAGCCGGGCAGCGTGCAGCACTTCCTCATGCGCGCCTCGCGCGAGGCGATCGACGCCAGCGGCGGCAAGGCGGCGCGTGCCGAGTTCGACGACGTGATCAACGCGCTCTTCGAGGTCGCGACCCCCACGCTGGTGGACATCGGCGCCAACACCTCGGCGTCTCTGCTGGGGGTCCTGACGCACGAGGCACCGGCGCTGCGCGAGGCCGGGATCGAGCTCGGGCTCGTGGTGGTGGTCGCCGCCGAGGCCGGCGCGCTCGCCGACGGCGGCGCGCTGCTGCACGCGGCCAAGGACTGGGCGGGCGCCCGCTTCGTCGTGGCCAACGCGGTGCGGGGCGCCGTCGATCCGGCCCTGCTCAAGCGGGTAGCCGGCGACGCGGTGGTCACGCACCTGCGCCAATTCGAGCTGGAGGACAGGACGCGCGAGGTGCTGGCGGCAGGTCAGCTGCGCGGCGTCAGTCGGCTCGACCGGGCGGGCTTGGTCAAGCAGACCTCGCAGGCGCAGGCCGGACGGATGCTGCGCGATCTGACCGCGTTCCGCCTCGCCGTGATGGAGGCGGTCAAGCCGGCAGCCCTCTGGCTGGTCGAAGAAGCGCCGGTTCCGGCTCGGGCCGGTACGCCGGCAGGGGGGAGCAAGCGTGCCCGCAACGCCTGAGGACGTGCACGCCCGCCTCACGCGGGCTGATCGCGCCGCGCGCGAGGCTGCGGCCGGGTTCGAGCGGGACAGCCGCGCCGCGCTCACCCGGCTGAAGACGCGCCCGATCCACGAGCGGTTTGCGGCGTTGGAAGAGGGCGCAGTACAGCTCCTGCCCGAACATCGGCGCGAGCTCCTGCTCTCCATCCGTGACCGGTCCGACGCTGTGGGGCCGGGCGCCCGGCCCGCTCCTGGCCACGCCAGCCGCATCGCGGTCTGGCGCGGGCGCCTGCCGTTCCGCGTACGCCGGCTCACCCGTGACGCCCTGCTCGCGCTCTGTCTCCTGCTCGCGCTGCTCCTAGCCTATCGCCGCACGCCGATCTCCTGGGTCGAGGTTCGGAGCGACCGGGATGTGGCCATCGCCTGGGTCATGCCGGACGGGCGACCCGCCGGGGATCGCCTCGTGGCGGGCCGCGCCTACGCGCTGATGCGGGACGCCGACGGCATGGCCGAGCTGCGCGACTGGCGCCCTGGTGAGGGCTATGCCGCGACGCGTGTGCCATCTGATTGGCTGCGGACCCGCTCCGGACCGGCCTCACGCTGAGGTCCGTATCCCTCGATCGGTTGCGGCTCACCTCGGGCATGTGGCGTTCCGGCGGTCCGGCGCCGCTGGGTGGATCCGCCCTGCCAACCGCGGCGGCCGCGTTTTCCACCCTCGACCGAGGCGCGTCCGGCTGGCGCTCGCGCCTGCGTGGCGGCGTCCCCGGCTCAGCGCGCCCGGCCGACCGGCGGCACGGCGGTGATCAGCTTGCGAAAGCGCGGGTCGGTGTGCGCGACCGTCTTCTTCAGGCGCAGCGGATGGCGGGTCTGGCCGCCGCTGTTGGGAAACACCAGGAGCTCGTCGCCCGGCATCGCGATCAGCGCCTCCTTGGTCATCAAGCGCGCGCCCTGCGAGGCCCGGGTCGTGGACGGGCTGCCCTTGGCGTCGCCGGTCGGGGCCGTCCGGGTCTCGACGAAGGCGGTGTAGTCGCCGATCGCCCGCGACCAGCGCTCGGTCTCGTCCGGATCGACGGCCGGGACGTCGAAGACGGTGACGACCTCGGCGGTGTTGAGCAGCACGTCAGCCCCGGCCTCGCCGTAGAGCCCGACGAGCTGGGCGCGATCCTGCCACATCGTCCACAGGCTGGCGCCGTAGCCCGGCAACTCGCCCGCCGCGGTCAGCAGCGCGTCGAACCGGCCGAGCACCGCGGCCTCGTCGACGAAGATCATCAACCGCTCGGCCGGGCGGTGGCGACGCACCGAAGCGAAAAGGTCGGACAGCAGCCAGCGCAGGAACGGGGCTAGCACCGCCTTGTACTCGGTCGGCACCGCCACGAACAGGTCGACGGCGCCGGTGGACAGCTCCGATAGCTGGAAGGTCGAGTCGCCGACGAGGTCGCGCAGGCGCCGGTCGGCCAGCCACTGGAACGCCTGTAGGGCGGTGGATTTGATCGGGTCCTTGGTCTTCGGATCGGCCTGCAGGATCTCCATGGCGGCGTAGGCCGCGGGCTCGGGCCAGTGGGTGACGTACTGTTGCAGGAGGCCATGGAAGCGGGCCTCGTCGGTGAGCAGATCCTGGACCTCCACGACCGTGCACGCCTCCGGCTGGCGCAGGGCGACCAACAGCGCGCCGGTGATCAGGTCGACGGCCCGATTGCGGAAGTAGGCGGAGGCCTCGCCGTCACCGGTGGCCTCGGGCAGAAGGGCCAGGGCGGTGCTCTGAAGGTAGAGGACGTCGTCCGGGTCGCGGCCCTGGAGCGGGTTCCAGTGGTCGGTGCCGCCGGCCAGACCCATGGGGTCGAGGCAGATGACGCGGCGCCCGAGCGCCCGGCGCCGTGCGGCGACGGAGCGGTAGACCTCCCCCTTGGGATCGAACACGACCGCGGGTCCGCCCCAGCCCTGAGGTTCGGGAAAGGCGAGATTGGGGATGAGCAAGCCCGACGTCTTGCCCTTGCGCGGCGGCGCGATGGTGACGAGCGTGCCTTGCACGGCGAGGCGCACGGCACGGCCGGTCTCCGGGTCGCGGCCGAGTTCGAGCCCGCCGCGCAGGCGGCCGCGCTCGGTCGCGGTGGCGAAGCGGGCCGAGCCGAACAGGTCGGAGGTGTCCCGCTTCTGTTCGGGCTTGGCGCGCCGTAGTAGCGCGGCGCCAAACAGGATCAGGAGGGGCGAGAAGGCGATGAGTGGGGCTAGCGACCAGCCGCCATTCGCGAATTCGGGCGCGCGACCGATCAGCATGAGGTACGGCATCGCGAGCGCGTCACCGGCATGCGGGGAGAATAGGGCCCCGAACCAGGCACCGGGGCGCGTCACCTCTGCGGGCCAATACGCTGGGTCGAGCCCGTTCTGGATCAAACCGGCGACTGGGTAGGCCAGGAGCACGGTCGCGAGGAAGGCTGAGAAGATCAGGCGCATTGCGGATCAGTCACGAGGAAAGTAGGCAGCATCGCTGCAAGCACAGCTTGCCCCTCTGTCTCACTTGAAGTTCGACGACGGCATGTCCTCGCGGACAAAAAAGCTTGGAAGAAATTATCTATAATCTAGAGAGGCTAATTTTTCGAGACTTATTTTTTCTTTCAGCCAGGCAGCATTGAGTTGTTCTAGCCACATGGGACGATGACGAGTCCTGAGATCATCAAATCTTAGATGCATCGATGCGACCTCCGGATCGTTCAGAAAGGCCGCCTCGCACAGTGCGGCAAGACCATCAGCATCGAGGGCGTCGAACGCGTGGAGCACACGTGTGGCCAACTTGCGCTGCTCGGTGAGATCCGTCTCGGATCCTCCCAACTGCGCGAGGCGGACCTGACGACCCGCGTAGCGTGACACCGCCTCGTTGATACATGTCGTGACTGCGATGCTGGCGAAAGAATTCGGATTGTAGGCCAACATCTGAACCTGATGCCACGTGGGCAGCAGCACGATCCCGTCTCTTGCAAAGGCCTCCAGTTGCTCAGGTTGCGGCACCGCAAGCCGGTTGTTCTCGAACCAGCGCGTGTCGGGCTGGTGAACCTGGAGTACGGTGTAGGTCGTCGAGCCCATCCGCCGGGCGAAAGCGTTTGCCGCAGCGACCCACTGAGGATGGCGTGCGTCGTCGATGAGGATGATGTCGCGCCCGGTCCTCGCCGGCATTGTCTGTTCAGGCATGACCCTGCACCTGCGGCTTGAGCACGACTACGCCCCGCGTCCGAAAGAGCATTTCGTCGGCCTCTGTCCAGATGGCCCCAAAGCCGCTCAGATCCTGGCCGGGACGTGCCGACACCACGTTATAGTTCGGGCGCACAAGACCAAGCTCGGACGCCCAGCGGGCCTCGGCCTGCCGCACGTCGGGGTGAATCTCTGTATTGACGATAAGCAAGTCCTTGAAAAGCGCTCTCAGCAGCGCGTCCTTGTCCATGGGAGACATAACGATCCTTGCACCCGATCTATATGAACGATGACAGTCGCAATAGAAGGATCGTGTTTCTGAAGCGGCTGGTAAATCGGTAAAATTGATACGATTTGCTCAGTTCACATAAGCTTCGAAGAGATATAAGTATTAACCAAGGTATCCTCTTCAGATGCGCGTCGCCCATCGCCTCACATATTGCTCAGGATGTAGAAAACCTGCCGCCTGCGAGGTTGACGGCATTTGAGAGCGCATCAAGGTAGTGGGAGGCCCTCGGGCGGTCCTCTGGTGTTATCTTGATCGTTATTTGGCATTGATCCTCGGCGTCTCTGTCGCTCTGTATCGAGGGAAACCGGTGATGTGTGAACCCAATGCCGGGCGCCGTGCCGCGTCCACTTAGGTCGCCACGACAGCAGGCATCGTAGATTGGCGCTCCAGGGTCCGGTAGACGGTCGGCCGTGAGACTGAAAACAGCTCGGCCAAGTCGCTGATCGCGTAGTCGCCTGTGTCGTACATCCGGCGCAGCTCCTTCTGCTGGCGATCCGAGAGCTTAGGCTTCTTGCCCCGCAGCTTCCCCTTGGCGCGTGCCATCGCCATGCCCTCGCGCGTGCGCAGCCGGATCAGGTCCGCCTCGAACTCGGCAAACGTCGCCAGGATGTTGAAGAACAGCTTGCCCATCGGGTCGGACGGGTCGTGCACGCTGGCGCCGAGCTGGAGCCTCACACCCCGTTCCGCGAGCGCGTCGCCAATCGCGCGCGCGTCCGGCACCGATCGGGCCAGCCGGTCGAGCTTGGGTACTACTAGGGTATCGCCACTCCGGACCGCGGCCAGCGCTTGGTCGAGGCCCGGGCGTGCCCGGTTCGTCCCCGTGAAGCCCTTGTCAGTGTAGATGCGGTCAGTCGCCACCCCGAGCTGGAACAGCGCGTGGCGCTGGGCAGCGAGGTCCTGCTTGTCGGTCGAGCAGCGGGCATAGCCGATCAGCACATGCGTCATGAGCGGGACTGTAACGTACAGGGTCCCCTCACCGCAATTTTTATCGTACCAACCTATTGAGACAGCGTCCGCGCAGACGGATTGATCCTTTGCGAGCGGATCTTCCGAGCGTCCGTTGACCGATCCCCTTGCGGACATAGCTAAGCGGCACCACACGTCCAGAGTGATCCAGCATCGCGACGCCATGACGTCAGTCGCTTACCCTGGCGTGAACTGGTATTTTTGGCGTACATTGGTTTGCATGGCAGACAGTAGAGGCGTCCCATGAGAGCCAAGGTGATGCCCGATGGGCGCGTGAGCCTGCCGGCCGATCTCCGCAAGCGGCATGGCCTCATTCACGGAGGCGAGGTCATCGTCGAGGATTTGGGCGACGCCATCGTGCTGCGGACGCTCGATCAGGTCGTCGCCCGGGCACAGGCTCTGAGCCGCAGGCTGATCGGCGACAAGGCAGGCGCGTCCGTGGCGGACTTCCTCGCCGACCGGGCCCGTGAGGCCGAGGCCGAATGACGAGCTTCGTCCTCGACGCGTCCGCGCTGCTTGCCCTGCTGCTGGCTGAGCCGGGAGCGGATCGGGTGAAGGCCGGGCTCGACGGGTCTGTCATGACGATCGTCAATCTGGCCGAAGTAGTCAGCCACTACGCCAAGCTCGGGGCTGCACGCCCTGATATCGAAGCGCTGTTGCGCCCCTTGCCGATCCGGTGGGCCGCCGTCGATGCCGCGCTGTCGTACGAGGCCGGCATGCTGCGTCCGCTCACGGTTGCGGGTGGTCTGTCGCTCGGGGATCGCTACTGCTTGGCCCTTGCCAAACGTGAAGGTCGGCCAGCGCTTACGGCGGAGCGGCGCTGGTCGACGATCGCCGAGGCAGCTGGTGTCGTGGTCGAGATGATCCGCTGAGGGCTGCGCGGAAGGACCAGGTCGACGGCGGAGATGCGCGCGAAGCCGACGCGCATGTCGGGATCGTGCCAAACCGGCGTTTGCCCGCCAATAGAAAAGCCGACACGTTTTTCCGACACAACCGGGGTTGTTTCGAGCGACTAGCGATCCGCCCCGCCGGATCGTCGGGGAAACGGTCGGTTTGCCTACACACTAGGCGATAGGCTCAAAGTCCTTTTCTAAGATAATCGGTCCAAGATCCTCTAAAACCGCTTCTCCTTTCCTCTGTGACAGCCGGAGAGCTGCGGGGGCATCGGGGGCGTATCTGCCACCGATCACGCGGATCTGTTTCGGCTCGCCAAGCGTCTGAGACCAAGAGAGCTACCGAGCATAGCGCCCGTCGCGCTCGGCTGGCTGTGGATGGAGATGAACTGGTGACCGTCGCGATCCAGGCAGGCGAAGCGCAGCTCCCGGCACGAACCGCCTCCGTCGCCCTGTCCCTCGGCGCGCTCGGCATCGTCTACGGCGATATCGGCACCAGTCCGCTCTACGCGCTCAAGGAGACCGTCAAGGTCGCAGCCGCAGGTGGCACCCTCCAGCACGACGCGGTGGTCGGATCCGTCTCCCTCATCCTTTGGTCGCTGTTCCTCATCGTCGCGCTCAAGTACGCCGTCTTGATCCTGCGCGCGGACAATCACGGCGAGGGCGGCATCGTGGCCATGCTTGCTCTGCTCGGGGCCCGGCATGCACCGCCACGCTCGTGGCGCGCCATCCTGCTCGTCGTCGGGCTGATCGGAGCCGCGCTACTCTACGGCGACGGCGCGATCACCCCTGCCATCTCGGTGCTCTCAGCTGTCGAGGGCCTGAAGGTCGATGCCCCCGGCGTGACGCCTTTTGTGGTGCCGGCTACCGTCGTCATCCTGATCGGTCTGTTCTCGGTCCAGCGCAAAGGTACCGGCTTCATCGGGCGCCTGTTCGGACCGGTCATGCTGCTGTGGTTTGCCACCATCGCGGCCGTCGGCGCGGCCGGCATCCGGCAGAAGCCGGAGATCTTGGCGGCCCTGAACCCGTTCCGCGCCGTCTATTACCTTCTCACCGCGCATCTGCCGGTCAGCTTCGCCATGCTGGGCGCAGCCTTCCTGGCGGTCACCGGCGGCGAGGCGATGTACGCCGACCTCGGCCATTTCGGGCGCGCACCGATCCGGCTCGCGTGGTTCGCGATCGTGCTCCCGGCCCTGGTGCTGAACTACCTCGGCCAGGGCGCGCTGCTGCTCTCGAACCCGGCCGCGGTCGACAACCCGTTCTTCCAGCTCGCGCCGAGCTGGATCCACTACCCGCTCGTGGCGTTCGCCACGCTGGCCACCGTCATCGCCTCCCAGGCCATCATCTCCGGTGCGTTCTCGCTCACCGAGCAGGCGATCAAGCTCGGCTTCTTCCCGCGCATGCGCATCGTCCATACCTCTTCGCAGGAGGCCGGGCAGATCTACGTGCCCATCGTGAACTGGCTCCTGGCCTTCGCCACCCTCGGCGCGGTGCTGGCCTTCGGCTCGTCGGACGCGCTGGCGGGCGCTTACGGCATCGCGGTGTCACTGCTGATGGTGATCACGACCGTGCTGGCGGCATTGATCGCGCTTCGCTGGGGCTTCAACCTCGCCCTCGTGCTCGCGGTCAACGGCGCGTTCCTGCTCGTCGATCTGACCTTCTTCAGCGCCAACACGCTGAAGCTGTTCGAGGGCGGCTGGTTTCCGCTGCTGCTCGCGGCGGGCGTCGCCTTCCTGATGCTGACCTGGCGGCGCGGCACACAGCTCCTGGAGGCGGCCCGGGCCGATATCCGCATGCCCGAGGCGGAGTTCCTGACCCGCGTCGAATCCAAGCACCTGCCGCGCATCCCGGGCACGGGCGCGTTCCTGACCTCGGCCGAGGACGGCATGCCGTTGCCGCTGATGAACTTCGTGCGCCACCTGCAGGTGCTGCACGAGCGCGTGCTCCTCGTGACGCTGCAGATCCTGGACGTGCCGCACGCGGCAGACGCCGAGCGGATCGAGGTGGTGCCGGTCGCTCCGGACGTGACACGGGTGCTGCTCCGGTTCGGCTTCATGGACACGGTTCATGTCCCGCGCGCCCTGCGACGGGCGGTCGAGGACGGCCGGCTCAAGGGCATCGACTGCGACCACCTGAGCTACTTCATCAGCCACGAGACGGTGGTGGCCTCGGAGAAACGTCCCGGCATGGCGGGTTGGCGCGAGGAGATCTTCGCGCTGATGCAGCGTAACGCCGAGGAGACGGCGAGCTACCTGTGCGTGCCGGCCCAGCAGGTGATGGAGGTCGGCGCCGAGATGGAGGTGTGAACGGAGGCTCTCATGGGATCGATCGTATGCCCCGTGTGCGGGCTCAAGGACTTCGAGGTTGGGCCGCAGGCGGACGGTGGGCTTGCAGCGGCCGCAATCTGGACAGACGCGTTCGTGCGACGCTGCCAGCACGTTCAGGAGCGCAGGCACCGCGCTGATCTTAAGACTCACACCTGTCCGCACTGGGCATGCGCTGTGCAAGATGCCGCTGAGCAGGTCAGTGATCCTCCGCCTCCCGGTTGCTTGAGACACCCCGTTAGCGGACGGTCGCCGCGACAGGGGTGAGGATGATGAGCACGGATACGAGGGCAGATGCAGG
>NZ_FPBW01000038.1:0-49637 GCF_900116795.1 Methylobacterium sp. UNCCL125 | reverse complement strand
CGTGAAGAGTTTCGGGCGCCGTGAGGCGTACGAAAGTCTCCGAAGAAGGAACCCGCGGGGACCGAGGCGCTCAGCTATGGGGATTGGTCGTTTCGGCCCGATGGCGGGGTGTCTGTCGGTGGCCAGCGCGTGACCGTGTCCCGGCCCGCACGTGGCGGCTGAGGCCGATCCGTTGCCCGCCAGGATCGCATTGTGAGGCCGAGGCGGGGGGCATACCCGGGCGGGGATGGCTGACCACGGGGTCGTCGGCCGGCACAGGCGCACGACGGTCCATGGCCTGTGGCGTGGTGCTCGCAGCAGGCGACGGGCCTCAGGGCGGGCCGGGTCACGTGGCCCTCATCCGGGTTGAAGCCGAGGCGGTCGGCGGACCTCGCGGCTGCTGGAAGCGGCCGAAGATCTCGACGACCGTCATGCGCCCACCGCAGCACGGGCACGGGGCGAGCCAATCGGATGGCTGCGCTGCCTCAGCCGGGGTGATCGGCGGTGCGGCGGCCAGCAGGTCGCGGATGCGGGCGAGATTGGCGCGGCGGGTAGCGCTGGCGAGCAGGCCGTAGTGGCGGATGCGGTGGAAGCCCTTGGGCAGGACGTGCAGGAGGAAGCGCCGGATGAACTCGTCCGCGGCCAGCGTCAGGACACCGTAGCGCTCCGGCCCGTCGCGGCGATAGTCCTTGATGCGGAAGGTGACGCCGGCCGCGTCGAAGCCGACGAGCCGCCGGTTCGAGATGGCGACGCGGTGGGTGTAGCGCGACAGGTAGGCGAGCACCGCCGCGGGTCCGGCAAACGGCGGCTTGGCGTAGACGACCCAGCGCTTGGTTCGGATCGGCGCGAGATGGCGCAGGAAGGCGCGGCGCTCGGCCAGGGGCGTCAGGCGTCCGAAGAAAGCGAGCCGTCCAGACGCGTGCAGGGCGGTCAGTCCGGCCAGGAACAGGCGGCGGAACAGCTTGGCGAGGACGCGCACCGGTAGCAGGAAGCCGGGCTTTGCTGAGATCCAGCGGGTCCCGTCGCGCGAGAGGCCGCCGCCGGGCACGATCATGTGGACGTGCGGATGGTGGGTCAGCGCCGAGCCCCAGGTGTGGAGGACGGCGGTCAGCCCGATGCGGGCACCGAGATGCTTCGGGTCGGCGGCGATGGTCAGCATCGTCTCGGAGGCTGCCCGGAACAGCAGGTCGTAGACGGTGGCCTTGTTCTGGAAGGCGATCTGCGCGAGCTCGGCGGGCAAGGTGAACACGACGTGGAAGTAGCCGACCGGCAGGAGGTCGGCCTCGCGCGCAGCCAGCCACGTGCGGGCCGCCGCGCCCTGGCATTTGGGGCAGTGCCGGTCGCGGCAGGAGTTGTAGGCGATGCGCGTGTGCCCGCAGCCGTCGCAGGCCTCGACATGGCCGCCCAGCGCGGCGGTGCGGCAGGTCTCGATCGCCGTCATGACCTTGCGCTGGTGCAGGCTCAGGTGCCCGGCCCGGGCGGCGCGGTAGGCCGGCCCGGCGGCGCGGAAGACGTCGGCGACCTCCAGCACGGGGGTCGGCCCGGCGCGTCAACTGCCGGCCGCACGCTCCCCGGCCTCGAACAGGCCGAGCCGATCGAGGGGACTGGTCACGGTGCGCACCGTGCGGGTGGCGACCTTGGTGTAGAAGGCGGTGTTGTCGAGCTTGGCGTGGCCGAGCAGGACCTGGATCACGCGGATATCGGTGCCGTCCTCCAGGAGGTGGGTGGCGAAGCTGTGGCGCAGGGTGTGCGGGCCGACGCGCTTGGCGATGCCGGCGACCCGTGCGGCCTCGACGACGACCCGGTGTAGTTGCCGGGTGCTGATCGGCTTGAGGGCGTGCTGGCCGGGGAACAGCCAGCCGCCGCCCAGCATCACGCCCTGCTGGCGGCCGGCCCGCCACCACAGGCGCAGCAGGGCCAGCAGATCCGCCGAGAGCAGGGCGTTGCGGTACCGCCCGCCCTTGCCCCGTTCGACCCGGATCAGCATGCGCGCACTGTCGATGTCCGTGACCTTCAGCGCTGCGACCTCGGCCACGCGCAGGCCGGCGCCGTAGGCCACGGCCAGGGCCGCCCGGTGCTTGAGGCAGGTCGTGGCGGCGAGCAGGCGGGTGACCTCCGCGCGGCTGAGGACGACGGGCAGCGTGCGCGGATAGGCCAGACGGACGAGCCGGTGCGCCAGATCCGGGCGGTCGAGGGCGTGGGTGAAGAAGAAGCGCAGGGCCGAGACGATACTGTTGAGGGTCGGCACCGGCACGCCGGCCTCGCGCTGTTCGACCTGGAAGCGGCGCAGATCCTCCGCGGTGGCCGTGTCGAGCCTGCGTCCGAGGAAGGTGGCCAAACGGCCGACGTCGCGCAGGTAATTGCGCTGGGTCTCGTGCGAGAACCGGCGCAGGCCCATCTCCTCGATCAGGCGTTGGTGCAGCGGGCTGATCACGGGGGCGGGAAGCAGATCGTGCATCGTGGGGCTCCTCGGATGAAGGAGCCGCGATGCTCGGCCCGCCGCCGACAGGCCTCAACGACGCGCGACGGTCCGGGTGCTACCGCGACTTCACCACCCGCGCCCTCCCGCGCAGCGGGTTCGTTCTACGACCCGATGCGGTCGCCAATCGTACGTTGGAGGAACCTCAAAAGCGGACGCCCGCGGTCTCCGAGTTCCGGCGCACCTAGAGCAGCTCATACCCCGTCTCGGCGCGTTCGATTTTTCCGCTAGTGGCGAGGTGCATCCCGGTCACCCTCAAGCCCTCCACCGCCGCACGGTCGAGGATGCGCCGTCGCGTCGTGATCGCCTCTGCTGGATCGGTGTCCCATATCACCGTCCAATCCGGATGCGGCATCTGTAGGATCCGCGAGTGGACGATATCGCCCCAGATCAGCAGCCGGTCGGAGCCGTCCGCGATCAAGACGCCCATATGTCCCGGTGTATGGCCGGGCAGTGGCAGCGCATGGATGCCCGGTGCGAGTTCCGCTTCGCCGGAGACACGCCGGATCCGGTCGGGATAGGCTGCCAGCACCGCCTGCGCAGTCTCGAACATCGGGCTTAACGCGGCCGGAGCGGAGGCTCTGGCAGCCGCATCTGACCAGTAGGCCAACTCACGCTCCTGCAGCACGAGTTCGGCGTTCGCGAACCGCGCGAGGCGGTTCGGCGTCAGGAGACCACCGGCATGGTCGGCGTGCAGATGGCTCAGCCAGATGGTCTCGACCTGATCCGGCCGCACGCCCTCCGCCGTCAGGGCCGCGGTCACCCGGTCGAAGCCCGGCCCAAGGACGGTGCCACAGCCCGCATCGAGCAGCCAGTGACGTTCCCCGCGTCGGATCAGGAACGCGTTGACCGGCTCCGGCGACGGGCCGTTCGCAGGAAGGCCGGCCCCCTTCAACAGTGCCTGTCCGGCCCGGCTTTCCGCGGCCGGGATCATGCTTGGCTCCAGCGGAAAGAGACCGTCGCGCAACGGCGTCACAGTGAACGCACCGACCCGGTAGGGGCCGCTCGCCTGCGCGGCCGCAGCAGGGAGGTGTAACCCGAGCGGGAGCAGGGCGGACGCGGCCAGCAGGTTGCGGCGGGAGAGATGAAGCGACATGGCCGGCTCCTTGGAGAGGGGACAGCGCTATCCTCCGGATCGTGCCGGGATGAGGCCAGGGAAGTCCTCCCGCTAAAGCCCGGGCATTCTTCCCGTCTGATTGAGCCATGGCTTGCGCACCTCGACGAGCTCGGTGCCAAATAAGTCTCGCTTCGAGCCCGGCCGTCTGATCCATGAGCCTGCCCACGCATCTCGGTCTGCGCCTCCTCGTGGTCGCCGTGCTCTGCTTGGCAGGGGCTCTTGCATGGGCTGCCTGGGACGCCCATGCGAGCCTCCGCTGGGAGGCTGCCATGTCGGCGGATCGGATTGCCGCACAGCTGGCGCGTCAGCCGGGCCTCGGCAGCGCCGGACCGGCGGCAATGCCCGCCAGCGCGCCGCAGGCCGCACCGGCCATCGTCACGCTCCTACCGGGCATCTGTGCCGATATTCATCTCGGCGTGGAATTGCCTCGCCGCTACTGCGTTGATTGGGACGGCCTCGATGCCGCCCCAGCTTGGTTCCGCGGAGCCCTCGTCTGGGAGGCCGCTGCCGCGCCGACGATCCGGCCGATCGTGTATCGCGACCGCACCATCGGCAGTGTCACGGCATGGCCCGATCCGATGGCCTCGGCAGCGCGGCTCTGGCGGCGTACGTGTCTCGCAGGCGGGTTAGCTCTCGGTTTGACGGCGGCGACGGTGCTTCTCAATTGGCTCGCCGTGACGCGCCTCGTCGCTCCGGCCGGGCGGATCGTGCAAGGGTTGGAGAACCTCGACACGGCCGGCACCCGACCGCCGCTGCCACGCTTCGCCGCCACCGAATTCGACCGTATTGCCCGCGCCTGCAACGCACTCGCCGACCGGCTCGCCCACACAGAAGCCGACCGCGCCGGCCTGATGCAGCGGCTCGTCACGGTTCAGGAAGAGGAGCGGCAGGCCCTCGCGCGCGACCTGCACGATGCCTTCGGCCAGTGCCTCGCCGCCGTGGGGGCGCGTGCCGCGGCGATCGAACTGGCTGCGCCCCCGGAGCGTGAGGATCTTCGCGAGGACGCCCAGGGCATCGAAGCCGTCATCGCCACCATGCGGGAGAGCCTGCGTGGAGCCCTGGCCCGCCTCGAACTGCCCGATCTCGCCGAGGCCGGATTGGAGGAGGCGCTGCGTAGCCTCGTTGTGGACTGGCGAGGGCAACTCAGGTCCGGCCCGGCCCTGCATCTCGATGTAACGGGCGATCTCACCGACATGCCGGACAACGTGGCGGCGAGCCTCTATCGGATCGCGCAGGAGCTTCTGACGAACGCCCTGCGCCACGGCAGGCCGAGCCGGGTCTTCCTCCGGCTCGACCGGTCGGAGACCGGGCCACGAACGGTGACGCTGACGCTGGACGACGATGGCGGGGGCGATGTGTCCCAAGCCGCGTCCCACACGGGCCGTGGGATCGTCGGCATCCGGGCCCGGCTCGCCGCCCTCGGTGGAAGTTTCTCGCTCACTGGCACCGGCACCGGCATCCGTGCCTGCGCCTCCGTGCCAACCGTCGTCTGAGGTCGCCCCATGGCCACGTCCATCCTCCTCGTCGATGATCATCCAGTCGTGCGGGAGGGCTATCGCCGCCTGATCGAGCGACAGCCGGGCTTGGTCGTGGTCGCGGAAGCCGAAAGCGCAGCAGCGGCCTATTCCCAATACAAGGCTCACGCGCCCGATCTCGTAATCCTCGACCTATCGCTGCCCGGCCCAAGCGGCATCGAGGCCATACGGCACATCCTCCAGTGGGATGGGTCCGCCCGCATCGTCGTGTTCAGCATGCGCACCGGGGCGGTGATCGCGCGCCAAGCCTTCGCCGCAGGGGCGAGCGGGTATGTCAGCAAGGCGAGCCCACCCCGTGAGCTGCTGGCAGCGGTGGCGGCCGTGCTCCGCGGCGAGCGGGCGATGAGCGCCGACATCGCGCGTGCGATCGCCCAGGATGAGGTGGCTGGGGGGCGCACGGCGCTAGACGACCTCAGTCCGCGGGAGCTTGAAATCCTGGGTCTGACCGCCGGCGGGATGACCGCGCAGGCCGTCGCCGAGGCGCTGTGTCTGAGCCTCAAGACGGTGCACAACAACCTTTCGGTAATCCGCGCCACGCTCGGGGCGCGCACCGATGCGCATCTCGTTTGGATCGCGATCGGGGCTGGGCTTGTATCGATCTCAGAGGAACTACCGCTGAAGTAGCCTTAGAATTTCGTCCGCTTTGACGACCTTTCGACCAGAAGCCGACAGGCAGGAAACCACCCATCTCGGTCGTAGGTCCCTGTCTCATCATGACGCCTGCAAGTGGACGATCCCGGCTTCTGAAAGCGGGCGTTTTCTCGCTTACCCGTTCGCCTGGACCCAGACGCGCGGACCGGGATCACCCACCGCCGCGCATCCGTCTGCGTCACCCTGAAATGGTCGCCGTCACCGGCTTCACGAAGTCGAGCAGCTTGGTGCAGCGTGCGTCTTCGTGGGCGAGCGTCTTTCTGAGCTTGAGGGGGTCGGTGGTGTGTGCCCGGCTGTTGAGGAACACCAACGTGTGCCCCCGGGTCAGCGCGGCTAGGTCCGAGGCCGGGACTAAGGCCTCCGCCACCGCGGTGGCACTACGGCTCACTTTCCCGGTCGTGGGATCGGTCGTCTCGGTCTCCTGCACACCGGTGAACGTCCCGAGCGCGGTCGACCAGCGCTCCCGCTCAGTCCCTTGCGCCCCGGAGAGGTTGAACAGCATCAGGACCTCGGCGGTATCGCGCAGGATCGTGGCCCCGGCCTCGCCGTAGGTCTCGGCCATCTGCGCCTCCGACTGCCAGAAGGTCCACACCGACACGCCGTAGCCCGGCAATTCCCCCGCCCCGCGCAGGATCGCGTCGAAGCGCCCGAGTACAAACGCCTCGTCGATGATCACCAGCACCCGCTCGGCCACCGGCGTGCGCCGCACCGCGCTGAACAGGCTCGCCAGGAGCCAGCGCACGTACGGCGCGATCTCTCTACGGCGGTCGTCGGCCGGCAACACGATGAACAGGTCGGTGTCGCCCGCGCACACCGCGTCGAGATCGAAACTGTGGCCGGTCACGACCCGGCGCATGCGCGCGTCGAGCAGCCAGCCGAACGCCTGGGCTGCGGTCGACAGGATGTTGGCCCGGGCCTTCTCGTCGTCCGAGCCGAGGATGCCGCGCACCTCCTCGGCCACAGGGTCATCGTAGCCTTCCAGGGCGGCCAGCAGCGCCTCGCAACGCCCGCGCATCAAACCAGGAGCCTCGGCCACCCCCTGCCCGGAGCGGATCACGCTCTGCAGCGCGGCCACGACCAAGACGACGGCGCGATCGCGGAAGAACGCCCCGGCCTCACTGGTCCGATCCACGTCGGGCAGGAGGGCGCGAGCCATGCTCTGGAGTTCCAACACGTCCTCAGGGTCGAGCCCGAGCAGCGGATCCCATCGGTCGGTCCCTCCGGCCAAGCCGAGTGGGTCCAGCACCAGCACGGTCTGGCCGATGGCCTCTCGCCGCCGGCGGGCGGCACGCACGACGTCGCCCTTGGGATCGATCACGACGACCGGCCCACCCCAGCCCTCGGGCTCCGGGAAGGCGACATTCGGCAGGATCGCGCCGCTTGTCTTACCGGTACGCGGCGGGGCGATGGTGATCAGGTTACCCTCGACCTGGACCCGGACGGCGCGGCGGGTATCCGGATCGAGCCCGAGCTCGATCCCCCGGCGCATGCGCGCGCGGTCGGCCCGTCCCGCGAAGCGGGCATCGCCGTAGCGCTTCAGACGGTGGCGCAGCGGCACGAGCCGGCCACCCATGGCCAGGATCACCGCGAAGAAGATCGCCGTAGCCCAGATCGCCAGGAAGGCGGGACGGCCACCGCCGGTGAGGCTGTTCGTGTGCCCGAGCACCATGTCCCGGTAGGTCGAGGCCATGTGCAGGGATAAGCCGAGCCAACCCGCCCAGCCAGGTCCGGCCGGCGAAAACCAGTCGAAGGGCGTACCCGGGATGGTGGGCCAGGCCCGCGGGTCGAGGCCGTGGGTCGCGAGGTAGGCGGCCGGATAGCCGATGAGGAAGGTCGCCAGCCCCAGCAACAGGACGAGGCCGACGCGGAAGAGGCGGTCGGGACGATGCATAGGGGCGCCGTAGTCCGAAGCCCCTGAGAAAAGCCTCTCTCGATTCCACTCAACTTGAGCGATGTGATCGCGACACCGTGCGGTATCGCGATCACATCGGCCCATCGCGGGAAGCACAGCTCTTGGAACAGCTCGAATCCGAGTTGCCGACGATCAGCTTACACACGTTGCGGGGCGGCAACCGCCCGGCCTCGGCGCACCACACGTCGCGTTCGGCCTGAATCGCCGCGATGCGGCCATGCGGGCGGCCGGCGTCGATCGCGGTCGCCATCAGTAGGTTCTGTGCGGTGAGGAGTTGCTGGCGTAGCTCGGTGTTCTCCCTGGCGATCACATCATCGTCCATCCTGGCTCCTGTGCGAGGAATCCGAGTGGGCGCGTCTACGCGCGCGAAATCACGGCTTCAGCCGCGTTCGTCATATCGGCCGGCTTCAGACCCTCAGCGCATGGCTCTGGTCGTCCCACCATCCGCGTAGATTCCCGAAGGCGTCGCTTGGTCGAGGTCGCCCGCTGCCTCCCGGCAGCATTGCGACGGTTTGGTTTTCCCCGATTTTGACAGATTTGGAACTTGAGTATGCGTGCTGGTCACGCTTTTGACCCCTCCCCCCTGTTGAACCGCAACTGCAGCACGTCCCGTCTGGTGCGGGAGGGGGTTGCCGCGTCGCGCCAGACGAAGCCAAGCCAGCCATTCGGCCGAGACGATGCGGACGATATTGGTGTCGTTGCGAAAGCCGGTGACCGCCCGCTCCTCAACGGTGAGCAGCCCGAGCCGGCGCGCCTCGCGTATGGCGTTCTTCACGGTCGAACGGCACACGCCCGCGACCGCGGCCATGTTCTCGATCGACAGCCGGCAGTCCTTCCGCCGCGTGGCTTCGGCCGCGACAAGGGCGAGGACCGCCTGCTCTGCAGACGTAAACTTGGCAGCTAGCCCTGGCGGGAGCCGTCCCGAGGCGGCCCAGCGGCGGCGGCGCTCCAGGGAGGCATCCGTGCGCGGGCGTGAGCCGAAGGCCCTTCTGGATCGTCCTGTATGATCAGGAACAGTCACGCATCCCCCTTGCGGATGAGGACCACCTGTATTCGGTCCTACTTCGGCCCTGGGAAGCCTGGGAGCGTTGCGCGCTTGTCGCTGCGCTTCGATGAGAGTGGATAGGGCCTCAGCCTCCACTTCTGTGACAGTCCCCTCCCCGTAGGCGCGCCAAAGCGCTGCCGCGACGGCCGGCAACGCGGCGCATGGAGCTGCCTCCGCCTGCCGGCGGATCTCCTCGGCATAAGTCATTGGTCCCGGTCCCGCTTCTTCGCGGGCCGCGGCGGATCGAAGGAACGACCGGATGATCGCTCCTTCCTGGCAAGCCTCCACCGTTGCCGAAACTCATGTTTCAGCTTGACTCCGTAAGGAGTGGCGTGCTCTGAAGGAGGTAGATGCGGTTCCTTCGGGCGCCCGGTGTTTTCGAAGGCCTCACCCTTGCCGGGGTGGGGCCTTTGGCTTTTCAGGGTCTCGGTTCTGCTGCGGCCGTCTCTCCTGATGATGGCAGCGACTCGCCTTTAGCCGCGCACCTCAAACGCTCATGTCGGCCGGTCGATACCGTTAAGTCAACGTTGACGCCGCGCTCCCACTCGAAAAGCGCCCGATTCCGTGACGCGTTGTCGGACTGACGTGGTGACGTGTCAACATGCTGACAGTTAAACACTCTGACGGGTTGCGTCGTCAGCGTGTCTCGTTGATGAAGTGTAAACCTGTCGACGCGATGCTGCGGCAGGCTGTCAGCTCGTCAAACCGTCAGGAGGTCAACACAATGCACACGCTTGCCCTGGTTTCGCAAAAGGGAGGCGCTGGTAAGACCACGCTAGCCCTGCACCTCGCCGTTGCCGCTCACCGGGCTGGCCTTCAGGTGGCAATCGCCGATCTCGACCCTCAATCCTCGGCATGGAAGTGGTCCGAGCGGCGCAAGGATCATCCCGAAGCCGTTGTGACCTCCGCTGAACAGCTCGAGCACGTGAAGGCGCAAGGGGCGGCCGGCGGCCTCGACCTGCTCATCATCGACTCCGCGCCTCATGCAGACCGGCCGGCGCTCGTAGCCTGCAAGGCCGCGGATCTCATCCTGATACCTTGCCGAGCCTCAATCCTTGATATCGACGCCATTGGGCAAACTCACGATCTCACAACTATCGCCCGCAAGCCGTCGTGGGTCGTGTTTAACGCCTGTAACACCTCGACCGAGTTTGACCTGGAGGAGGCACGCGCCGGACTGCGCGAGCGAGACATTCCGGTTTACCCAGGCGCAGTCTACCAGCGGGTCTCCTACTCGCGTGGCTTTATCCCTGGCCGGACGGCACAGGAGATCGAGCCCGGGGGGAGGGCATCGACTGAGATCCACGATCTCTTCAAGTGGACGGCCAACTTGATCGGCCTCAACCTGCCGCAGCGCGCTGGCATCGAGGCCGCCTGATGAGCGCCACACCTCGTTTCAGCCTTCGTGCCGCCGTGACGGACAGCGTATCTACCGGTCGGCGAGATGAGGCACCAGAGACCATCGATGCCATCGCGGCACCCGAGGTCGGTCCGACGCTGGAGCCTCATCGCCGAGCCACAAAGGCGGCGGGCGAGGCGGTCAAAACGAAACGCCCGACCACGCGCCAGGGTGCACGGGGGATCACCGTCTGGGTCGAGCCCGAGATTTACCGGATGATCAAGCTCGTCGGCCTTGACGCGGACATGACCACGCAGGACGTGATGATGGAGGCGATCAACGACCTCCTCGCCAAGAAAGGGAAAGGCCGCCTCGCGAAGACGCGGTGACAACCAAACGCGATGACGTGTTGACACGAAGATACGACAACGGCCGCCCGGCAGGATCAGGCAGCTCTGCTGGTTCGCATAAGGGCACGCTACGGAACCAGGCGCACCGTGATCGTCCGCAGCCGCGTGCGTTCCATTGTGAGCCATGGAAAGGCCCGCCTCTAGGCTGACGAGAGGCACCGGCCTACGGCTGGACTGGGTGGTTTCCTGCCCGTCCGCATTCGGACGACGGATGCAGCGAAGCGGAAATAGTCGCGGCGACCGCTCACGACCCTTTGCGGAAGTTCGGAAGGTCCGCTTCGAGGTGCTTGACGAGGGTTAGCCCCTCCTACCCGGTTGATCGGTATTCTGCTTGCAAGCGGTGGATTGAAGACGGGAATGTCCGACACCTCACGATAGCTCGCACCGCCGGGGGCAATGGCCTAAGTCCCGACGATCTGGCGCATCGCGATGATCGTGCGGAAGCCACGCACGTTCGGCTCGTCGTGGAAGACTTCGCGGGTGAACGCCTCGTATGCCTCCATGCCAGAGATGCGGAGTTGAAGGACGAAATCGGAATCTCCGGTGACGTACCAAGCCGCCCTTACCTCGGGTCGGGCGCGCAGACGGCGAACGAAGGCATCGAGCAGGTCGGATGTCTCCCGTTCAAGCGAGACGAGCACGTGAACTGTCAGGGGCGTTCCCAGCACGGTGGGATGTACGATCGCAACATCCGCGACGATGACCCCGTTTCGCCGCAGGCGACGTAGGCGCCTTAGAACGGCACTCTCGGACAAGCCGACGCGCTCGGCGAGCGCTCGCGCCGAGGTCTGGTTGTCTACCTGTACCGCGGCAAGAAGGGCGTGGTCGAAGGCGTCCAAGGTGACGTTTTCCAGCGTGATCTCCCGCAACAGAGCCTGAAACAGGCGTGATACTGCCGGAGTTCGACGCCATCCGCCATCCATCTCGGTGCATCATCGTGGACATGACGACGACCAGTTCCGCCGAGATTGCAGCCGTACTGCGGCCCCTCGATCCCGCTTATGCACCGACGCCGCTCCTTGATCTGCCCAAGCTCGCCGCACACCTCGGCGTGGCGCAGGTCCTCGCGAAGGACGAAGGTCCGCGGTCGCTCGGAAGCTTCAAGTCACTTGGCGGCACCTACGCCGGTCTGAGAGCCTTGGCTCGTGCGGCAGGGATCGACCTGCCGGACCTTCTCGCCCGTCAGCCCGCAGGGCAGCCGACACTCGTTTGCGCGAGCGATGGCAACCACGGCCTTGCGGTCGCCGCCGCGGCGCGTTTTGCCGGAGCGACGGCCCGCGTGTTCCTGCACGAGGGTGTGCCGCAGGCGCGCGCTCGTCGGATTGAGGCCGAGGGCGCGGAGATCGTCTGGGTGGCGGGCACCTACGACGACGCAGTTGATGCTGCCGCAGCCAAGGCTCACCAAGGTACTGGCATCCTCGTCGCGGATACGACCGATGACCCGAACGACCTCGTCGTCCATGACGTGATGGCAGGGTACGGCGTCATGGCGACAGAGATCCGCGAACAAGCAGAAGCCGCCGGGCATCCACGACCGACGCATGTCTTCGTCCCGGCGGGTGTCGGTGGTCTCGCCGCCGCGATGGCGGCCGGGCTAGCGGGTTGGATGGCGGCCCCAGGGTGTGTCGTGGCCGTCGAGCCCGAGCGCGCCGCTTGCCTCGCCGCAGCGCTCGCCGCTGACCGACCCGTGCGCGTGTCTGGTGACCTGAACACGTCAGCCGAGATGTTGTCTTGTGGCGAGGCCAGCGCGCCAGCGATTACCCTGCTGCGGCGGCACAACGCGCAGGTGATGACCGTGAGCGAGCGCAAGTTGGTCACGGCTCCCGACATCCTCGCGGCGCATGGTGGACCGCTCACCACGCCGTCAGGGGCGGCAAGCCTAGCCGGTGCCCTCACCGCACGGCGTGATGCGTCAGAGGCTCAAGACCTCGGCCTCGGCGCCGACAGTCGCCTTCTCATCCTCATCACCGAGGGCGCCTTGGCGCTCTGAGGCCGATCGCATCTGCTGTCGCAAAAGGTCGAACCATGGCCCATCCGATTGCCACTCCGCAGACCCCATCTGCCCGAACCAATCTGCCGGTCGATGGTGATGGCTTGCGACGCCTGCGGATCGATCTGGCCGCCTGCCTACGCTGGGCTGCCCGCAACGGCCTGGAGGAGGGCATCTGCAACCATTTCTCGGCGGTGCTGCCGGAGCGGCCGGATCTGTTCCTAGTGAACCCCTACGGCCTCGCCTTCGCGGAGGTGACAGCGTCGAGCCTGCTGCTGTGCGACTTCCACGGCAACGTCGTCGAGGGCGATGGCCTGCCCGAGGCCACAGCCTTCCACATCCATGCCGAGTTGCACCGGCTGAAGCCGAACGCCCGAGCCGCCTT
Source organism: Methylobacterium sp. UNCCL125 (assembly GCF_900116795.1). NCBI lineage: Bacteria > Pseudomonadati > Pseudomonadota > Alphaproteobacteria > Hyphomicrobiales > Methylobacteriaceae > Methylobacterium > Methylobacterium sp. UNCCL125. Next base: position 36,795 of record NZ_FPBW01000038.1, on the reverse strand, counting down.
CCACACCCACATGCCCTACGCCACGGCGCTGGCCATGCTGGAGGGGCAGCCGCTGCTCTGGGCCGGGCAGACCGCCCTACGCTTCTACGGCCGGATCGCGGTAGATGAGGATTACAACGGGCTGGCGCTCGACGCGTACGAAGGTCAGCGCATCGCCGAGAGCGCCAGAGACGCCGACGTGGTGTTCCTGAAGAACCACGGCGTGATGGTGCTGGGCGAGACCATCGCGGAAGCCTGGGACGACCTCTACTACCTGGAGCGCGCCGCACAGGCGCAGGTGCTCGCCATGAGCACGGGCCGCACCCTCAAGATCGTTCCTGAGGAGATCGTGCAGCACGTGGCGGCCCAGGAGGCTGCTGGACGCGCCGAGAGCGCGCGGCTGCATCTGGAGAGCGTCAAGCGGGTGCTCGCCCGTGATGAGCCCGCCTTCCTGGCGTGAATGCCGTCTCCAGCACGTGCTGGGCTCGTTGATCTCGGAACCCCAATCATGGACGCTGAACTGACCGCCGCGATGATCGATTGGCGGCGCGATCTGCACGCCCATCCTGAGTTCGGCTTCGAGGAAAGGGGGCGTGTCGCAAACGTTCGACGGGCGAAATAATATTCTCCGAACAGGGCGTTACGGTGCCTGTTCACCGTCTGATGACCTGCCTCGTCGAGGTCGGTGAAGCCGTTTGATGGGGTCGGAACCGCCTCAGCGGATAGAGGTACCCCCCCGCTGAAAGCAGAATTTTCTGCGGCAAAAATCTTTGCGACAGCCCCAGGACAGCTGATCCAGGAGCCTGCGAAGGCGACGTGCCAGGCGCTGATCGGGCAAGCTCGCGCAGGCGATCTCAGCGTCCTGCCAGCCGGCGTCGCCGGCCAATACACCACCGCTCATCCGCAACGCCTCCGTGATTCGGCGTCACGGACAGAATCACGGCCGGTTCAGGCGAGGCAAACCTCAGACCGACGATGTGGGTAACTGTAAGCCTCACCGGAGGCGTACATTCCAGGCCACCAAACCGCCCTTGAAGCGTCGGGCGCGGACGCTGGCGCGCGACTGGCGCACAGGCGCACAGGCGCAACTGATTGCCTGGCAAATCGTTTCGCCAATGGGCTCAGCGGGCTAGGCGAAGCTCAAGTGGGCTAGATTTACTCCGCCCTACACAGCTGGACATTATGACAAACAAAGCAATTATATAGCATGAAAATCAAACGCTTCACGAACGTATAAATTGATATTGCGATCAGTGGGCGAAAGATGGTCAAGCTCAGCTCCCAGACTTGCTCAGATGGCATCGCGGCGCGCTCTAGACAGACCTAGCAGCAGCCAGACGGCAGCGAGTTGCATCGGAATGCCGGCCAAGAACATGGCGAACCCCGACCACTTCTGGTCGACGAGCGGTGGCACGTCCCAGCGGCAGATGACGTCGAGATAGGGCGTGTAGAGGACGTCGGGGCTGAGCATCCACACGACGGCGACCGCGGTCATCGGGACGCTCGCGACCCAGAGGAGCAGCGCCACCCGCCAGGCCGAGCGGACCTGACGCGTCGCCGGCATCGCCTGCGCCCACATCATGAGACCGGTCCCGAGTTCGAGCAGCCCGAGCGGGGCCGCGTACAGCGCGTTGGCCAGCGTGGGTTCGAAGATGCCGGGCAGGCTGACCGCGACGCTCAGGGTGCAGAAGGCCGTGAACGCCAGGATCGGATCCAGCGTCGCGGCGAGGAATCTCGCCGCGCGCGGTCCCGGGCGGTCGAGGGCGAGGAGAAGGAGGGGGGGAGCGATCTGGTTGAGCGCCATCAGAGCGGCGGTGTAGCTCGCCATCGAGGCAAGCGGGTCGCGTAGACCGAGGCTGGCTACCACCGTCACAGCGATGCCCGTGGCACCGGCCGCGCGGCGGAGGGAAGGAAGCGCTCGCTCAGGCATCGTGCAGAAGGACGCTGAGATCGTGAGCGAGCGCGACCGGATCCTGGGTTTGCGCGTATCCGTAGCGGAGGCGGCGAATTCCGCCCGGATCGACCGCCGTCACGAATGAGCTGTGGTCGAAGAAGCCACCTTCCGCTTTCCGCCACGTGACGTCCCATGCGGCGGCAGCCCGCGCGACCGCCGCGGGCGAGCCGGTCAAGCCGACGAAGGGCGGGCTGGGACCGAAGCTGCCAAGGTAGCCCTGCAATGCCGGGGCTGGATCCGCCGTGGGGTCGAGGCTGACGAAGGCCACACGCACCCTGGTGGCCTCTTCGGAGCTAAGATGGGCGAGCGCGGACGCCAAGTCGGCCAGCGTCGTCGGGCACACGTCCGGGCAGCGCGTGTAGCCGAAATAGACCAGAACCAGGCGACCGTGCTCGGCGGCGAGGTCGAATGGCCGGCCATCGGTCTTCGATAAGGCGAGCGGCGGCGTCGGACCGGAGGGGACCGGCGTACCGATGAGCGCGCCGCCGGAGCGTCCCCACTGCAGCGCGACGGGCGACAGGGTGATAAGCGCAACAGGCGGCAGCGCGCTCAGGACCGCCCGTCGCGTGATGCCGACACCTCTCACCAGACGACCCAGCCGCGGGCGGCGGTGACGTTCCGGAGGAATGGCCAAAAAATCGGCACGTAGGCCGCGGCGGTGGCGAACGCCGTAAATGCTGTGATGAGCCCGAGGTGTTCCAGGGCGCGGGCGAGCTTCGAGACTTCCTGATTGGCGACGATACCGACCGGCTCGCCGCCGTCGAGGGCGTAGCTCTCGCGGCCACCGAAGGCCTGAGCGAAGGGGATCGCCGGGCGCCGGTCGAGGCGGCGCGTACCGAGGCTGCCGAGGAAGACCGTGTAGAAGGCGATTGTGGCGAGCCACAGGATGCAACCGCCGATCGCCACGAGGAATAGAGCGAAGTAGGCGTCACCGTAGACCCGTTCGTAGACCGAGCGCGGCAGCATGGAGATCCAGGCCCGGCGCGGCACGCCATGGAGGCCCGCCCAGTGCATGCCGAGGGCGAATATCGACATCCCGGCAAACCACAGCCACGCGGCCGCGAGCGCCAGTCTCCGGCTGAGGAGCGCACGGCCGGTGAGGTGCGGCAACATCCAGAACGTCACGCCCATGAAGGTCAGCGCCGAGGCGGTCCCGACCGTGATGTGGAAGTGGCCCGGCACCCAGGTGGTGTTGTGGACGATGTTGTTGAGCTCCCAACTCCCGTTCACGATGCCGCCGGCGCCGCCGAAGATGAAGGTGAGCATGGCAAGCACCTGCGCGGCGACGCTGGGGTCGCGCCACGGTAGGGCGGTGAACCAGCCGAGCCAGCCCAGGCCGCCGCGCAGCCGCCCGGCGTATTCGAGGCTCAGCCCGATGGTGAAGGCGGTGACCAGGCTCGGCAGCGCCACCGACAGGGTGAGCGCGGTCAGGATGCCGCGCCAGACCGGCGAGAAGCCGGGATCGGTGAACTGGTGGTGACTGCCGACCGGCAGGGAGAACACGAGCAGCAGCGCGAAGGTTAGCCGCGCCATCGGGTCGGACACGAGCTTGCCGCCGATCTGCTTCGAGAGCAGCCCGTACCAACTCACGTAGGCCGGCATCAGCCAGAAGTAGACGATTGGGTGTCCGGTCCACCAGAAGAGCGTGCGGGCGACGATCGGGTCGATCGTGTCGGTCAGCCCCAACGCCCACGGGTTAAGCTGGACGATGAGTTCAATCAGCGCGCCGCCCCCGGCCAGCGCCCACATCAGCATAGTCGTCAGGCTCATGTAGGTGACGAGCGGCGTGACCTCCCCAGGCCGGCGCGCCTTCCAGCGGGCGCGCAGGTCGAGGAGGATCGGCAAAGGCATCAGGCTGCCGAGGACGACCAGCGTCATGCCGAGGTAGAACCAGGCGCTACCTTTCAGCGGCGGGTAGAACGTCCACAGCACGCTCGACGAGTTGTCGAACATGGCGACCAGCAGCATCAGCGTGCCGAGCGCCATCGCTCCGAAGCAGCCGCGCCACAGGGCCATGTTCGGCGCAAGCCCGAGCTCGCGCGCCGGCAGGTAGACCAGCAGGCCGCAAGTCACGAAGAACGTGAAGATATAGGCGTTGAGCACGCCGTGGATGGTCAGGCCCTGGTAGTAGCTCTTCAGGATCGGCGCGAGGGCCGGGTAGGCGTTGACGCCGCCGTAGTTGAGCGCCTGGAGCGGGCCGATCATCGCCCCGATCATCAGGGCCGAGAACCCCCAGACCAGGAAGGCCAGCATCGTGCGCCGCTGCGGTGCCAGAACGTCGGCGGGCGCGGCGACGGACGCGAGCAGCGCGCCGGGGATAGCGGTGGCGCTCATGCCGGATCTCCCGCGACGACGATGCGCCCGAGCATGCCCTGGTGCTCCAGTCCGCAATACTCGTTGCAGACGATGTTGAAGGTACCGGGGCGGTTGAAAGTGTAGGTGACGCTGCCGGTGATTCCCGGCACTGCCGTGACGTTGACGGTGGTGCCCTGGATGGCGAAGCCGTGCAGCACGTCGGCGCTGGTCACGCGGAAGGTGACGGTCGCACCCTTGGGGATGCGGAGCGGGCTCGGGCTCCAGCGCCACAGGCGCGCGACCACGGTGACGGTGTAGGCGTTCGGGCCGGTCTTCACGACGCTGCCCTCCGGTGCCTCGACCGCCGCCGGATCGCGGCGGAAGCCGTCGGTGCGCACCACGATGCCGTAGGCGTAGACGACGATGAACATCGTGCCGGCGAGCAGCAGGGTCAGCATCGCGACGGCAACGAACACCCAGACGCGCTCGTGCCGCTCGGCGGACTTGTGGAAGGCGTCCTCGAAGGCGGACGACGCGCCGGTCTCGCTCATCGCCGGTCCTCAGCTTCGAGTGTGGAAGACCAGCGCCGCGAGGCACCAGACGACGACGATCGAGGCGACCAGGAAGGCCGCCACCGCCCAGGTGCCTACCGGCCGCACGGGTTCGGTCGGGGCGGACGCGTCCGCGAGCGGCGGGGGGGCCGCGTCCCCGCTCATCGCTTCGGCCCCGCCTTCGCGTCCGGGACCGTGCCGGCCGGGGGCGTCAGCTTCGGATCGCCGAGCACTGCGCCGTCGACCGTGCGGCCGTACATCGAGTTCGGGTTGTCGTGGAACTTGGCGCGCGTCTCGGCCACGTCGCCGGTGAAGCGCGGGTCCTGCGGGCGGACCTGGCTGTCGACGTAGGTCGCCACGTCCCAGGATTGCTGCGGCGTCAGCGTCCCGCCCATGCCGAGCGGCATGTTGGCGTGGATGAACTCGGCCGCGTTCTTGATCGAGCCCATGCCCGCGCCCCAGTTGAACGAGCGCGGACCCCAGAGCGCCGGGAACACGACCTTGCCGTCGGCCGACTGGCCGAGGCCGTCGCCGCCGTGGCAGGCGGCGCAGTTCTCCGCGTAGACCTGCGCGCCGCGGACGTAGTCCGGCGCCAGAGCGGGCTTCGGCAGCGCCGGGAAGCCGCGGCCCTGGGGCTTCTCGCCGGTCGCGAGACCCTTTGCCAGGAAGAAGGAGTAGCTCTCCAGGGCAACGAGCACCGGGTCGCCGAGCGGGGGCACCTTGCCGTTCATGCTGTAGCGGAAACAACCCTGCAGGCGCTCCTGGAAGGAGTTTACGTGGCCGTTCTTCGAGCGGTAGGCCGGGTAGGACACGTAGGCCGCCCACATCGGCGCCGAGCCTGCTAGCCGCCCGGCGTCGAGATGGCAGTTCGAGCAGCGCAGGTCGTTGCCGACGTAGGCCGCTGCGTGTTCTCCCGGCTCGCGGAAGATTTTCTCGCCGAGGCGGACCTCGTCGCCGAACTTGCCGGCCGGGATCGCGTCCTCGGCCGGCGGCGTGAAGGGTGCCGGCGTCTCGGCCGCCCCGGCCGCCCCGGCCGCGTGCGGGAACCACGCCGTTGTGCCGGCGAGACCCACCACAGCTAGGGCCGACATGGCACAGGCGGTCGCAGTCGCTTGCATGAATTTCACGGCTTCCCTCCCACCGTCTTGCCAATGGTCTCGCTTGCCTTGAGGCCGGCCGCGTAGGCGGCCACCGCCTCGATGTCGGTCGGAGGCAGGCGCGCGGCGATCGCCCGCATGTAGGCGCCGCGCGGGTCGCGGACGTCGCCCGCGTGCCAGTTGTGGAGCTGCTCGGCGATGTAGGGGCCGGACTGGCCGGCGAGCCGCGGCGTGAAGTTGCCGACGCCTACCCCGTTCGGGCCGTGGCACTGGGTGCAGGCGATCAGGCCGACGCGCGCGTCCCCGCGCTGGAACAGCGTCTCCCCCCGCTTGAGCCGGGCGGCCGGCTCGGGGATCGGATCAACCGGCGCCGTGAGCGGCAGGTTGGCGAAGTAGTCCGCGACAGCCCGGCGCTCGTCGGCCGAGAGCGATGCGGCGTAGGGGGCCATGATCGCGTTGGCGCGCACCCCCGTGGCGAAGTGGCCGAGCTGGTCGGCCATATAGGAGGCGTGGAGCCCGGCCAGGCGCGGGATGCCCACGTCCGGCTGCCCGGCGCCATCAGCGCCGTGGCAGGCGGCGCAGGCCGGCCGGCCGGAAGGACCGGGCTGCAGCGCGATGGCGGCGCCGACGGCAGGATCGTCCTTAGCCAGGACGGGCACCGGAGCGAGGAGCGCGAGCGTCACCATCAGCGCAGTGCCCGTGCACGACGTCGAGCCGTTCGCGCCTTCGACGCCCCGGGTGCCACGCAATGCCGATGTCTTGGAGCTGTTTACCAACACGGATATGTAAGCTCTCATCGCGCTTCGGTCCATTCGTATGATCCGAAAGAATGTCTCCGATCGCAGAGGCGGGCGGATGCGACGGCTGGCCGACTCAGACGCCTTGCATGCCTCACCGCGCAACGTCCCTCGTGCTCGGCTTGGTCCGCAGCCTCGCGAGGCGCGCCCGGGCGGCATCGGCCCGCGCCAGCACCCCGCGCGCTTCCTCCAGCATCACCGTGCCGTGAGGCGTCAGGCGCAGGCCGCGCCCGACCCGATCGAACAGCGACAGCCCGTACTCGATCTCCAACGCGGCAATCGAGGCGCTGACGGCGGAGGGTGCCGCGTGCAGCGCCGCCGCGGCCTGCGTCAGGTGCTGCCGCTCGGCCACCGCCACGAAGACACGAAACTGGTGCAGGGTCATGATCCTGCCTCCCATCGCCGCCTCCTCAACCGCCGCGGTACGGCTTGAAGCCGTAGCGCTCGAAGATCTGCAGAGCGTCGGGAGACTGGATGAAGGCGAGCCACGCCTTGGCCGCTTCGGGATGGGCCGCTCCCTTCACTTCGGCGCCGGCGTAGACGGCGGTGGCGTTGTCCGCGTCCGGGATGTCGACGTGGCCAATGGGGTTGCCGACCTGCTGCTGGAACAGCGCCTCGGACTGCCACGTCACGCCGGCCTGTGCGCGGCCCTGCATCAGGAACAGCGGCGTCTGGCGATGGTGGATATGCGTGAGGATCGTCGAGCCGTCCTTGACCTTCGTGTCGTAGACCGCTGTCTCCAGATCCTTCCCGCCCGCCTTGGCCAGCGACATCTTGATCTGCCGCGCGATGCCCTCGAACTCGGGGTTGGGCATCGCGAGCCGGATGCCCGGCTTGCCGAGGTCAGCCAGACCCTTCACGCCCGCCGGGTTGCCCTTGGGCACCATGATGGTCAGCGTGTTGGTCACGTAGGGCACTGCCGGCCCGACGAGCTTGTCCTCGTGGATCAGCGCTTCGACCTTCTTGAGCCCAGCGAAATAGGCGTCGGGCTTGACCGTGAAGGTCATGTTGCCCACGGTGACCGTGCCGCCGGCCTCCATCTGCTTGACGAGCAGGCCCGGCGGGATCGTCTCCCAAAAGATCCGGCCCTTGTACTCCGGGTGGCTCGCCTCAAACGCCTTCACCAGCGGCGCCATCGCGAAAAAGTAGTTGCCGCCCACGAACAGCACGAGCTTCGGGTCGTCGAGGCTGCCGTGGAAGTCGGCGAGCACGTCGACCTCGGGCACGGTGAACGGCAGACCGCGGGGCGTGGCGTCGTTGTTGTCGCCGTGCTGCCAGGGCGGGAACGGGCCGGGCGGCCCCTTCGCGTCCTCGGCCCGCGCGGCGGAGGACAGGGCCAGTGCGAAGGCGCAGCCGGCGAGCAGGGCGTTGCGGAAATGGTGCATCGGGCTCTCCTCACTTCGCGTAGTGGAAGCCGGCCTGCTGCAGCTCGGGCAGCGTACCGACGGCACCGGGCGTGAGGATCACGCCGGGGATGAGGTGGTTGGTCAGCTCGGCCGCGAGCGCCTCGTGGCTGAGCTTGTCCGGGTTGACGCCCTTGGCGATCAGGCCGCCGGCCTCCTCCCAGATCGCGTTGTGGCAGGAGGTGAACACCGCGCCGCGCCGCATCAGCACCGGGATCGCGTTGTCCTCGGGCGAGAACACGCCCGCCGGATCCTCGAAGTTCTTCGGGTCGGCCGAGGCCGCCTTGCCCTCGACGATGAGCGTGTTCGACTTGAACTTCGGACCGGCGAGGTCGGCGAGCTTGTACTTTTCCCAGGTCTCCTGGTCGTAGAGCGCGAGATGGGCGGTGCCGTGGGTGGCCGAGACTGCGAGGAAGTCCGGATGGCGGAACGACCAGATCTGCGCGTTCAGGGCGTTGCGCATCAGGTTGAGCCAGGGGCTGGCGATGTCGGTGTTGTCCCAGACCTGCTTGGGCTTGGGTCGGTAGGCCATCACCTCCGTGAGCGCCTCATGGTCCCACTCCTCGGGCTTCGTGAGGATCATCGGCACGGTCTTGAAGTCGCGCCGCCGCGGCGCCTTGGCGAGGCGCTCCATAAGCGCGCGCAGGTCGCCCGCCCCCGCCTCGATGAGGGGAGCCTTGTCAGTCCCCGCGGCCCGAGCCGTGGCCGAAGTCAAGGCCGAGCCGACGGTCGCGCTGGTCGCGAGGCCGAGGCCGAGGCCTATGATCTGCAGCACGCCGCGCCGTCCAGTTTCGACAGTCATGACAGTATCTCCGCTCAGTGATGGGTCGGGTCGCCGATCCAGTCGGTCAGCCGATGATCGCGAGGCCGGCGACCGCCAGTGCGGCCATGGACAGCAGCAGTCCCCACAGGAGGACCCAGCGCATGCGCCCGCTGGTCTCTCCCTCACGGGCTTGCTCTGCGGTTTCGATGATGACTTGCTCCGACATGGCGTCAATCTTCTTCCGCGATCTGCGGCGGTTTCTAAGATGGCGGCCCGATATAATTCTTTCCAATAGAACGTTTAGATCATTGCAATCGTTCTTTAAGAACGTTTTGGCGGGAGATTTCCTTTGTCCCGGTGACCTGACCGGCTGGCTTTGGACCGGGCTGATTGAGAGGATCAGCCAGGACTGAAGGAGCTGGACATGAAGCGAGGTTAGAAGACGGGTGCGGAGCAGGTGGTGCTGAAGCTGCGCCAGATTGAGGTACAGACCGCGCAGGGTAAAAGTTTGGCGATAGCGTGCCGGGAGGCGGAGATCTCCGAGCAAAGCTACTATCGCTGGCGCAAGGAGTACGGCGGCCTGCAGATCGACCAAGCCCGTCGGATGAAGGATCTGGAGCGTGAGAACGCTCGATTGCGCCGGCTTGTGGCTGACTTGTCCCTGGAGAAGCAGGTGTTGGCGGACGTCGCAGCGGGACCCGAAGGGCAGCGTCAGCAAAACTTATAGCCCCGGAGCGACGCCGGCAGGCAGTCGACGCGATCCAGGAGAAGTACGGCCTCTCGGAGCGCCACGCCTGGCGGATCGTCGGCCAGCACCGGGGTACGCAACGCTACGTGCCCACGGTACCGGCTGACGAGGATGCGCTGACCCGCGCCATCATCGCCTTGGCGTCCAGTACGGACGCTACGGCTACCGCCGCGTCACCGCGCTGCTGCAGGCAGCGGGCTGGCAGGTGGGCAAGGACCGGGTTCAGCGGATCTGGCGTCGTGAGGGGCTCAAGGTCCCGCAGAAGCATCGGCCGCGAAGCCGGCTGTGGTTGAACGATGGCTCCTGCGTACGGCTGCGGCCTCTCCATCGCAATCACGTCTGGAGCTTCGACTTTGTGCAGGGCCAGACCCATGACGGGCGAAGCCTGCGTATCCTGACGCTGATCGACGAGCACAGTCGCGCCTGCCTAGCGCTAAAGGTCGCGAGGCGCATCAACAGTCTGGGTGTGATCGAGGCGCTGGCCGATGCGATGTGCCTGCATGGCATCCCGGAGAACATCCGCTGCGACAACGGCCCGGAGATGATCGCGAAGGCTTTGCGGAAATGGGTCGCCAAAACCGGCCCGCAGATCCAGTACATCGCACCAGGATCGCCGTGGCAGAATGGCTACTGCGAGAGCTTCAACGGCAAGCTTAAGGACGAGTGCCTACGCCAAGAGATCTTCTACTCACTCAAGGAGGCACAGACCGTGATCGGTATGTGGCAGAATAACTACAACCGCGTTCGACCGCATTCGTCCTTGGGCTATCGGCCGCCCGCGCCTGTCACCTTCCCGGACCTGGCCTTCCGGCTACCCATGGCCGCCACCATGCAGTAGCCTCTCAATCGGCTCGGTCCAAAATACCGGTCAGGTCAAGAGCAGCACGGCATCGATCAAGAGCATGAGACTTTACTCGTTGAGCGGACGGCTGGACCGTCCGCATTGGAGCGGTATCGACGTCAGGGCACCGCTCAGGCGATGCCGAGCAGGCGGATGAGTGCGAGGCTGACGCCGGTGAGTGCGGCGAGCGAGGCGACCACCGCCAGCGTCACCCGCGCCCCAGCTCCCGCCACGCTGCGCACGTCCACGCCAAGGCCGAGCGCTGCCATCGAGACGATGGTGAGCAGGTTGGCGGTCGCCGCGATCGGGGGCAGCGCGGCCTGCGGGATCAGCCCGGCCGAGCGCAGGCCGGCCATGGCGAGGAACGCCAGGATGAACCACGGCACCAGCCGGTGCAGCGCCACGCGCCCGGGCCTCGGCCGCTCGCCGGCGGTGACGTGCGGGGCCGCCACGTCGGTCTCCTCGCGCAACCGGCTCGCGCCAAGCGAGAGCGCCAGCACCACCGGACCGAGCATCAGCACGCGCACCAGCTTGACCAGAGTGCCGACCTGCACGCTCAACACGGCCACCGGCGCGGTGGCGGCCAGCACCTGCGGCACAGCGTAGACGGTCAACCCGGCAAGCACGCCGTACTGCATCGGCGACAGGCCAAGCAGCGGGACGAGCAGCGGCAGGCCGAGGACGACGAGGACGCCAAGCACGGCGGTGAAGGCAATGGAGGAGGCGACATCCTCAGCCTCGGCGCCAATCACTGGGGCGGTCGCGGCGATGGCCGAGTTGCCGCAGATCGAGTTGCCGCAGGCCACCAGGATGGCGAGCCTGGGGTGTAGCCCTAGCGCGCGACCGATACCGTAGCTCGCGGCGATGGCGAGCGTCACCACGGCGGCGATGCCGACGAGCAGGCTGGGGCCGGCGGCGAGCAGGGTAGTGACGCTGAGCGAGGCGCCGAGCAGGACGACGGCAACCTCCAGCACGGTCTTGGCGCCGAAGGCAATGCCGGGAAAGAAGCGCGGCCCCGGGTTCCAGGCAGTGCGGACGGCCGTGCCGAGCACGATGGCGAGCACCAGCGCTTCCAGCCAGGCGCGGCCGAACAAGTGCTCCTCGGTTGCCTCCAGGCCGACTGCGACGGCAGTGACCGCGAGACAGAGGCCAAGGCCCGGCAGAACGCGGTGCATGGCTCCGGTCGACATGCGGCGCGCGGTTAAAGGCTTGATCTGCATCGTGGTTGGCTCCGGTGCGGTAGCCCACCATTGCGGATCGAAGGGCGCCGATCCAACAGAACGTTACGATCATTCCGATCGTTTTATAGACACGATGCTTGATCGGTTTCGGCTCAACCCGCCTGCCGCCTTTGGTGGTGGCGCCGTACTTGGGGCGTTAGGCGGGCTGAGCCGCACCATGACCTATCCGTCAGGCCGGTGCATCTCACGACCAGAAGCCTTTGACACAGCGCCGTGTCCGTGACCCTGACTCGGTTTGTGGTCCACGACCTATGCAAGTTCTCGGGCTGTTGGAGTTGACCCGGTTTGTGGTCCACGGCCTATGCAAGTTCTCGGACCGTGACAGCTTGGTTGGCGAAGGCTCGGGGCGTCAAGCCGCCCAGGGCCGTATGAGGTCGGTCTTCGTTGTACAACCTCTCAGCACAAGACCCATAGTACCGGCGCTGGCGACGACGGTGTCGTCGTCTACGGATGGCATCCGTGAGCCGGGCGTGCGGTTCGCCTTCACGAGGTGATCGGGCGCGCAGCAGGTACGGCCGCGCGCTGCACACTCGTGGACGCGCCAGCCGCACGCCTGCAGGAGATCCCGGTCTGGATGCTCGATCCCGTCGCGTGCGGGGCGATGCGGGCGACGCCGCAGCCGGTCGCGGCCTTGTCCGCGCTGATGAGCTTGTGCGTCCTGCTCGCTGCGGCGGGCAAAGGCCATGTCCCGCGCCGAGCAACGCTAGCATCGCCCGAGTCCTCGGGAGATTGCCATGCCACAGCCTCCGCGCCGACCGCGCCAGTCGAACCCGCAGCTCGAACTCGGCCTGACGCAAGGGCCGTCGACTCTGACGCCGCCAGCCTGAAGCAGCCTGCCGATGGCGACGCAGCAGACCCTCAGCGGAGCGTTGAAGGGGAACACACTGTGCCCGGCGCCGGCCCGTACATGCTCCACGGCCGACGAGAAACACTGATCTGCAAAATCGATCGAAACGAGCAGGTCATTCTATTGGACGGCCCACAGTGGAGAAGATATCCCTCGCATATCGTGGTGCGGGTGCTCAGTGCGCCGCGCCCGCAAGGCGGAGAACACCCTTGAACCACCGCGCCCTGTCACGTCGTGCAGTCCTCGCCGGTCTCGGCTTCGGCAGCCTCGGTGCCGCCGCGCCTGCCTGGGCCGCTGGCTCGGTCAAGCTACCGCTGCCCGGCGGCCCCGACGCGCGCGACCTCACGACCGCCTTCCCCGGCAAGGGGTCGATGATCCTGCAGCGCACCCGCCCGCCCTTGTTGGAGACGCCGTTCGAGGTGTTCGACCAGGGTGTGTTCACCCCCAACGACCGCTTCTACGTGCGTTGGCACTGGGCCTCGATCCCCACCGAAGTCGATGCCCCGAGCTTCCGCCTCAAGATCCACGGCCATGTCGAGAAGGAACTCTCCCTCTCGCTCGACGACATCGTCCGCCTGCCGCAGTTCGAGATCGCCGCGGTCAACCAATGCTCGGGCAACTCGCGCGGTCTGTTCGAGCCGCGTGTCTCCGGCGCACAATGGGCTAACGGCGCCATGGGTAACGCGCTCTGGACCGGCGTGCGGCTCAAGGACGTGCTCGACCGGGCCGGCGTGAAGGCTGGCGCCGTGCAGGTGCGTTTCAATGGCCTCGACGAGCCTGTGGTCGCCGACGCGCCCGACTTCAAGAAGTCGCTGGATCTCGATCACGCCCGCGATGGCGAGGTGATGATTGCCTACGCGATGAACGGCGAGCAGCTGCCACTGCTCAACGGCTTCCCGCTCCGGCTCGTGGTGCCGGGCTGGTACTCGACCTACTGGGTCAAGATGCTGTCCGACATCGAGGTACTCGATCATGCTGACGAGCAGTTCTGGACGAAAACCGCCTACCGCATCCCCGCCACTCCTGGCGCGAATGTCCGACCCGGGGAGACCGGCTACGCCACCGTGCCGATCAACCGGATGGTGCCGCGCTCCCTGCTGACCAACGTCATGGCTGACGCCTCGGTGAGGACCGGGGCTCCGCTCAATCTGCGGGGCATCGCTTTTGGGGGCGATTGTGGGGTGAGGACCGTCGAGGTCTCCCCTGATGGCGGGCAGAGCTGGCTTGCCGCTGCTCTCGGCAAAGACGAGGGCACCTACAGCTTCCGTCGCTTCGAGGCGAGCCTTCCTGCCCTGGTCGCTGGCCGGCACGAACTGAAGGTCCGCTGCACCAACACGAAGGGCGTGGCTCAGCCGCTGGAGCCGACCTGGAACCCGAATGGCTTCATGCGCAGCGTGGCCGAGACCACGCCCGTCGTGGCATCCTGAGGCGAGGAGCAGAGCATGCCCACGATGATCCTGCCCCGCCTCGCGCTCGCCGCGCTGTTCGCCGTCCCGCTTGCCGGAGGAGCCGCCTTGGCTAGCGAGGCGATGCGGTTCAAGTCTGTCTCGGTCGAGCTGCCGCAGAGCGACCGGACCTTCCCGGGCGGCCACGAGGCCGAGGCAATCAACAACAACTGTCTGGCCTGCCACTCGGCCGGGATGGTGCTGACCCAACCCAAGCGCTCCAGGACTGAATGGAGTGCGACGGTCAACAAGATGATCCACATCTACAAGGCACCGATCGACGATACGGACGTGCCCGCCATCGTCGATTACCTCGCCAGCATGAGACCGCAGCCTTAGCAGTCAGGCTGTCCTCGCAGGAGCGGTCTTGATCAAGTCGAGGAGCGCGTCGGCGGCCCGGCTGCGGTAGCGCTCCTTGTGACGCAGCATCCGGTACGCCCGCTTCGGCAAGTCGAAAGGCACATGACAAAGCGTCTCGGCCTTGAGGCTTGCCGCAGCCACCGAGGCCGAGAGCACGGTTGCTCCGCCGCCCGCCTCGACCGCGGACCGCACCGCCTCGTTCGAAGGCAGCTCAAGCATCACCGTCAGACGTGTCGGCGCGAACCCGCGCTGGGCCAGGGTCTCCTCGAAGGCCGAGCGCGTGCCAGAGCCCGGCTCGCGCAACACCCAGCTGCCCTCCGCAAGCTCGTCCAGCGACAGCTCACTGCGCCCTACCCAGGGGTGGTCAGGGGCGACGAGGAGCATGAGCTGATCCTCGGCTACCGTCGTGCTGGCCAGCGCCGGATCGTCGAGCGCGCCCTCGACGAAGCCCAATTCGGCCCCACCCTCGCGCACAGCGGCCGCGGCCTGAGCGGTGTTGCCGACCGTCAGATTGAGGGTGATCTCCGGATAGGCACGGCGAAAGGCGACCAGGTAGCGGGGCAGCCAGTCACTCGCGATCGTCTGGCTGGCCTGGATGCTCAGCGTGCCGCGGCGTAGGCCGCTGAGTTCAGCCAGCACCAGCTCGGCACGCGCTGCGCGGGCAAGCACGGCCCGCGCTTCTCCGAGGAAGATGCGGCCCGCTTCGGTGAGCTCGATGCCGCGCCCAACCCGGTGGAAGAGCTTGACGGCGTGCCGCCCCTCGATGGCGCTGACAGCCGAGCTGACGGCGGATTGAACGAGATTGAGCGCTTCAGCGGCACGCGTGACGTGCTCGCGTTCGGCGACCGCCACGAAAATCCGGAGTTGGTCGAGGGTCATGTAGCCACCTTGGGTGGGATCCAGGCTCGGGTCCTCGGCTTGAGCACTGAGACGTTCGGCCTGGCGTAACCGAAGGTCACATCGCTGAACCGAGCAGCCTGGATATGATCGAATTTCCAGATCAGAACTAGCATAAAAATGCATTGGATCGAACTACTTCCGGGTGAGATCCTTGTCTGAACCATGAGGCTCCTATGACAAACCGCGGTCCCAGTTTGATTGCCCGGGTCAACGGCTATCCGCCTGGACTGACGCTGTGGGTAGCGGTTACTGCCGCGGCGGCCTAGTTCCGGGGGTAGGAGAGCGGATGTTCGACCGGGCTTAATTCGAAGCCCTGGTTCGCACCGACCTGATCAACACCCACGTGCGCACCTTCTGGACGCCCGCGACCGGCGCTTCTTTACCGGCATTGCGCTTGGGGCGCCCGCATCATGCCGCTTTTCTTTCGGGGCGGTATGATGGCGAAGCCACACAGAACAGGCCCTGATCATGACTGGAACTCAGGCGAACGATCAAGCTGCCGAATGGGCAGCACGATTGACGAAGGGCTGCGCGATCACGGCGACACCCAAGCCGACCTATGCGCAACTGGAGGAGCTGCGTCATGACCTCTATACGGTCGCGGACCGCCTCCTCGTGCTGAATGTACCTTCGGAGAGCTGGCCGGGTTCACTCAATCTGACGATCGAGGATTGGGAAGCGCGGCAAAGCCTAACCTGTCACCGGGTGGCCGCTGTTCAGGTCAACTCCGGATATTTTAAGATGTCGCCGACATACTATTCGATAATTAATAGGCATTTCGAGTTATAGTCGCATCTGAGACGCGCATTTACGGCGAGAAATGACAAACACCTAGGTCAATTTGCCTTCGATCCATCACCTTCTGGACGGGCAATGTCGCTTGCAAGACGTAGCCGCTGGCAGGGCTCAAGCTGGAGGATTGAACTGGGTGCGTCGGGATAAAGGTTTGGTGGATCGGGTGGGACGAACACCGCCCTGCCCGATGGCGGCGCATGAGCGGCCCGGATGCCTCCTGCTCGCTGACGCGGATCCGGTCAGCCGAGAGCAACGAGGGCGGGAGTTGGCCCAGCTGGACTACCACGTCTGGGCGGCCTCATCTCTCGGTGAGGCATTCGCGATCATCACGGCTGAACAACCTCACTTCGCCATCCTCGATTACAAGCTGTCGGACGGCAGCGGAGTCAGCCTGATCCCGAGGCTCATCACAGCAGATCCCGCTGCCCGCATCGTCGTCCTATCGTGCTGTGCCACCTTCCAAGGCGCGGTTACCGCCTTACGCATGGGCGCGACCGATTTCCTGGCTCGGCCGGCAGAAACCGCCGAGATTGATGCGATCTTGCGCAAACTATCGGACGAATGTAGGCTCAGCGGTGCGGCGGACAGCTCGCTGGAAGCTGTCACTCGACGCCACGCTCAGGAAATCCTGCGCATCATGACCGACGACATCTGCGCGACAGCGCGTGTACTGGGTATCGACGCGCGTACGCTACGCAAACTTCTCGCGCGCACCTAGCCACCCAGACGTCAAAACGTGACCGGGCCTTTGACCTCTAATACTACTGTGTCACAAATTTCTTTTGGCAGCAGGGACATCGTTCCAGGGTTCGAGTGAGTGCCCGTGCCAGCGTCAGGCGCAAGGTGGTGATGGAGTTAGGCACGTGTCGCTCCGGCCGGATTGGGAGCACCGCGGGGTCTATAACCGGCGGGTAGCGCAAGCGCCTTCCGCCCGATGATGTCGGGTCCTGAGGGGGGAAAGCGGCCTCGCTCGGAGACCAGGAACCCGTAGGCCGCGATGCACAAGCTGGCGTGATGATGGAAGCCGCGCCAGCTTCGCCCCTCGTAGTGGCCAAGCCCAATCTCCTGTTTGAGTTCCTGGTAGTCCCGCTCGATGCGCCAGCGTAGCTTCGTCTGACTGACCAACTCGGCCAGGGGCGTCTCTGGCGGCAGGGTCGAGAGCCAGTACTTGGTTGGCGCATCCTCGCCCTCCGGCCACTCGATCAGGAACCACTCCTCGGGACGGGGCTCGTGTCGCAGCTCATCCCGATGCGCCGGGCGGGCCCGCACGGCCGCAAAGCGTGATGCTAGAAGACCGTTTGTGCCAGCGCGCCATGTGACATGCTGCCAGGCGGGCTCCGGCAGAGACCGGGCCAGCTTTTCTGCCGAGAGGGGCTTTTGCTCAGGGCTGCGTCGCACCCGAGTGGGTGGGCGCCCGCGTCCGCTCCAGGGTTTGGGCGGCAGGGGTGCCGTTCCGGGGGCCCACAGGCTCGTCGAGGACTGAACGCCCACACTGTAGCGCAAGCCCAAAGCCGTCAGGGCCGTGCGGAAGGCTGTGTCGATCCCGTATCCGGCATCTGCCAGAACGAGGTCGGGTGGCACCCCATCGGCCAAGGCCGCTCGGATCTGATCCAGCGCGATCTCTGGTTTGGTCTGAAAACAAATATCCTCGGGCACGCCAGCCTTGCTGCGCCGCGCGGGATCCTGGACCCAGGCTTCCGGCAGGTAGAGGCGATAGGCCACCGGCAGGCTGGCCTGAGTGTTGGCCACCGAGAGCGTCACCGCAACTTGGCAGTTGTCCTGTTTGCCGATCTGACCGCAGTATTGCCGTCCCACCCCGACCGAGTGGCGGCCCTTCTTGGGAAAGCCTGTATCATCGACGATCCAGGCCTGGATCGGGCCCTGGCTCTTGATCACAGGCAGAATCTCGCTGCGTACCTGAGCCAGCAAAGCGCTGTCCGACCATTCGCCCTTGGCCACGAAGTGATGCAGCGCCTGATGGGTGGCCTGGACACGCGCCGGCGCGATCCGGGCCGCCATCGGCTCAATGCTTTACGAGCACCCGGCAGAAGGAGGCCCGTACAGTAGGCCTTCAGCGGTGCGATCCGATCAGCATGGCCCAGAACGCCTGACGAAGCCTCCAGATAGGCCGCAAAACGCAGCTGGTCGGCAGCTAGCGGGGTGTTCAAGCGATCCATGCCTCGCTCCATCACGAGATTGAATCGCCAACCCTACACCCAAAGTTTGTGACACAGTAGTACTAAGGTTCGCCGTCTCTCCGCCTGGATACCGGTGGCAAAGTCTGGACAAGGGCGGGGCAGCTGCAATATCGCTCCGCCCCGGCAGTTCGGCTGGCATCGCCGATGACATCGCACGATGGCCCACCCTGCTTGTCCTGGCCGCGCCAAGCGACGCGAAGGCCCGCTCTTTCAGCCACACGCGTCAGGCCAGTACCACGGGAGGAGAGGCTTGCACGACGTGCACAGCACCGGATCGTTCCACCGTGACGCGGACCGGCAATAGAGCCGCTTCCTCGGCGGTGTCCGTCACGACCAGAAGACTTTCAGGCGCGAGCGGGCCCGACGTGAGCGCCTCGATCACGCTTGCACAGTCCTCAAGGTGCCGCAGCGTGCCGTCCAGAACGAGGAGATCCGGCTGACGCAGGACGGCACGGGCAAGCTCGATCGACGCTTGCTGCCGCACCGTGAGGAGCCGGCCACGGTTTCCGACGCCATAGTCGAGCCCGCGGATCCGCACGTCGCCTTCAAGCCCGAAGTGCCGCACGGCGGCTCGGACGTGCTCCTGAATATCGGCCTCGGCGTTCATCCGCGTTGTGTCGATGCGTCCGAACAGGAGATTGTCCAGCATCGAACTGCGCATATTGATGCGATCCGGATCGAACGGCTCGATATCAGGCTTGCCTTCCGAACGCAGCTGCGTCTGGAGCGGTTCGCGCGCACCGACGAGCCGCCGGCACAATGCCGGATCGAGCAGCCCGAGCCGCTGGGACGGCTCGACGTAGGACAGCGCCAGGGCGAGGAAGATGTCGTCGCCGGTCCTGTCCGGAAGCGCGCGATCTCCAAGCGCGGCGAGCCGCCGCTCGACCTCGGGTAGAGCCTCCTGCTCAATCACTGGGAAGCAACGAAACAGGGCATGTCCAGGTGGAAGGCCGCGGGAGATCTCGACGAGCGTGCGGGCGACCGCCACACCAAGACATTCGAGGTCATTGAGCAGGCTGTGTTCCGCCAGCACAGCGCGGAAGCGCGGCTCCGACGAGAGGCGTCGGCCAACGAGGGCTGGATCTGTCGGCACGCCAAACAGCAGGTTCTCCGCGATTGTCGCACGCGGATTGTATTCCTCCGACTCGAACGGCAGGACGAGATCAGCCTTGCCGCTGGCGACGAGCCGGCGGTGCAGGTGCCGGCGCGCCGCGATCATGCGTTCGCCCAAAGGCGTGCCGTCGCAGCGCGAGGTCGCGGTCAAACCGAACCGGTAGAGATCCTCATCCATGCCGAGTCGGGAAAGCAGATCCAGCATCCGCAGGTCGAGCTCGCGGGCGTCAGACGCACCGAGCGCGGCGAGGTCGACCCACTGTGTGTCCACCGGGTCTGGGGAGTTGCCCGTCCGGTGTGCCTCAGACAGGTGCTGAGCATCCTTAGGGTGCGACTGTGGCGCCGTGCGCAGTCCATAGACGAGGTTGTCACGGATGGTACCGGGGAACAGGACTGGATCACGACCGGCGTAGCCGATGCGCCGCGCTCGTGCGGCACGCCCGGCCGTTACAAGGTTGAGGGTGCCGATGGAGAGCGCCCCGGCCGCCGGTGATTGCAACCCGGCAAGTGCGCGCGCGAACTGGTGCGCGAGGCTAGTCCCGGGCGAGTGAAGCCCGACCTGCGCCGGCAGGGCGATGTGCAGGTCCGCGATCGTCACCGACCGGCCCTCCTGCGGGTCACGCAGGACGAGTCCATCCGACGTCACGGCGCGGATTTGGTCCTGCGGCAGATCTGATCGAGTCGCATCGGCCAGCCGCAGGCGCTGTGCACCAAAATGTGCGGCGATCGCCTCGTACTTCACCTCGACGTCCAGGCGCTGCTGGTCCCAGTCGATCAGTCCCTTCAGCGGTGGAGGCAAGTCGCGGTAGGCTGCCAAAACCGCGACCAGCTGGCCGATGCTGAGCTCGCCCTTCAGGGCGAGCAGGCCGCCGACAGCATAGAATAGGAACGGTGTCACCTGCGCGAGCAGGTTGTTGAAGTACTTGATCGCGAACTTGCGCCGATAGATCTGTAGGCGCAGGTCATAGAGCCCATGGAGCTGGCCGCTGATCTCAGCTCTCTCCCAGCGGACGCTGTTATTGACCGTCACGGCATCGAGTCCGTCCAGCACCTCCGCGACACGGCCGGCGAGGTTGGGGGAGTCGATCTGACGCTGACGACTGAGGCGTAAGATCGCGTGCCTGAGCCGAGGAATGACGGCTATCTGCACGCCGGCTATCGCGCCGGCGGCCAGTCCGAGCCACACGTTCTGCATCAGAATGAAGGCCAGCGCAGTCGCGGCGTGCGTGCCGAGTTGGGCGGGCACCACGATCGCGTCGCCGATGAAGGAGCCGATCGGCTCGACCTCGTCGCGGATGATGGTCGCGGTTTCGGAGGATTTCACCTCGCGCTGGGTTTCAGGGGTAAAGCGCAACATCAGGGAGAACAGCTGGAAGCGTAGGCGTCGCAGCATGCGCTCACCCAAAACCCCCTTCTGCAGGTTGATCCGGAACTTGAAAGCACCGTTGATCAGGACGAGGATGAGGAACAGCCCGGACAGCCAGAGCAACAGTCCCTGGCGATCGGCGTGGAAGCCATTGAAAAGCTCGGTCCGACCGCCACCGAGGGAGGCAGGCCACGCGATCTCGAAATCCAGGAACGGCGCGGTCGCCTCGCCGTGGGCGAACGCCTTGCCGATGATCGCGTCGTTGACGATGCGCTTGGGCAGGTCGAGGGAAGCGAAGTAGAATGGCACCGAGGCCAGGACGACCATGCAGATGGCAAGTTGGTCGCGCTTCGAGTGGCGCCAGACGTACGGGAACAGCCGCGGCTCCAGGCCGGGTGTCGGGGTGTCCCTGTCTCGGTCGGGGGACCACTCACCACCCTGCGGACACGCGTTCGTCTTCTCCTGTGCCGCCGTAGCACTGCCGCGGCAATGCGGATGATCCTGTTCGGTGACCGGGGACAAAAACGCGGCTTGGATCAAGGGGGGGCTCCACTCTGGCGTTCTCCACCATCGTCGAGCTTGAAGGTTCGATCCAACGGAACCTATCGATGCTTCCGTTCTGTAAAAACGATCGGTCGACTGGGGGCGCTTCCTCGTGGATGTCGCCCGTGAAAGTCGCCGTGCTGGGCGCTCTGAAGTGGGGCACCATTGCTGAACTGCCAAGTCTTAGCTGAAAAACCGCCGCGGCGTTGCTGTCGAGCATAAGGTCGCTTCGCCGGGATGCGCTCTGTATGAGACCCTGTGACTAATGTCTCGCCGTGCTCGGCGGGTCGATGAAGAACATTGTATTGACCGCGCGCACGGCGACAGCGGCACGGTTCAACTCGGGTTCCACGGCAGCGCAGAAGCCATCGGCCTTGGCGATCCTGCGTTGGTTCGACGAACGGAGCGCAGCTTCGCGAAGCCGCATCCCCTTGGCTTGGAGGCGTTCAATCTCGGCCGATACCGCGGAACTCCACGCCGCGACCTCCGCAGGCGTGCTGAGTGTCGCGGCAGCATCTGTAAGGCGCGCGAGGTGATGGGCGGGATTGGTAGAGGGCATCGTTAATCGGCCTGAGATCTACAAGCGCGTGCTCCCGGAAATCAAGACGCCAGCCCCTTCGCTCCGTGAATACCGCCTGCCAGCCAATGCCGGGCAAAGCACGAACAAGTTCCGCTCGCGAGAGATCCTCGCCGAGCACACGACAGGGCCGCATTCCGGCAGATATGCTCAAGCCAGACCGTGCGCCGGAACCATGTCCGCATCTCGGCAGGCTTCAATTCTTGATCCAAAAAATCACCGGTCTCATCGTATACAAATAGGGCTATAGTCATATAAGGCGGCGCGTCGTTTATTCGATCGTTTTCCCGACCGGTGGGGTTGTTCGTATAGCGCGGGGCTATATGGCCTGCCGCCGGGGCATCACACGACCAATCAGCTCTGATAACCGGCGCTGGCGGCGAAACGTGAAGTTAGAGACGTATGAGTTTGTTAAATGCAATTGTCGCCGGATTAGCTAAGCGCCCATGTACACTCAACTGCCATAGAGTCCGCTCAACGTGCAGGTTCTGGACCGGAATAATTACCAGTGTACCGTTAGCCATTTGATCGCGGATTGTAGCGACCGAGACAATCGCCACACCGAGACCGCTCGCAACGAGTTGCTTGATCGCTTCCGTGCTGCCGACTTCAAGCTGGCGAACCGGGCAGATCTGCATTGTATCCAGGGCAGCGGCGACCACCTCACGTGACCCGGATCCTAACTCTCTCGCAATAAACGTTTCTTGTGCTACGAGAGCCGGGTCGATTGGCTTTGCTGCATTTGCAAGGACATGCTCTGGTGAAGCAATAAGCACCATTTCATCTTTGCGCCAAGCTTCGCTGAGAACACACGGTTCCTCGACGGGTCCTTCGACTAAGGCAATATCTATTTCGTGCGAAACCAATAGTTTGGTTATATCTCTGGTATTGGTGCTGGTGATACTCAATTTTATGCCTGGATATTTTCGATGAAATACTCCTAGGTAATACGGTATCATGTACACCGCGATTGTTGTACTTGCACCTATCCGTAATACGCCGCAGCCCAGTCCTCTCAGAACGTTTAACTCTTCTTCCGCCGCTCGTTCTATTGCGAAGAGGGTTTTGGCATGCCTGAGGAGAGCCTCGCCTTCGCGGGTCGTGCGTACGCCCCGGGTGCCCCGGTCGAGCAACCGACATCCGACCTGCAGTTCGAAGTCGCGCACGCCCTTCGAAATTGCGGGCTGACTGATGTGCAGCTCCTCGGCTGCACGGGAGAAACTCCCGCTCTGAGCCACAGTCGCAAACAGCCGTAGGAGATGGAGATTGAGTGCCATAACCTCTGTCTATAGGGCCAAAATAGAATTATATTTGCGCGAATCGGGTGAAAAAGAGAAGAGCTGCTACGTACGGTGAGCCTCGAGTAGAAAAATGATGCCGCACTCCATCCAGTTGCTCCGATTGGATGAGAGACAGTCTTCAGGCTCAAAATGGCTCGGAGGGCGCTCGCGGCGCACGTCCTGGGCACGGATCAGGAAACGCCTGGGAGATACGCCATGCAACTCGCAACAGACGCCCCCATTGGGATGGGGGTTGAACTCAGCGCTTCTGATAGGGCTGCGGCCGCGGCCACCACAAACATCGCCGGACGCTTGGAGCGGCTGCCGATGTCACGCTACCAGCGTAAGATCTTCGCGATTATCGCCTCCGCCTGGCTCGTCGACCAGGTCGACGTGGCGCTCCTGACGTTTCTGCTCGGCTCGATCGTCGTAGCCTTTGGCCTTACCCCAACCGAGGCCGGCCAACTCGCCGCGATGACCTTCGCGGGCCAGCTCATTGGCAATGTGATCGCCGGAACCGCCTCCGACCGCTTCGGGCGCAAGACAGTGTTCCAGGCCACGATGCTGGTGTGGGGCTTCGCCAGCCTCGCCGCTGCCGCTGCTTGGAGCCTCACGGCCTTGATGGTCTGTCGCTTCCTGATCGGCGTCGGCGTCGGCGGCGAGGCGCCGGTGGCCCAGGCGATGGTCTCCGAGATTGTGCCCGCCAATGTACGCGGCAAGTACATCGCGTTCATGGAGGGCTTTTGGGCGATCGGCTACGTGCTCTCGGGTGCGATCAGCTTTTTTGTACTGCCCTATCTCGGCTGGCGCTGGGCGTTTGCCATCGTGGGCCTGCTCTCGATGGTGGTGCTCGTGGTGCGCCGCTCCATGCCGGAGTCACCGCGCTGGCTTGCCGACAATGGCCGCCATGCCGAGGCGGATGCCGTGATGTCGATGATGGAGCGGGAGGTCGAGCGGGCCACTGGTCGCCCGCTGCCGCCGGTCGCCCCCTCTGTTGTAGCCGCCGTCTCGGCGCCAGTGCCGCATCAGAACCCCATCGCGACCTTGTTCTCGCCCGCCTACCGGATGCGTACGCTGATGGCTTTCGGAATGTGGTTCTTCGCGCTGATCGGCTTCTTCGGGCTCAATTCCTGGATCGCGGTTCTGCTCAAGGAGCGCGGCTTCTCGATCGTCGGCTCGGTCGGCTTCGTGACCCTGATCACTATCGGCGGCATCCCGGGCTTCTTCACCGCCGCACTGATGCTGGAGAAGGTCGGCCGTAAGCCCACAACCGCTATCTTTCTCGTCTGCGCCGCGGTCGCAGCTTACTTCTACGGCAACGCCGTCGATCAGACGTGGCTGTTCGTCTCCGGGTTCGTGATGCAGTTCTTCATGTTCGGCATGTGGAGCTGTCTCTACGCCTACACCCCGGAGCTGTACCCAACCCG
Organism: Methylobacterium sp. UNCCL125; assembly: GCF_900116795.1. NCBI lineage: Bacteria > Pseudomonadati > Pseudomonadota > Alphaproteobacteria > Hyphomicrobiales > Methylobacteriaceae > Methylobacterium > Methylobacterium sp. UNCCL125. The sequence continues at coordinate 12,275 of NZ_FPBW01000038.1, read as the reverse complement.
GGCCCGTGCGACGGGGGCGGGCTTTGCTTCGGCCTTCGGGCGGATCGGCGCAATCCTGGGGCCGATGATCGTACCGGTGCTGGTTCAGAACTACGGGCCGGCCACCGCCTTCCAGGTCGGTGCGGGTGGTTTTTTGATCGCTGCCGTCCTCGTCCTCACCCTGGGCGTCGAGACCCGCGGCAAGGTACTCGAAGCCGTCTCGCACTGACGTTCTCAATCCGGTGCGCGGTTCCGTGCACCGTCCCTGTCCCGCATACGGAGCCGAAAGTCATGCCCATCGCAGACATGCGCAGCCGTCCAACTTTCCTGCACAAGTTTTTCGGCGCTGAGCCCGACACGCCGGAATTCGGTGTCGTGCGCTGGCTGAATGAACGCGTCGGTACGACGGAGATCGACCATTTCACCCGCGGCATGGATGTCGAAGGCTTTTCCGCCGAGATGGACGGCGCCGGGATCGACGTCGCCGTGATGGTCGCCCGCTCGGTCCCGGGGGTGCGGGTCCCAAACGACGCTCTTGCCGCGGTCGTCCGCCACGATCCGAAGCGGCTCGTCGGCATCGCCTCGGTCGATCCTGTTGAACTCGGCCGCGACGCCGCTCTGGCGGAGGCCAAGCGCGCCGTGACCGAACTGGGCTTCAAGGGGATCAACCTCGATGCCGGCTTCTACGGCGACGCTATGCGCGCCGACGACGAGCGCCTGATGCCGCTCTACGAACTCTGCCAGGATCTTAAGGTCCCGGCCTTCGTGATGTCGGGCCCGACGACGCCAGACCTGCGCCTCAACGACCCGCTCGCGGTGGACCGGGTCGCCAAGACCTTCCCGAAGCTGCCGCTTGTGTGCTGCCACGGGTTCTACCCGAATGTCGCCGACATGGTGACAGTGGCCTTCCGCAACGAGAACGTGTTCGTCTCGCCTGACATGTACACGTTCGCGCCGGGCGGCGGCCTCTACGTGGAGGCGGCGAACGGCTTCATGAAGGACCAGTTCCTGTTCGGCTCATCGTTCCCGTTCCGGCCGATGGGCCAGGGCGTCGAGGACTTCCGCTCGCTCGGCCTCAACGACGAGTCCCTGGAAGCCGCCCTCTGGCGCAACGCCGACCGGCTCCTCGGCCTCGGGCTGCACGCTTGAACGGCATGCGAAGAGAGATGCGAGGAACGAGAACATGCTGAGACGTGATATGCTGTTCGGCGCGGGCGCCCTAGCCCTTGCCAGCCGCCGAGCGCTGGCGCGCGAAGTAGACCTTCCGTTCGGCAACGGCGAGCGCCCGCTGGTGGCCTACCCGGGCAAGCGTCCGCTCCTGCAGATGACAGCGCGGCCGCCGCAGCTGGAGACGCCGTTCTCCGTCTTTGACGAGAGCGCGATCACACCCAACGACGCCTTCTTCGTGCGCTACCACCTCGCCGACATCCCGACCCAAATCGACCCGGACGCCTTCCGGCTCGACGTGAAGGGTCATGTCGACAGACCCGTGTCTCTGTCCCTCACCGACCTCAAAGGTCTGTTTGGCCCAACAGAGATCGTGGCGGTCAATCAGTGCTCGGGCAATTCCCGGGGCTTCTTCGAGCCACGTATGGCCGGCGGCCAGCTCGCCAACGGCGCCATGGGCTGTGCCCGCTGGACCGGCGTGCCGCTGAAAGCGGTGCTCGACAGGGTTGGCGTCAAGGCGGGGGCGGCCGAGGTCGCCTTCGAAGGGCTGGACGGGCCCGTTATCCCGGAGACGCCCGACTTCGCCAAGTCGCTGAAGCTCGAACACGCCCGCGACGGACAGGTGATGCTGGCCTGGGCCATGAACGGCGAGGACCTGCCCTGGCTCAATGGCTATCCACTGCGCCTCGTAGTGCCGGGCTATTACGGCACCTACTGGGTTAAGCACCTCAACGCGATCACCGTGCTCGACAAGCCGTTCGAGGGCTTCTGGATGAAGACGGCCTACCGCATCCCAGACAATGCTTGCGCCTGTACCGAGCCGGGCAAGCCAGCCGCCGCCACAGTGCCGATCGGGCGCTTGAACGTACGCTCGTTCCTGACGAACCTGACCGACGAGATGCAGGTGAAAGCGGGACCGGTGCCACTGCGCGGCATCGCCTTTGACGGCGGCTCCGGGATCAAGGCGGTGGAGGTATCCGTCGACGACAAGTCCTGGGCACAGGGCAAGCTGGGGCAGGATCTCGGACCCTACGCCTTTCGAACTTGGACGCTCGACGTCGACCTGCCCGCGGGGGCGCATGCGATCCGAGTGCGAGCGACCAGCAATGACGGCGGCGCGCAGCCGATGGAGCCGCGCTGGAACCAGGCCGGCTACATGCGCAACGTGGTCGAGACCACCCGGGTGCGGGCGGCGTGAGGGAGGTGAGGATGAGGAAGGTTCTTCGCGCGGTTCTCACCATCCCGGCGCTCGCGGGCCTCGTGCTCCCGGCTCTGATCGCCGCGGGCTTGACCGGAGCGGTGCTCGCCGCTCCGGTGCGCTACGATGTCCCCGAGCCCACGGCGCAGTTCCGGGCCCCCAAGGACACGGCTCATCAGGCCGGCTTCGAGGCGGCTCAGGGCAATTGCCAGACCTGCCACTCGGTCGACTACATCGCCACTCAGCCGCCGGGGAAAGGTAAGGCCTTTTGGGAGGCGGAGGTGAGCAAGATGATCAAGATCTACCACGCTCCGATCGACGAGGCCGACGGCCGCGCGATCGCGACCTACCTATCCGATACCTATTGAGGGCCGCGCTGCGCGAGGCTCAGCGAAGGGCGACAACCTGGGTGGCGTAGGTGGCGACGCTCTGCACAGCCGGCATGTCGAAGGCGTAGATGCGTCCTGCCAAGATCGCCAGCGCCAGCGTCCAGAACACCGCGCCGCCAGTCCGGCGGGCTATGCGATCGCCGGTCGAGGAGGTGGACGAGTAGGCGCGCGCCACGCCGTCAGCCACAGGCTCGCCGAAAGGATCGAACGTCTTCATGGTCGACCGCTTGTCAGGAATGGTGCGCATGATCGTCAGTGTCGCGCTTGGGACGCGCGTCAGCAATGGACGCGTCTTCCGAAGTTTTTCGCGCCCGGAGAGGCTCCTTCTCTCTTGCGCCCGTGCAGCAAACGTTTTCTCCCCGTTCCGCTCTCAGTACCTCCGGAGAGGCTGTCGTGAGCCCTGAGGCCTCCCCCGAACCAGTCTCGACAAAGATGGGCTCCACGGCGGCGGTGTCGCCTGGCACCGGCACCCAATCCGAGCGCGCGACCTCCATGCTGCCGGGCATCGGCCTGTGCGCGGTGATCACCGCCGTGGCGGTGGCCGCACAGGCGGTCGAGGAGCGCGTCGCCGGCCACCCCTACGTCGAGGCCCTGGTTCTGGCGATCCTGATCGGCATCGCGGTGCGCACCGCCTGGACGCCGCACCCGCGGTTCCGGACCGGCATCGCCTTCTCGGCCAAGCAACTCCTCGAGGTCGCGGTTGTCCTGCTCGGCGCCTCCCTCAGCCTCGGGGCGATCCTCGCCTCCGGCCCGGCGCTACTCGCCGGCATCGTCGGCACCGTCGTGATCGGTATCGCCGCCAGCGTGGCGATTTGCCGGGCGCTCGGCCTGCCGGCACGGATGGCGATCCTGGTGGCCTGCGGCAACGCCATCTGCGGCAACTCGGCCATCGCCGCGGTTGCGCCGGTGATCGGGGCCCAGCCCAAGGACATCGCCGCCGCCATTGCGTTCACCGCGGTGCTCGGCGTGCTGATGGTGCTCGGGTTGCCACTGTTCGTTCCGCTCGCCGGCATGAGCGACAACCAGTACGGGGTGCTGGCCGGGCTCACTGTCTACGCGGTGCCGCAGGTGCTGGCCGCCACCGTGCCGGTCAGCCTGCTGTCGACGCAGGTGGGCACCCTGGTCAAGCTCGTGCGCGTGCTGATGCTCGGCCCCGTCGTGGTGGCGTTCTCGCTGATTGCCCCGCGTCTGCCCCGCGAGCCGGGGATGGAAGGCGCGGTTTCGAAGGGCCGCCCCGGTCTGACCAAGCTGGTGCCGTGGTTCATCCTCGGCTTCCTGATCCTGGCGACGTTCCGGTCCCTGGGCTTGATCCCGGACGTGGCAGTCAAGCCGCTGACGCAGCTTGCAGGTGTGCTGACGGTGCTGTCCATGGCCGCCCTCGGGCTCGGCGTCGACGTGCGCGTGCTCGCCCGGGTCGGCGGCCGGGTGACCCTGGCGGTGACCGCCTCGCTGGCCGTCCTCATCGCGGTCAGCATCGGCCTCATCCGCGGGCTCGGGATCGGCTGAGAGCGGACGTCCTCCTAAAACTGTCGGATATCCGACCGTTTTCCCGACACTGAGCGGCAGGACGTCGCGAGTTGCCCACAAAAGCGTAGTTTCTGTCGGAAAAACGTGTCGGCTTTTCTATTGCCGGGTAAAGGCTATTCTGGCACGATCCCGACATGCTCGTCGGATATGCCCGCGTTTCTACCCTCGATCAGAACCTCGACCTCCAGCGCGACGCGCTGATTAAGGCCGGGTGCGAGCGCCTGTTCGAGGAGAAGAAGTCCGGCAAGGCTGGAACCCGGCGGCTTGAGTTCGAGGCCGCCCTCGCCTACCTGCGTCCCGAGGACGTGCTCGTGGTCTGGAAGCTCGATCGCCTCGGCCGCTCACTGGTCGAGATGATGCGCACCATCGACGGGCTGCGGGTGAAGGAGATCCACTTCCGCTCGCTCACTGAGCAATTCGACAGCGCCACCGCCCATGGCCGCTTTGCCCTGCAGATGCACGGGGCCATGGCCGAGTACTTCCTCGACCTGAACCGCGAGCGAACCATGGAGGGCCTGAAGGCGGCCTTAGCCCGCGGGCGCAAGGGCGGGCGGCCGAAGAAGCTCACAGAGGCCGACCTCGAGGCCGCCCGCGCCATGCTGGCAGCGGGCACAATCAGCGTCGCCGTTATCGCCAAGCGCCTCGGCGTCAACCGGGACACCTTCTACAGCTACTTCCCACGTGCCCGCGCCAACAGCATGACCGCAAAGGGCTGAACACCAGGCCAGTCAAATCCGGCGATCCCGGCCTGTCGCAAACTCGGGATTGGGCCATAGGAGGGACCGCCTGAGTTTGCGACAGGCCCGTACCACGCCACCCGGCACGTCAAACTGACGATTGCGACAGCCGACACCAACCGCCTGACCTGCGCCGCCTCATGGGGTTTGAAAGGGATCTACCGACCAGAGGTCCGCTACAAGAAAAGCGGCGTGCTGTTCCCCAACCTGGCGCCAGCCGATCAGATGCAAAGCTCCTTGTTCATCCGGCCGGATCAGCTGCACCGAGTGCGCATGATGGAATTGGTAGACCAGCTCAACGCCCGCTATGGCCCCGACCGCGTGCGGTTCGCATGCAGCGGGACCGACCGGGCATGGAAGCTCAAGGCCGAGTTCCTTTCACAACGCTGTACAACCCAGAGGGGTGAGCTGTTGGCAGTCTAGTGCTCTGACGCCAACAAAACATGCACAAGGTGACGCACTTTTTAGAGCAATAGCAGCCTGTTAGCAGGCAGGCACGTGGCGCGTTCGTCGGTGTCTGTCCACTAGCGACGCCACCACTTGCCGGGCGCGATACGCACCAGATGCGCCGTTTGCGCGACGATAGCTCCCCCCTTGGTGATTGTGCAGATCATCTGATGGTTGCCCTTGTAAGCCGTACTCGTCCAATGCGTGTAGTCATTGCTCGGCGGGCTTGAGTGTTTCAGCGCATTGTCGTCCGAAGCTTCGTCGCCGCTGTTACGAATTTCCCAAGTGACTAGGAACGGGTGCGGAACGTTTGTACCTTCGACAGTAAATTTGAGATGCACGTTCTTCTGTAAGACCCCGCCGCCGCTCGCATACGTGCGATAAGGTCGACCACCTTGTCTGCCGGCCAGCTCGCATTTAATTTTTACGAAGTATGGCATGAGGGCGGACGCTGTGATCTCCTCATCCAGCGCGGCCTTGATAACTTTCTCTTTATCTGCCCAAAATGAATGGTTGAAAACCCAATCCCAAGCAGATCTGGCCTTGTCTCTCGTGCAATTTTCCTGGTCAAATAGGGGACTGAGCTTGGCGGCAGCCGCATTGATCTGTTTTTTCAGACGGTTTACCTGGCTTTGGATCTCAGTGTTTTCTGTAAATTCGTTGCCTGAAACTGGATTGTAGACTTTGGTGTGAATATCGAGGCGGTTCTTGAGAGCGATGATCGTATCGTAAAGCGCCCGATCATCGCGGGTGTCGTTCGGAACGTAGACCTCTGCCACGAGAGTCGACACGATGAGGCCGCCGGGCAAGCTCCATGAGGCGCGTGAACGGGAGAACCATTTGAGGAAGCGGACAATGCGTCGGAACTGCCCGTCCTTGACCTTCGGGTAGTACCCGAGGACAGGCATGGCTTTGGGGCTTTTCTCAGTCACGCATTTGTTGAACCACGTATTGACCGCCATCGGATCGCGGGGCTTCCAAGATGTGCTCGCATGCTCCGTATGGAGGGTGCCTGTGGCATCCGTGTAGGTGCGATAGATCGCAAAATCGATGTGGTATCCATCGGCATAAGCAACCCGCACCGCATTCTTCTTGGCGGTCGGCTCCTGGGTGAAATTCGTGCATCGTTTAGCAAGCGCATCTGCAATGCGCTGGCGTGCTTTAAGCGGATCAGATGGCAGATCGTCCTTGTTGAATATCAATCCAACATCGATATCGAAGTCGTTAGTATCTGATGGATCTTGGTTGAGGGTGTGCATCGCATAGCTGCCCTGGTTGTACCAGGTCGTTGGATAGGGACGCGGTAGTCCGGTCTCCGCAGTCAGATCGTTCAGTCCAGCGTTCAGGCGGTTCAGATTGAGGTCACGTTTTGCGGCAAGATCGTTCCGGCGCGTTGTGCCCAGACGAACATGCGTATCGTAGAATACTTGAAAATCCGCCTTGAGATCAAACATCCACATTTCACACCTCAGGGGACAACGAGTGTTGGTTTGACGACCATTTCATGTGGAGGCGTGTCGCGCGTAACATCGACGCCCCAAGCGTAGGCTGGGTTATTCTGCGAGGTGTAGTTGTAGACGAAGACACGATTGTGGATGGTGCGGCTGATTTGCCGCCCAAGGCTAAAGCCTAAACTCACTGGGCCTGAGTAGAAGACGTGGACCGGAAAGCCGCTGTCTAGGTCGTTGTGGATCTCATCCAGCGCTTGGCGGAACAGCTTGCATATGGCGTGAACTTGACCGTAGTGCGTGACCTTATCAATAGCCGGCGCTTCGATGCGGAGCGTATATTCTCGATAAGGACCCGGAATGATTTTCGCCACCTCGGCGGTAGGTACTGGGTAGCTGATTTCAATCCGCATAACGGCGGCAGTTGGGTTCGCTGGATCAGCAACCTGGGTAAGCTTTGGCTTTAGGTTTGCTCCATCGCCGGCCTTAAGCTCATGCCATTTGTTGTCGTTTCTGTTCAACTCGAACAGGGCAACTTCCGGGAAGGTCGAGATGCTGCAGCCGGTTAAGAATTGGAACGGGATGTGCACGATCCCGTAGTAGCCAAGAGCCGCATCCGGATCGCTGCGGCGGACGCCGGCAATGTGCTGCGCAAGTTTCTCCTGCAGGCGGACGGCGCCGGTCGGATCGACCGGTTGACTGTTCATGAATGAAGATTGATCGCAGTCGTAGACCTGAACTCTCCGCCGCCGCATGCGTGCTGGTAGCGTGTCAGAGGGCAGATTGGCGGCCAGGGGCTGAAACGACTGGTGGCGGATCGCCACAAATTGACCCTTGCTGGTTCCATCCCGATCCCTGATGAAGCCTAAGACGAACAGGAAGATGCCGGGGCCAATGAGCAGCAGGCCAATCCACCAAGGAGCATCCAGGGAAAGTCCAAGCTTCCAAGTGTTATTCAGGTAAGCAAGTAAGGCATCCCGAGGCCCTGGAGAAACAACAGCGATCCCGCCTATGATGAGCGCCCCACCAACAACCCGGTAAGGACGACCAGGAAAGTTTTCGGTGTCATCGCCTTTCCCAAAAAGGCGGCTGATGAGCTTCGTCATCGTAGATCGGTACCCCATTTTGCCATTGGTTAGCGTCCTGACAGGACAATGGCTTGGCTTATTGTCTAACACCGCCAAGTCGCTCGTGCATGTTTTGTTCCACGAAAGGCAACCTAAGAGAGTGCGCTCGACATTGAAAGATTGAGGCGGCGATTATCGCATTCGCCAAAGCGCCCCGATCAGGCCGAGATTGGCGAGGCTGAGAGCGAGCAGCAGCTACCAGAAGGCATCCGCAAGGTGTCCGAACACGTTAGCTTTGACGTGAGCGCCCGGCTGACGTTCGAGGTCAGCGATGGCGTGACCCCGATGCAGTTGCATTGCACCGGCACCCCGCACCGGTCGGGCAATGTGCTGGCGGTAGCCCTCGCGCCCCGCGTAGCGAGCCGCGTCATCGCTGGCTTGAGGCGCAGGCGGGAACTCACTCACCCGCTGCTTGAGGCGCTGTGCGCCGTGCCGTCATTGAGGAATGAGTGGAGGGCCGTGTGGCCCTCCACTCTTACGGATGAAAATGTGTCAACGCGAGCAGCAAGTAAGCGCCCGCAATAAGCAGGTGAAGCGAAAATTGAACGGTCACAATGGGTCTCCTTTCGAGAGAGCCAAAGCCGTTTCTCAAGGCACGTTCCGGCCGAAAAAATATAGTTTTTGATAGAGCAAACTAGCGACCTGAAAGCGGTTTTATGCCGTCCTCTGTCCGTTTTGATGCAAAACTCCAAATTTTTGAATCAAAACGGGCGCGGTGGTGAAGTTAGGCTGTCTTGATGCATATATCTGATGCATAATGCGGCATGATTTTCGGCTATGCCCGCGTGTCCACCGAAGCCCAAGATCTAGCCAACCAGCGGGCGCAGCTCGCTGCCGCCGGGTGCGAGCGCATTTTCGCCGACAAGATCACCAGCACCACGGCCGACCGGCCACAGCTCAAGAAGCTGATGGCCACACTGGCGGCTGGCGACCTGGTTATCATTCCAGCCGCGGACCGCTTGGCCCGTGATCTAACCGATCTCCTGATCCTCGCCCGCGATATGCACACCGCCGGGGCCGGGCTGTGCTCCCTGGCCGAGCCGGTTGTGGACACAAGCGGCGACTTTGCCGAGGTGGTGCTGGCGGTCCTAGGCGTATCCGCCAAGCTCGAACGCCGCCGCATCCTTGATCGCACGGCACGGGGCCGGGCCGACGCCAAGGCCAAGGGCGTCAAGTTCGGCCGCAAGCCTAAGCTGACCCACTTCCAGCAGCGGGAAGCCCTACAGCGCCTCGATACCGGCGAAACCCAGCGCAGCGTTGCCCGCAACTTCAACGTCAGCCAAGCCACCATCGCCCGGATACATCGCCCATGAACTGCGTGCAGCTCCGCCGGGCGGACGAGGTGCAGAACATGCGCCGGCTCTACGTCTTACCCTCCAACTCGACCTGTTCGGCGGCTGCGACCTGATGCGGGAATGGGGGCGGATCAGCCGGGCCAGCACCGTGCGGCGCGACCACTACCCCTCCCCCGTCGAGGCGCAAGTGGCCGTGGAGGCCAAGCGCAGGGACAAGGAAAAGCGCGGCTATGCGTGACCGGGGAGGAGTGAACTGGTGCCTGATCTAAAAGATCTGAATAACATCTACCTGGTCGCCGCGTTTATTATCCCCGGTCTCATCATCACATACATCCGTGCGCAGTTCATTGCCGGGCGTATGGAGAAATTTAGCGACGCCGCCCTTGGGTATCTCACGCTCACGCTTGTGTATTACGGAATTTCAATTCCGTTCATCGGTCTGATTTTAAATCTTGAGAAAGGGCTGCTGAAAACGCTTTTGTGGTGGGCGCTGATTATCGTGGGGCCGTCTGCCTTCGGCTTACTGTTGGGTGTGGCAATACAACGCGACTGGTTGCGGTGGATAGCAACCAAGCTGCGGTTGCGCCTCGTCCACAACACGCCAACCTCGTGGGATTGGCGGTTCGCGACCTGCGAAACCGCGCGGTTTGTTATGGTCACGCTTACGGACGGCACCAAGTTCGCGGGCATTTTCGGTGTCAATTCTTTCGCGTCGACGGACCCCGCTGAACGCGATCTCTACATCGAAGAAGTCATGGACGTCGATGAAACGGGTGCTTGGAATTACCGCGACGAGGTTCACGGCGTTTTGCTGCTTGCGAAAGAAATTCGGTTTATAGAATTCAAGAAGGAGCTTTGACAATGACAAATGAGAATAAAGGGCGACCTGGCTACGCGCAGGACGGCTGGCGGCCGATCAATGAAGGACACCGGCCGCAATTGGATCGCGGCCATCAGCCAACCTACAGCCCCTCCAACCCCGGCGCCGGGCATCAGCCCTCCGCGCCTGGTGAGCGCCCTGCCCCGCCGACCACCGGCAGCGGGGCGATCCCGCCCGCCAAGCCCAGCAAAGAGTGACGCAGCGGCGTTGTAGGGCCTGCCGGCAGGCCTTCACCTTCCCGGGGCATTAGAGAGTTTGAAATGGCGGACTTCGGCGCGATGTTCGACAAGGCGAAAGCTGCTGCTGAGACGACAATCCAAGGCTATCGGGATGCTGATGAGCGCAGCCAAGAAGCGCAGAGCAAGGCGTTTTCAGAGACGATGAAACCTCTGAACAATGTCGTGCGACCGATCATCGAACAGGCCAAGCAAGATTTGGCACCACGAAATGTCAACGTGGACGTCGACCATGACGAATTTTACAACACCCTAAACGGCAAGCGTATCCCGGCACTGCACTTTCAGTTGAGCCACAATGGTATAAAAAGCCGGATCTACATATTTGAGATTGCTAACAAATTGTTCTCATGCAGCGCCGATGATGGCAGCAAAAAACCTGCCGGACAGCGAGCGGGTGTGTTTGCGACGGATAGAGGAAATGTGACGACCTCACTTGTGGAGGATGCTATCTCGCGCGCGATCACCGATATTACGCAAGCGATGGAACGACAGGAGTTCCAGAAGCTACATCCAAGCGTTACGCCCCGTTCGACCACGTAAGAACTCAGGAGCCACTTACAGGCGTGTGCTGCCTCCTGCCGGGGCCCCACTCTGACGCTACTGGCTTCCGATAAGCGGACGGTATCGGAGGCCAGAGAGCTCGGAAGGCGTTTGTGTCGTGACTGCCCTTCCCACCTAAGAGCGTTTGCGGCCGAGTACGTAGGCCTCAGAATTTTGCTTACCCTGTCGATCTAGCTCTTGCGGACGATAGGTCAGTGCAGAAATCTATGGGTACGATTTGCTCAGGTAAATCGTACGTACAATCTAGCGATGTTTTGTTGGAGGGTGCAATGATCCCAGTCCCTAGACCATCTTTCGTATATAAATCGGATGACATTTTCGAGCTGGTTTTTTTACGATACTGGCGTGAACATCCCGAATTAATCCAAAGTAATACGCTAACCGGTCAGTATGATGACGTAATCCTATCACAAAAAGCTGGAGATCACTGTTTTTCGCGATCAATCTGTGATGATTTCGTAAAATGGTGGAAAGCTTCTTCACAAAAAGAAAGATCTACTTACGCAGTAGACACTATAAACAAAAATCTAAAATTGGGTTTCGTTATAAGTATACCAGACGGCCTTATAAATGAATATCTTAAAACTGAAAAACTATATAAAATGGACATGTGTTTTAGTCTTGTATAATTCCGCTTGTTGCGGATGAGATTTTTGCATACCTCTACGTAATCTTGATATAAATCGAGTCTCTTTATTGCTTGAAGATAGCTGGTTTATTGCAGCTCGGAAGAGCTAAGATGAACCAGCTATCTGGACTAGTATGGAAACAAGCAGATGCCGTGCTCAAAGACATCCGCTTGGTGCTTCCCTTCGCAGCGTCGGGCTGCATATCGCCGGATCAGCTTTCCCAGTGGGCCCACCCATAGCGATCCTGACAAGATAAGAAGCACGGCGGACTCGTCGCAAACATACGGTTTATCGATCGATGCTGTAGCCTCGCTCACTAGCCCGTCTTATTCACGAGGACGGTGGATCTGGGATGGCGAGCGTAGCGTAAAGCATTGATGTGGCTTAGGGATTGGGTGCTGACGCCAAGCCTTCAGACCGCACCGAGCCTGCCACGCCCGCCATGTCCGATCCTACGTGTCTCCCGTTCGCGTTTCCATCCGTTCGGGGCAAGAAGCTCACAGCCGCCTTCGATGGCGGACGCCTGACCTCGGATGGCGGCGTCCTGCTGCTCGCCCAGGCCGCCCGGCGGTTGGACATCGCCGACAAGCTCGCCGCCGTGATCCCGGACCGGCGTGACCCCAGCCGGGTTCTGCATCCCTTGCCCGAGATC
>NZ_FPBW01000036.1:0-54320 GCF_900116795.1 Methylobacterium sp. UNCCL125 | reverse complement strand
CCAAGATCTCGATCGACTACGCGGTGATGGAGCGGACCGCCCGGGCCGGGGTGCTGCCGGTGTCGTTCTCGTGGTCGGATGTCGGCACCTGGGACGCGGTCTGGCAGGTGCTGGACCACGACGCGGAAGGCAACGCCGTGCGGGGCCGGGTGTCGCTGATCGGCACGAAGAACAGCCTCGTGCACAGCCAGGGCGAGGGCCTGACCGCGGTGGTCGGCCTGGAGGACGTGGTGGTGGTCTCCACTCCCGACGCGGTGCTGGTGGCCTCCAAGGCGCATTCGGGCCAGGTGAAGGATCTGGTCAACGCCCTGCGGGCCTCGGGCGCGCCGGAGGCGGACGCGCATCTGCGGATGTACCGGCCCTGGGGCTGGTACCAGCGCATCGACATCGGCGAGCGCTTCCAGGTGAAGCGGATCCAGGTGGTGCCGGGCGGGCGCCTGTCGCTGCAGAAGCACTACCACCGGGCGGAGCACTGGGTCGTGGTGCGCGGCACCGCCGAGGTGACGATCGACGATCGGGTGGTGCTGGTCCACGAGAACGAGGCGGTCTACCTGCCGATCGGCTCGATGCACCGGCTGGCCAATCCGGGGAAGATCCCGCTGGAGCTGATCGAGGTCCAGGTCGGCTCTTACACCGGCGAGGACGACATCATCCGCGTCGAGGACATCTACGGACGCTGAGCGCGCAGGAACCGACCTCCCTGCGACCCGATCGCCCGCAGGCGCGCTCGGAACATGCGGCCTCCCCGATCGATAGCACAGCGTGTGGCCGTTTCCGTGCGGCCGCGCCGCGCAGCATCGGGGATACCGCATGACGCATAAGCCGCTCCGCGCGCAGGTGATCGTGATCACCGGCGCCTCGTCGGGCATCGGCCTCGCCACGGCCCGTATGGCGGCCGAACGCGGCGCCCGGGTGGTGCTGGCGGCGCGCAGCGGCGACGCCCTGGCGCGCATCCGGGCCGAGATCGAGGGCGTCGGCGGCAAGGCGATCGACGTCGTGGCCGATGTCGGCCGGCGGGCCGACGTGCAGGCGGTCGCCGACCGGGCCGTGGCGACCTTCGGCGGTTTCGACACCTGGGTGAACGTCGCGGGCGGCTCGATCTACGGCCGGCTGCGCGAGATCAGCGACGCAGACCATGAGCGCCTGATCCAGACCAACCTCTGGGGCACCGTCTACGGGTCCCTGGTGGCGACCGAGCACCTGCGGCAGCACGGTGGCGCCCTCATCAACGTCGGCAGCATCGCCTCGGATCTCGCCTTCCCGTACCAGGGCATGTACGCGGCCTCGAAACACGCCGTGAAGGGCTTCACCGATGCCCTGCGCATGGAGCTGATGGACGAGAAGGCGCCGGTCTCGGTGACGCTGATCAAGCCGGCCTCGATCGACACGCCCCTGCCCCAGCGGGCGCGCAACTACATGGACCGCGAACCGAGCCTGCCGCCTCCGATCTACCCACCGGAGGAAGTCGCCAACGCCATCCTGCACGCGGCCGTGCACCCGCAGCGCGACATCATCGTGGGCGGGGCCGGCAAGGCCTTCGTGGCCGGCAAGGAATTCGCGCCCGGGGCCTACGACCACCTCAGCTCGGCGATCATCGCCCTGCAGAAGCGGACGGACGCGCCGCGCAATCCGGACGGCGCCCTGCATGCGCCGGTGGCGGCCGGCGAGACGCGGGGCGACCCGCCCGTCCCGGTCATGCGGACCAGCGCCTATACCCGTGCGAGCCTGCACCCCCTCGCCGCCGCGGCCGGTCTCCTCGGCGTCGGCGCGGTCACGGCCTTCGCGGTGCTCGGCCCATCGTCCGGGCGCCGACGGCGCCTGTAAGTGGCCGCTGCCACGGAGGCTCTGCTCGGCGCCGTTCGGCCGGCGCAGGGAGCCGGGGCCGATCCCCAGATCGTGCCGCGCCGGATCGTCGCTTTGGCGCAGGACCGGACGATCGCCTACGCGGAGACCGGCACCGGACCGGACCTCGTGGCGATCCACGGCACGCTGATGTGCCTGGAGGACGTCTGGCTCGGCCCCGTGCCGGCACTGGCCGAGCATTTCCGCGTGGTCGCCGTCGACCGACCGGGCCACGGCTTCAGCCGACGCCCGCGGGGCGCCGCCGCCGACATCTGGGATCAGGCCGCGAGCATCCGGGAAGCCGTGCAGCGCCTCGGCCTGCGGCGGCCGGTGATCCTGGGTCACTCGTTCGGCGGGGCCGTCGCCCTGGCGTACGGGATGCTCCATCCGGAGGAGATCGCCGGCGTCGTGGCCCTGGCGCCGATCTGCTTCCCGGAGCCGCGGCTGGAGCAGGTGCTGTTCGGGCCGCGGGCGCTGCCGTTCGGCGGCGACGCTCTGTCGGCCCTCCTGGCCGCGAGCAGCGACCGGATGCTCCTGCCGCTCCTGTGGAACGCGATGTTCTTTCCCGAGGCGATGCCGCCGCGCTTCGCCCGGGACTTCCCGTTCGATCTCGCGGGTCGCCCGGCGCAGATCACCGCCGAGGGGGAGGATGCCGGCTGGCTCTGGCCGGCGCTGACCCGCAGCGTCCTCGGCTACCCGTCGCTGCACCGGCCCGTCCGCATCCTGGGCGGCAGCGCCGACCTGGTGGTGAACACCACCCTGCACGGACAGCGGGCGGCTGGGATGATCCCCGGCGCGCGGTTCGAACGTCTGCCGGACGCCGGCCACATGCTCCATCATTTCCAGGCCGCTGCGGTCGTGCGCGCGGCCTGCGCGGTGCAAGCCTGCGCCTGACGCGTCCGGCGGCCCCGCGCGTGGCGAGGGTACCTGAAGATGCTGCCCCGTGCAGATCCCGATCAGTCCACCGGACATGGCCCGATCACGGCCCGATCACGGCCCGCGACGGGAATGTTCCGATCCAACGACGCGCCGTTCACCTCGATCCAGCCCGTTATCGCTGCCCGTCGCTGCCCGTCGCCGCTTTGACCGCCCGGCTTCCCGCGCAATAAATCTCAGCCGACCCGGAACTTTTCACCTTCGCATGCGTCGTGCACGCGGATGCGGTGCCGCCAATCCCGGCGCGCGCCCGAAACCTCTTGCGCACACAAGTCGAAAATCGCGACACCAAGGAAAAAAACGCGCGATTAGGATTTTCTTTATCCGATACGCCGAAGATTGAGCACGTAATTCCAGCTCAATCACCTCGGATACTGGCGATCCACATGCCCCGCCTGACAATCGGCCGCAAACTGATTTTGTCGTCCGCCGTGACGGCCTTGTTCGCTACTGGCGTGATCTACAACCAATGGAACAGCGACCGTCGGATCGCGGAAGCGACCGACGCCGTCGCCCGGGAGCAGACGATCCTGACCGGGATCTCGCAGGCGCAGGTCGCCCTGAACCGGATCCAGCTGAGCCTCAAGGCCGTCGATCTGGCTCGGACCGCTCCCGAGGCCGACGCGGCCGTCACCCGGGCGGCCAAGGAAGCCGAGCAGGCGTCACGCGGCCTCGAGCGCCCGATCGCCATCGCGTTGAAGCCGCAGATCCTGCGTGACAGCGGGACGGCTTTGCAGGATCTGGCCGGCGCCGTGAGGACTTATGCCGACGCCGGACGGACGGACCTGCGCGGCGGCGCGGTCGATCCGGACGCGGCGAACGCGGCACGACGGTCGATCACGGAGCAGATCGCCCGGGCCGAGGGCATGATCGATCAGGCCGTGGCCAACGCGCGCGGCTTCACCGACAAGGCCATGGAGACCACGACCGAGCAGGTCAGCGCGGCGACGCGCTTCGGCCTCTTGGCGGGTGCGGCCATGCTGCTGAGCCTGCTCGCGGCCGCGATCCTGCTGATGCTCAACATCCAGCGCCCGATCACCCGCTTGGTGGCGGTGCTGGAGCGCATGGCCGCCGGCGAGATCGACGCGGAGATCCCCGAAAGCCAGCGGGGCGACGAGATCGGCGCGCTCGGCCGCGCCGTCGACAACATCAAGACCATGGTCGCCCGCAAAGCCGCCGAGGAAGCGGAACTCCGGCAGATCGCCGATGCGGCCGCCGCGGCGGAGCGCCGGCGCACGATGGTCGAACTGGCCGACAGCTTCGAGCGGGCGGTCGGCGGCATCGTCAGCATGGTCTCTTCGTCCTCCACGGAGTTGCAGGCCACGGCGGAGCAGATGACCGCCAATGCGAGCCAGACGGCCGCGCAATCGACCACGGTCGCCGCGGCGGCCGAGGAGGCGGCGGCCAATGTCGGGACCGTGGCGGCAGCCGCCGAGGAATTGGGGACCTCCGTGCAGGAGATCGGCCGGCAGGTGGCCGGCTCGGCCGGGCTCGCCCAGGCTGCGGTGGCGGAGGCGGACCAGACCACGCGCCTCGTGCAGGAACTCAGCCAGGCCGCCGAGCAGATCGGCGCGATGGTGGGAATGATCTCGAACATCGCCGGCCAGACCAACCTGTTGGCCCTCAATGCGACGATCGAGGCCGCCCGGGCGGGAGAGTCGGGCCGCGGCTTCGCCGTGGTGGCGGCCGAGGTGAAGGAGTTGGCCAATCAGACGGCACGGGCCACCGAAGAGATCGGCCGGCGGATCGGGCAAGTGCAGGGCGTGACCGACCAGGCCGTTTCGGCCATCGATGGGATCACGGGGCGGATCCGCGAGATCAACGACGTGGCCTCCAGCATCGCGGCGGCCGTCGAGCAGCAGAGCGCCGCCACGCAGGAGATCGTGCGCAACGTGGCGCAGGCTTCGAGCGGCACGGCCGAAGTGACCGGCAACATTGCGGGTGTGGCCCGCGCCTCCGAAGACACGGGCGCAGCCGCCGCGCACGTCCTCACCTCGGCGTCCGAGCTGTCGCAGCAATCCGAACATCTGTCGGCCGAGGTGCGACGCTTCCTGACCACCGTCCGGGCGGCCTGAGCCCGCCCGGCAGGCCTCCTCGCGATGCCCGATCGGGTCGCGCCTGGCAGTGCGCCCCGATCGGCCGAAGCGTAGGCCGGCCCCGAGGTCGCGATTCACACGACGTGCGCCGATCGGCCCTCGATACGCCAGATCGGCACATGGCTCTCAAACGGTTGCAATCATTGACGTTCGGAGGCGCGGCCGCTCAGCACACAGATCGATGCTCGACCCCGGGCCATGTGGCGCGCGGACAGATGCGCAGGATCGAAAGGTGCGCATTGGCCCTCGGTCCTGCCGCAAAAGACACCGTCGAAACCGACGCGCCGCCGGACCGCGCGTGATCCCCTCCGGGACCTCGTAACGAGGCCGGCTCGCCCCCTGGCGCGCTTTGCCGGCTCGGTGGCATGGCGGTGCCGTCAGAACGGTCCCCGTGCAGGACGTGCGACCGGTGAAACGGCCAGCTCCGCGAAAGAGGGAGGTTTCTGGTGGGCGGTGAGGGACTCGAACCCCCGACCCTCTCCGTGTAAAGGATTGGCGTTCCCAAGCCTTAGAGCGCCGGCAGAGAGGGAAAGAGCCTTAGAGGGTCTTCCGAGACCCTTTCGGGCCTTCGTTTCCGGAGAATAACCGGAGACCTGTTCCGGGGGCGTTCGCGGTGGTGGAGCGTCGCCCTTCAGCGCGCGTAGAGGACGCCGCCGAAAATCAGTGCGATGCCAACGATCCAGATCACTGTCTCGATATCGAGCTTCATCGGCACCCTCCCGGCTCACGATCTGCCGCCGCGCGACACGGTCTCGACGACGCCGCGCAGGTGCTCCGGCAGGTGGTGGCCATAGACCTGCTCCACGACCTGCTCGGTGGTGCCGAGCGCCCGGGCGACCTTGCCGAACGGCACACCCGCCATCACAGCCCAGGTCGCGAAGGTGTGGCGCAGGACGTGCGGCGTGATCTCGTCGCCGAGCTCGGCGCCCTTCCGCGCCGTCGTCCAGGCGCGTCGTAGGCGCAGGATCGGCTTGCCATCGAACTCGATCACGTAGGCGCCGTTCTTCCGCCAGCGCCGCATGTGCGCGGCGAGCCGCTTCGACATCGGGATCGGGGTCCGGCGCTTCGAGGACTCTCCCTCGGCGGTACCGCGCCGGTAGATGATGCCGGAGCGCAGGTCGACGAAGCCGCCGTCGGTGCTCTCGATCCACTTCAGGCGCAGGATCGCCTCGTGCCGGGTGCCGGTGTAGAGGCCCGCCAGAATGAACCGGGCGACGTGGCGCTGGACGAACAGCGCGCGGCCCCGCCCCTCGCCCGGCCGCGCCTTTTCGCGCGGCCGCCGCCAGATCTCCTTCCCCTTCGCGTCGTGCCGCCCGGTCGGCCGGAAGCCCAGCGCGGCGAGCAGCAGCGCGGCCGCCTGGGAGCGGCTGAGCCACCGATCGCGCGCCGGCGCCCGGTCCGGCATCGTCACTGGGACCGGGTAAAGCAGCTTGTGCTCGCTGTGCGCGTAGCCGAAGGCGGCCGAGAGCACGCCCAGCTCGCGGCGCGCGGTCTGATCGCCAACGCGGGGCACCTCGGCCTCGGTCGCGTACCGATAGCCCGGCCCGAACTTGAACCGCGCCTGCGGCTGAGAGGTCCGCCACTTCGCGTAGGCCCGGCACAGGTTCGGCGTGGCGTGGGCGACCTTCTTCCCATCGAAGAAGGTGATCAGGTGCGGGAGCGCCGACCAAGCGACGTCGGGCCGCTTCGTGCCAGCGGCATGCTCGTCGGCGTAGAGCTTCAGGACGTCCGCGATCTCGACTGTAGCGGGATCACCGCGGCCGAAATCGGGGGTGTGCTTCTCGGAGAGGTAGGCTTGCAGCGCTCTTTCAGCCGCCTCACGCTCTCCATAGCTGCAGCCCGTGCCGCGTTCGATGCCACCGGTGTCTCGGATGACCCAGCGGTCGTCGGCGGCCTTGTAGTAGAGGCGGGCACCCTTGGCTGGACGCGGCATCGCTTCACCATCTTCTTGATGTCGCCGAGGGTCGTGTGCAGGCGCCCAAACACCTCGTAGGTCGTTAGCCGATCATGCTCGGCCTCGCGCCGCAAGGCCTTCGCCGACGCGCTCGTGACGACGCCATGCGCGACCGCGACCTCGGCGGCCACGCTGAGCGGCATCATGGTCTCGTCGGTGACCTCGTTTGGGGCAGGAATCCTGGCGCTTCGGGGCATCAGCGGGGGCCCTCCAGCATCAGCGGCTCGGTCGGCATCCGGCCCTCGTCGTAGGCGACCTGGAGCTGCGGCTCGATCCAGTCGCCGACCGTTCTGCCGTTGGGCAGGACGATGTGCGCAAGCCACTCCTGCTCCACGGTGGTGATCCCCTGCGCGACGGCCTCGATCTTGGCCTTCACGACGAGGCCGATCGCTCGCCAGATCGCCCGGCGGCGCTGGTCGCTAGCGTCGCCCGGGATCTCGATCCGGAGCCGGATCAGGCGCCCGGCGAGCATGAACGCGACCACCGTCTCCAGGGCCTCGTCCATGGTGACGATCCGGTTGGCGCCGGCCTTCCGCAGCATGGTCTCGATCTGTGCCCGGCTCTGCGCGATCGGGACCTTCGTGCCCTCGGCATAGACGCGTCGGCTCACGCTGCCCTCCCGCTCGTGTCCTCGGTCGGCCGAATGATGCCGTCGACCGGCTTCCCCGCCTTGGCTCGGATCGCCTCGATGTCCGCGACCATCTTGGTGCGCCCGCGCTGCTGGGCGTCGAAGTAGCTGGCCCCGTAGCGGTCGGTCTCCAGCGCGCCGGCCTGGATCGCCAGGGCGCGCTTGCCTTTCGCGATGTCGAAGTGGACCCACGAGGCGTTGCGGTGCTTCCCGAAAGAGAGATCCGGGTGGCCCTGGATCCACTTCCGGTCGACACCGATGCGGTCCACCATCGCCAGCAGCTCGTCGAGGCTGTCGGCCCAGAGGTGGCACATCATCATGCGCCCGAATGGGAAGATGGGCTGGTCGACGTAGCAGCTCATTCTGCGGCCTCGGCGATCGGCTCGAGCTGGTCGATGTTGCGCGCGTGGACGGAGAACCCGACCACGACGACCCAAGGATTGACCAGCCAGGACTCGGGCCCGTTGATGTGCCCCCAGAGCTTCGCGAAGCTGCGCGCCGCGTGGCGGCCGCCGGGCTCCTCGACGCCGACGGCAGTGATGCTGTGCGGCCAGATCCCGGGCACGTAGTGGAAGGGCGGGTCGGCGCTTTCGAGCTCGACGCCCTCCGCGGCCGCGTCCCCCTCGCTGATGTCCTGCAGGCGCTCGACCCGGACGTCCGTCACTAGGAGCGTCAGGCGCGAGGCCCGGCGCGGCATGTGGATCGATGGGCGCCAGCGCGAGATCTCGCCGTCGACCGTGCTTCCATCGGCCCGGTAGAAGCCGCGGTCGGCCAGGGCTTGGGCACCCGGATCGCTATGGGTCAGCGCGTCGAGTGGCGCCCACGCCTCGCGGACGTAGAGGCGATCGCCGACGGCATACGGCACCTTGAACGGATCTGATGCCGGCTCGCTGCCGTAGATGCGCCAGCCACCGCCTTCGCGGTGCGCTCGGAGCTGCGAGAACCGCGGGTTCACGTGGTCGTAGATCTGGACCTTCGCGAGCCGCCGCGTCTGCGTCTTCCGACCGGCCAGCAGCGCGCGGATCATGGGCGCCGAGAAGATGATGGGACGGTCAGCCACGGGCCACCTCCGGGAATCCGTTGTGCTCGACGCCGTCGAGGAGCCGGCCGGCGACCTTCTTGCCGACGAGCTGCATCCACACCGGCTCGTCGCCGGCGCCGAACCTGGAGTCGTCCTCGCCGCGGTCGGTGAGCTTGATGCAGGGCGCCGCCTTCGCCTCCGGGAAGACGATGCCCTTCGCGCCCCGGGGCGCCCACTCGCCGTTTTGCTTGTGGTGGTAGACGCGGCCAAGGGCGGCGCTCTGGTCGCGCAGCTTCCGGAACCACGTCGGATGGCTCGGCCGGGCCCGATGCTGGCCCTGGTGCGTCTCGCCGCCGGTGATGATCCAGTCCGGCGCGTCGTCGTCCATCACGATCATGCCGAGCAGCGGCTCGAAGCTGCCGAAGGTGAACAGCGGCTCGCGGTCACGCCGCACCGCTGCGAGCTTCGGCGCGTCGCGGTCGTATTCCTCCTGCTTCGCCATCGTAGCGCCGACGGCGGCGTTCACCGGCAGGAGCGGGTTGCCGCGCTCCGGATCGGTCATCCGCAGCACGTTGCCAATCCGCTTCGTGAGCAGCAGCCAGACGAGATGCGGCGTCGCCTCGATCAGGGCGAACAGGTCCCGGCGCCACGCCGGATCCACCTCGTTGTCGAACACGTCGGCGAGCGAGGCGCAGAAGACGAAGGGCCGGGTCCCCTGTTCTGCCGCCTGCCGGTTCCAGCGCAGAGGCTGCCGCCAGTTCGCGGCCGACGTGCGCACGCGGTCCTCGCCCGGGCCCCAGGACACCTTGCCGTAGCGGGTGTCCATGAGTGCCTCGGCGTAGCACCCCGCACAGGCGACGGAGACCTTCGTGCAGCCCATCCAGGGGTTGAAAGTGTGCGTCGTCCAGGAGATCGCGCTGTTCTCAGCCACGGGCGCCTCCCGTCGCGAGGGCGGGCGACAGGTCGGCGACCTTCTTCTTGGGCCACGCCTCCATGCGGTCGGCGTGCTCCAGCGCCATCGCGATGATGTCTGGGCCCGCGCCCATGTTCTCGGCCTGCTCTACCCACCAGCGCACGGTGTCGGCGGCGACCACATCCTGCCCGCGGAGCAGGAACACCGGCTCGTCTGCGGGGATGATGCGCACCGTGCCGTTGGTCGTGATCGTGGAACAGGCGACCGCCTCTTCGCCCCACGCCTTGATGCCAGCGAGCGCGAAGTCGCGGCGCTTGCCCGTGTCCGGCTCGTCGGCCGTCATCAGCCACTGCGGCTCGGGGTGCCACTCGGTCGACCCAAACCACGTCGGCCCCGGCACGATCCGGCGCACCGACGTCTCGCCGCGCCAGTTCACGTAGAGGATCGGGACCGGCGTCGTGGAGACGGGCGGCTCGCGCGTGATGATGCTGGACTCGGCCATGGGGCTACTCCGCGGGCGTGAAGAGGGGAGCCGGAGCCGATCGGGCTGACCGCTTCCGGACCGGGAAGAGCGCGGGCATGGTCGCCCGGGTCGCCTCCCTGGTGATGCGCGCCACGTGGCAGCGCAGGTTGTGGACGGCCGGGAAGAAGCCCCTCGCCGGCAGGCGCAGGCCGCTGGGCGCGATCACCGCGAAGCCCTCGCCGTCCGGGCTGCTCTCGGCCTGGAAGCCGTCGCCGAGGATCCGCTGCGTGATCTCGACGAGCTTCGCCGGATCGCCGGTCCCCCAGGCCTTGCCGGCCTGGTCGCGCGCATAGACGGCCAGGATCAGGTCGACGTTGAGCGGGGACTCGGCGAGCTGCCGAAGGGCAACCATCGCCCCCTGCGCCGGCTGCGGTCGATCCTCACCCGCGAAGGGCTGGCGGTAGACGGTGGCCGGGAGGGGGAACGGCCCCTTCTTGTCCTTCCGCTGCTCCGCGATCAGCGCGGCCAGGATGTCCTCGGCCGGGCCAGGGCGGTCGTTCCCGGCCGACCGGAAGCCGGTCTCGCTCGGGAACGGCTTGCCGGCGTCGATGGCGTAAAAGCAGCACCACTGGTCGCGCTCGACGATCGCGCGGATGCCTTCGACCTCGACCACCGGGAAGGTTCGGACCGTAGGCTTGAAGCTAAAGAGATCGGGCGCGTTCATGCCGCCTCTCCCGATTTCGCGGCGGCCGGCTGGCCCTCGGCGGCGAGCAGGTCGAACAGCGACGGCGTGGCGTGGGTGCGCTCCTGCGCCCGCAGGTAGGCCGTAGCGTCCGAGAAGTAGCCGGGGTTCAGCTCGACACCGGCGCCGCGGCGGCCGGCCTTCACCGCGCGGAGCGGTACCGTGCCGATCCCGGCGAAGGGGTCGAACACCAGCTCACCTCGGGCCGAGTAGCGCTCGATCAGCCGGTCCACGATGTCGAACTGGAGCGGGCAGACGTGCTTCTCGCGCCCCTTGGCGGCCTGACCCGTGTTCAGGGTGAGCATGCGGGCGATGTCGGTCCAGACATCATCACGGGACGATCCAGGCCACAGGCTCAAGAACTGCGACGGCAGGGCGAACCGCGCCTCCAGCTCCTCGCCGATCCGGACGTGCGTCTCGTAATCGTAGACCTGCTGCAGGCTGAACTCGCGGAACACGCGGGCCAGGACGTCGGGGCCGAGCTTCGCCATCTCGTCGGCGGGCATCAGCCGGTCGCCCGAGGACCGCCAGCGGGCGTGCGCGTCGACCTGCCAGCGGGCCCGCGAGTAGCCGGTACCTGGCACGGACGGGAGGCGCTGATCGAAGGGGACGAGACCGCCCTCGGCCGTGAGGCAGTGCGGCTTCGTCTTCGTGACCGGATCGTCGGCATAGGCCTTCGACAGGTCGGACGGCAGCTTCCGGAAGATCAGGACGAACTCAGGGGACCCGACCCCCATCTTGGTCGAATCCTTGCCGTTCTCCGTCCAGCCGAGGCGGTAGGTCTGATTGTTCTCCCGCACCACATCGGTGTCGATGAAGATCAGGCCCATGTAGGCGAAGCCGTGGCGCTGGTAGTGAAACAGCGTCTTGGCGTGGAACGGGTTGACCGTCGGCGTGCCGAAGCCGGTGGCCGAGCCGAACAGGATCCGGTCCTTCACGTGGATGCAGGCGAGCCGGCCGGGCTTGAGCGCCCGCAGCAGCTCCGGGGTGAGAAAGTCCATCTGCGCGAAGAAGTGTTCGTCGCAGTCGGTATGGCCGAAGTCGTTGTAGCTCGGCGTATACTCGTAGTGGTTCGAGAACGGGATCGACGTAACGATCAGGTCGAGGCTGTTCTCCGGTAGCCGCCGGCATTCCTCGACGCAGTCGTTGTTGACCATGCGCCAGTCGTGGCCGGACGCCTCGATGCGCTCCGTTCCGATGGACCGGGCAAGCGCCTGCGCGAACGCGGCCTGAGACAGGCCGTAGGTACGGATAATCTCTGCCATCTGTGCTGCCATCTCGTCGTGGCGCGCCCACTTCGCCTGCAGGTCCCGCACGGTCTCCCGGTCGGCCTCGGAGTGGATGATGTCGATCTCGACGGGGTGCGCCTGTTGGAACCGCTGGATGCGGTGGATCGCCTGGATGAAGTCGTTGAACTTGTGCGACACGCCGAGGAACACGGCCTTGTGGCAGTGGCGCTGCAGGTTGCAGCCGGACCCAGCGATGATCGGCTTGGCGGCGAGGTTGCGGATCTCGCCGTCGGCGAAGGCGAGGATCGCGGCCTCACGCTCGTCGAGGTCCTGGCTGCCGTAGACCGCTACCGCATCCGGCACGGCCGCGCAGATCGCGTGGCGCTCCGTCTCCAGGTCGTGCCAGAGGATGCGGTGGCTGTCCGGGTCGGCAGCCAGCAGCTCGGTGAGCTTCGCGACCCGCGCCGGCAGGCTGTCCCGCCGCTCGCGCGCCTCGCTGGCCAGCCCGACGGCCGAGGCGCGGAACAAGATGCCCTGGCCGTCCCGATCTGCGCCCGCGTCGGCGAGGTTCGTCTGCACCTCGTGCCAGCGCACGACGAGCGGCGGCAGGTCGTAGCCCTCATCCGAAAAGCCAAGGTCGGACGGGCGCTGCAGGAACACGCCCCAGCTCGCGCACCAGAGCCAGAACTCGCGCTCCTTGTGCGGGTAGAGGGTGAGGTCACCCGCCTTCTCGGAGTTGCGCTGAAAGAACCGGGTAAGGGCCTGGCCGGTGTCCATCACGCCGAGGAATCCGGCGTAGTGGATCAGCTCCTTGAAGCGGTTCGGCGAGGGCGTGGCGGTCGCGACGAAGCGGTGCCGGACCTCGCGGAACAGCGTGAGGAACGTCTGGTACGTCTTCGAGCCGAACGAGCGCAGCACGCTCGCCTCGTCCAGCGAGGCCGCCGCGAAGAGGTTCGGGTCGAGGCGGCCGTCGCGGACGCTCTCGTAGTTCGTGAGGTACAGGCCGGGCGCGTCGACCTCATCGGACCGGCGCACGAAGGCGATGGTCTGCCCGAGCGCGGCGGCCTCGCGGATGAACTCCTGCCGGACGCCGAGCGGCGCCACGATCAGCGCACGGCCACCAGTCCGCGACAGCACGAGGCGCAGGACCTCCAACTGCATGCCGGTCTTGCCGAGGCCGAACAAGGCGAAGATCGCCCGGCAGCCGCCGGCGACGGCCCACGCGACGATCGCGCGCTGATGTGGAAGGAGGCGTGGGTGGATCTCCGCGTCTGTGACGGTGTAGCCGGTGACCGGCGCGGCGCAGGCCTTCGCCTCCAGGAAGGCGCGGTAGTCGGGGACAGCGTTCATGCCGCCACCCCCTCGCCGCTCGCCTGGGCGCGCCGCTTCGTGCCGCGGTGCCGCTGCGCCCAGATCCGCACGTCGTCGTAGGTCGTCGCGTGAAGGACGCGCCACGCCTGTCGGAGCTGATCCAGGTTGAGGTGCGCGAGAAGCCCATCCTGGTCAGCCAGATCCAGATGGTCAGCGAGGAAGGCGCGGACGCGGGCCGCGGCGAGGGTCTGCTCGTTCGGCGGGGCCTGTCGGACGAGCGGCACCATCACCTGCAGGCGGAGCAGCGCGCGGGCGTTGACCGTGGCCTGACCGGCCGGGAGCCCGACGCAGCCGCCGTCCTTGTCCTGATGCGCCCATGATGCGGGGCACACCGGGCAGGCCCAGACCCAAGCGTCGGCGATGGCGGGGTCGTGGGCGTCGACGTCGCGCCCATCGACCAGGGCGCACTCGGTGCCGCAGTCGGCGCAGAAGATGGTCGCCACGTCAGACATCGAACATCTCCGCGATGTCGCGATCGACAGGCAGGCCCATGGCCCGGTCGAGCTGCGCCTCAATCACCAGGTCGGCCGTGCTGGGTTCGGGGTCGCCGCCCTGGCGACGCGCGCGGCGCTCGGCCTCGCGCACGAAGACCGGGTGCTCCGGCACGCAGGCGCGGGCCGCCTTGAGCCCGTGCTTCGCCTTCACGTGCGAGAACAGCGCCTCGGTGCTGGCGAGCGTTCGGTTGCAGTGGGGGCAGCGGAGGGCCGTCATGCCGCCACCTCGGCGGCAGGCGCCTGGGCCTTCATCTTGGCGGCCCAGAGCTTCACGGCCTCGAACGCCCAGCGCGATTGCGCCGTGTGCCGATAGAGCGGATCTTCGAAGTCGCCAGTCAGGTTGTAGATGCGTTCGGCCGACATGCTGTCGTCGTCGCGGAACCTACGGACAGCGTCCTTCCGATCGGCCGGATCGTTCTCGTCGCCGCCGTATTCGTCGCAGAGCTGCTTGAACAACTGCGGCTGCCATTTATGCCGCAGGCCCTCGTAGGCGCTCTGGATCAGGGCTTCGACGGTTGCCTCGCGGTCGTATTCCTCCTTGAACTCCGACTTACTCGTGAGATAGTCGAAGTTGGCTTTGTCGACGAAATCAACCGCCCCCTCCAAAGTGTTGAATGCCGGCCAAACCTCGTAGACGGCCGTGCCGAGATCGCCTCCGACCGCCAGCATGCCGGCGGCCCAAGTGACGCGGAATGCGTAGGCGCCCGTTCCCGGCTTGCCGAGCCGCCACGACATTGCAGGTGCATCCTGCATGACATGCTCGGCGAAGCTCAGGGCGGCGATGCGCTGGATGTTCTCGCGCTCGCTCATGATCAGGCGGCCTCCTCAGCGACGGCCGCGAGCGGCACGTACCGCTCGCCGCAGAACGGGCAGAAGGTCGGCGCCATGACGACGGGACGCTTGCCGCG
This sequence comes from Methylobacterium sp. UNCCL125, assembly GCF_900116795.1. Classification (NCBI taxonomy): domain Bacteria; kingdom Pseudomonadati; phylum Pseudomonadota; class Alphaproteobacteria; order Hyphomicrobiales; family Methylobacteriaceae; genus Methylobacterium; species Methylobacterium sp. UNCCL125. Next base: position 39,723 of record NZ_FPBW01000036.1, on the reverse strand, counting down.
CGGGGCGACCTTCTCGGTGAGCAGGGTCACGGTGACGTAGCCGGGGACACCGTTGCGCGGGAGCGCGATCGTGCCCGGCAGCTTCGTGTTGTGCTCCGCGAGCAGAGCGTTGGTCTGGGTGAGGCAGTCGCAGGCCATCAGGCGGCCTCCTCATCGGAGGTGATCGGCCGGACCTGGAAGCACGTCGCAGTGCTCGCCTCGGCCTCGCAGATCAGGGAGCCGTAGCCGAGGAGGGTCTCGACCTTCTCGCCGCGGCGGACGGGACGGACGGACAGCTCCAGCATGGTGCCGTCCGTGAACCGGACCGCGAACAGGCGGCCGCGGCCCTCGTACCGAGCGCGGCGGCGTTCGTTGATCGTCTCGCGGTGGACGACGCGGCGCTGGGACGACGAGTAGCCGGACCATTCGCCTTCGAGGACGTAGCGGGCCATCTCAGGCGGCCTCCGCCGTTCCGATGGCCAACAGGGTCGCCACGCGGGCCTCGACCTCGCCGAGGAAGGCGAGCACGGCGGCCTCGTCCTTCGCGATCTGCTCGTCGTCGCGGTGGAGGCGCTTCACCCAGAGGCGGAGGACCGGCGGCACGCTCGGGTGCCACGAGGCGAAGTCGCACCACTTCCGGCCCGTGCAGGCCATCTGCCAGCGCATCTGCGGCAAGTACTGCTCCGGGATCGTGCCGGAGAGCAGGGTGTCGAGGTGCGTGCGCAGGGTCGGGCACTTGATCTCGACGAGGCCGAGATCGCCCACCAGCCGGTCCGGGCTGGCGCCGGCCATGGCTATGCTCGGGTGCTCGACGAAGCCGATCTGGTCGACGTCGACGCCGTGCAGGAAGGCGTAGGCGTCGGCCGCCTGCGGCTCACGCTCGGAGCCCTCCAGCATCGGGCCCGTGAGGTAGTGCTGGGTCGTGAGCCCCGTCAGCCGCTCGCCGACGAGCTCCATCAGGTAGCGCTCGCGCTCGGCGGTCGGCTTGCCGTCCTTCTTCACGGCGAGGACGTCGTAGATGCGCGAGGCCGTGGCCTTACCGGCCCTCGCATCCAACCATTCGGGAGACCCTTGGATCATCTCAGGCATAGGTCGCGCCCTCCAGCTTTCCACGACGAAGGCGCATCAGAGCTGCGCCGCCACTGATCCCGAGTGCTCTGGCGTATTCGATGACGGGCACGATCCCGGCGTCAGTTTTCACCAAGACTAGACTGGCGCGATTGTGTGCCTGCACTTTCGGCGTTGCCCAGCGCACGTTCCCGGGCTCGTACCCGCGTTTCCCGTCGATCCTGTCGAGCGTTGTGCCCGGCGGCCGCTCGCCGATGTGCGCGAAGAACGCCTGGAATGAGTTGATCCACTCGGGATGGACCGTGATCCCCTTCGCTCCGTATCGAGCGAAATCTTTATGGGATGCGTCCAAGCAGCGCCGCTTCATGGATGTCCATGAGCTATACTCAGGCGAGCCGTGCCTGCCGTGTTTCAGGGTGTTCGGAGGGATCTCCCGACGAAGGCAGCCGCAGGACTTGGTCGTGCCAGCCTTCACCCGACCGATGGCGACCTCGGTCTCGGCACCGCACGAGCAGCGGAACAGCCCCATCAGGCGCCCGTCGCTGGAGCGACGCTCGATCTGGCGCACGAAGGTCAGCCGCATATCGGCCATGTCAGCGGCCCTCCTGCTGGCGGGCGCGGTTGGCCACGGTGGTCTTGATGGAGGCGAGGACCTCGTCGAACCGATTGGCCGGCAGGTCCGGCACGCTCTCGACGCCGAAGAAGCGCAGCAGCCGGTCCGGCGGGATCTTGTGCTCGGTGAGCTGCTTGCGGATCTGCTCCGCCTGCTCGTCGCTGATGACGTCGTCGTTGCCGCTGGCCGGCGCCCCGTCCGTGTCGTGCGGGTCGTTCGTCAGCGCGATGTTGAACACCTGCAGGACGAGGTAGCGCCGGGCATAGGTGATCGTGGAGCCGATCCCCTGGATGGGGGTCTTGTTGGCCTTGCCCTGGGCGCCGGCGGTGTCGGGCGGGAGGTCGAGGTGATAGGCGCGCTCGTGCCCTGCCTCGTGGGCACAGGTGCAGGTGACCCGGAGGTTGCCCTGGATCGGCGACGGCTCGGTGTCGAACGACAGCGAGAAGCCGTGCCGGGCGATGATCGGCGCTGTTGCCTTGGCGATGCTCTCCAGGCGGGCATAGGAGGCCCCGGAATGCGAGTTGCGGGCGTCGCGCAGGACGCGCGGCAACTCTGCCTGACAGGCGGACATCGCGGCGTTGAAGGCGATGCGCGCGCGCTCAGCCCGATCCTCTCGCGCCATGACGAGGAACCGCTCGACGCGGTCCGGGTCGATGTTCGGGTCCCGGGCCATCCGCTCGATGATGGACAGGACGGCGGCGCCCTCGGCCGGCTGGGCGGCCGGCACCTGGGTGGTTTCCGCGACGGCGATCTCTTGGCGTGCTGCTGACACGGGTCTCTCCTCAGAAGGGGATGTCGTCGAAGCGACGAGCGCGGCTGCCCGGCACCGGTCCGGGCGAGACCTCGGACGGCTCGCCGAAGGTGAGGCGCTCGAACTCGACGAGGCGGATGGCCTCGACGGCCTCCAGCACGACGAAGGCCTGCCCCGGGTTCTCGCGGGCGAGGCGCTCGGCCTCGCGGATGGCGCTAGCCTTGGTCGGGTGCGCGTAGTTCGTCGGCCCGGTGCCGTGGACGAGCCAGTAGGGTTCGAGGTCCAGCGCCATCGCCGTCACTCCCCTGCCCGCTTGGCCTGGCGCTCCAGCCAGTCGCGGACCTTCTCGTCCTCGGTCTGGACGAGGACGGATTCCCCGCTGTCGCGGACGAAGGAGAGGCCGAAGCCGGCGGAGCGGGCGGCGAGCGTGAGGTGCCGCTCACGGCCGGCCCGAAGCGCCGCGATGAGGTCGCCGCGCTCCCAGCGGGCGCGGACGTGTCCGACCTGGACGTGGACCATGCCAGCGCGCGGGAGCAGCTCGGCCGCCTCGGCGGGCGTGAGGCGCATGTCCTCGGGCGCGGCCGCCGCGCGCGGCTCCGGGGCGGCGAGCGCCAGGGCGGCCGGCAGCGCCAGGGCGAGGTCGAGATAGCTGACGATGCTCACGGGCGGGCAAGCTCCAGGAGGGCCCGGCGGTCGGCCGCGGGCATGTGGCGGAAGGCGGTGAGGAGGGAGCGCTCGTCGTCGGTCAGCGCGACGCTCTCGGCGTCGAGGCCGGCGATGAGGCTGAGATCGAAGCCGTAGAGGTCGGCGAGCTGGGCGCGGCGGGCGAACGGCACGGGCTCGTCGCCGCGTTCCCAGGCGCTGAGGGCGGTCTGGGAGGCGCCGAGCAGGTGCGCGATCTCGGCCTGCGGCAGGCCGGCCCGCTGGCGAGCCTCGCGGATGACGCCGGCGACCGTCTGGCGCTCGGACAGCTCCACGGTGCTCGGCACGCCGCGCGGGCGCGGGCCGGTGGCAGCGAAGCGCGGGCGGGACGGCGGCCGCCGGTCGAGCCGGATGAACGCCGCGTCGGAGGTGCGGGCCGGCCTCACGCGCGCCTCCCGGCGGCCCGGAGCCGGGTGCGCGCATCGGCGAGCACCGTGACATCGTCGCGCCCGTCGAGGTCGACGCGGGTCTCGGCGGTGAAGAGCGCAACGCCGGCGGCCATGCTGGCAGCCGTGGCCTTCTCCAGCGCCTCCTCCAGGATGAGTTCGACGACCGCGCGCGGCTGGTCCAAGCCGGTCCGGGCGAGGAGGACCTGCAGCTCGCCGACCTGGCCCTCGAGGGTGCGCAGGGCGGCGTAGAGGTCGGCGCTGTTGCGCTCGGCCATCTCGTGAGCCGCGACGTGCCGCGGGAGCGCCTGGGCGATCTCGCTGTAGGTTGGGAGACCGAACTCGGCGGCGTAGCGGTCGACCAAGGCGATGAACGCCTGGTGGTCCGGAGCGGAGCGAACGGCGCAGCTCATCGCGCACCCGCCAGCTTCGAGGTCAGCCGGCCGGCCGAGATCTCCACCTTCTGGTGGATCTCGGCGAGGCGAGTGCTGATCGCCTCCAGCTTCCTGAGGTCGTAGTCCTGGCCCGCGCCGCGCCCGGTGGCGCGCTCGACGTGCCAAGCCAACATGCCGAGCCCCTCCAGCATGCCGTCGAGGCCGGACAAGCTGGCGCCGAGTTCGCCGATGGCGTGATTGCGCTCGAACGTGGCGACGGCGTCGACCTCAAAGCCCGGCGCCAGACGGACGAGGGGCTGATCCGCGGCGACGCTCTCGACGAGGTGCGGGGCGACCTTCGGCAGGTGGCCGAAGGCGGCGCGAATGGGATGCTGGGCGTTCACAGCAGGGCTCCGGTCGGCGACCGGACAGCGGCCGGCGCGAGGTACAGGTCGAGGCGGGTGTCGCGGGCCGGCGCCTCGGTGCGGCCCAGCTCGCGGTTGGTCTCGACGCGGGCGGCGACCCAGCGGCGGGCGTGGTCCTCGACGTCGGCGATCGCCGCGTTGAGGGCCGGGCTCTGGCTCGGGCGGAAACGGGGATCCCGGAGGCTCGCCTTGCCGGCGTCGCAGCGGGCGGCGAAGCGGGCGAGGCTGGCGGCGCGCGCCTTGGCGGAGTGGGTCGCCATGGTCAGCGGGCGCCCCGGACGGCGGCCACGTGCTGGATGATGAAGCCCGGCACGAACGGGCCGAAGCCGATGGTCAGCGATGCCAACAGGCAGTGCGCGACCGCAGTGGTGGCCGAGGCGTGCTGGAGACTGTCGAGGTAGGCGGTGAGCATCTGGGGCTCCATCGGCTCGGTGAGCGGCGATGGGCAGATGATACCGTTCTGGTATGTTCAGTCAATACCAGTTCGGCATATTTTGCGTGCGGCGGATCCGGAAGCACCGCTGACCAGCAGCGCAAACGTGGCGGATATCCACATCCGTCCACAGGCTCAAACCGGCGCGGTATTTTCTGTTCGCCTTTCGTTCCTGTCCCGTGTCACCCTCTGGTTGTGGTCGTGCAGAGGAGTGGCCATGGGCCAAAGCGTTCAGTTCGCCGTCCAACGCTTTCAGGATGCCGGTCCGGGGCAGTGGTCTCGCGGGCGTCTCACCGAGTGCAGGACAGCAGACGAGGCTCGGCGATTGGCAGAGCGTTGCGTTGCAAGGGGTGAGTCGACAGGAGCAGCGGCGTTTTCACGACGCTCATCAGGAGAGTTTGGAGTTCAGGACAGCCCGATCACCATTGCTGCTTTTGGCGATGTCCCACCGGAAGCGAAAGATATCCTTCCGTTTTGATCGACCGATCCAGTTCAACAGGGGAGAGCACAACATGGCCCTCAAACCCATCGTCGCTCACAACGTGCAGCTCTTCGTGCTGGTGAAGGGCAAGCTGGTGGCGGGAAATCTCGTGAGCTGCAGGGATCCTGAGGACGCCTGCCGCACCGCCGAGCACAAGGTCCAGACCGGCCGGGCAATCGGGGCGGCCGCCTTCACGCGTACGATCGTGGATCCAGAATATGACGATGGATCGGAGCCGACCACGCTCGCCACCTTCGGCCGGCTGCCGCCTGGGTTGGCGGACAACCTTCCGTTCTGACCTCAGCGCCGGAGGAGCTTCTGCATCGGCCGATATGTGCCAATGACGAAGGCTCGGACCGCGACCTGGAGATCCTCGCGGGGCTTCCACTCCAGCTCACGCCGAGGAACGTGGATCGGCTCCTGCCACCGTGGATCGTCGCTGTCTGGGTGCAGCTCGACGGAGCCACCTTCGGCCACACGGTAGACCTTGGCGGTGCGTTCACGCAGATGACCGCCGAACTGGATCTGCTCGACGATCACGAGGTCGCCGTTCTGCGGCTGGTGCCCGCTGATCCCGATATCGACGCAGTGCAGGATGTCGCCGTCGATCGCTATCTGATTGATCGAGGTGCCACGCACGACGAGGCCGTATTGCGCCTTCCGCGGGTAGCGCGAGTCCGGCACCACCGGCGCGCGCTCATAGATCGTCTCATCGACCGCGGTATCGACGGTGAGGAACCGGCCGGCCGCGACTTCGCCCGGCACGTCCAGGCCGGCTTCCCCATCGATCGTCCAGCCAGGCCCGTCCTCGCCTTCCGGCTCATTCAGGTTCGCGGGCGGGAAGAGCAGGGTCTCCGCGCTGATGCCGAGAGCGGGGGCAAGTCGCTCGGCCCATTCCTTCGTGAGCTTCCGCTCACCCGCTTCGAGCCGGCGGATCTGCGGTTGCGAGGTGCTCGCCGCATCCGCCAGCTCCTGCTGGGTCAGCCGCGCCCTCTCCCGAAATTGCTTCAACGCGCTCATACCAAAGTGATATTTCGCGCCGTCCACCTCGTCTAAGGACAAAATGGTATAAGGGGGCTTGTCGCTGATATACCGTAACGGTATGTTGGTTGGTATGAGGCTCACCGACTACCTTCGCCAGCACGAGCTCACCCACACCGAGTTCGCCGCCATGATCGGCGCGACCCAGGCTGCGGTGACGCGATATGTGAACGGCCGGCGCAAGCCGAGCCTCGACAAGCTGATCCTGATTGAGCGCGTGACCGAAGGTGCGGTTCGTGCGCTCGATTTCGCCAACGACCCGGCGCCTGCTGATCCGTCAGACGCGGCATCCTCCGTCGAGGGAGCCGCCGCGTGATGCGCCGCGCCCTCCTCCTCGCCGCGACGCTCACTCTCGCCGGCTGCTCCGACAGCGACGTCGCGCGTCAGACGGTCGAGCTCTACGGGTTCACCGACATCGCGATCGGCGGCTACACGCCGTTCGGCTGCGCAGAGAGCGACAGCTTCCGAACCAGCTTCACGGCCCGCGGCGTCAACGGCGCGTGCGTGCAGGGTGTCGTCTGCTCGGGCGCCTTCAAGGGCGCGACGCTGCGGGTGACCGGCCCCTCGAATGCCTGCCCTGTCCGCGGGCCTGTAGCCCCTCAGTCGAGCGCGCGCTGATGGGTACGGCATGCCTCTTCCTCGGCGCGTGGTCCGTCCTGAGCTGCACCGCTGGGCGCGCTCTGATCTCGGGTGGTCCGTCTGACGCTCTGGTCCGCCGCGCGAGCCACGTCGGCCTCGTGGTCGGCGCCGGGCTGATCGTCTGCGGCGGAGCGCTCCGGTGAGCGCCGCCCCTCGCCTTTCGCCGCGTGCCCCTGCCGTCGCCAGCGTCGAGGCTGCAGCCTCGGTGGCGGTCTCCTGCCTGGAGCCCACCGTGACCGACGCGAAGACCCTACTGGCGCTTGGCTGCGCCTGCCGCCGCGCTGCGGGCGCGTTCGCGATCCTGGCGTCGCGTCTCTCCATCGAGGTCGAGCGCGGCGAGCATCCGGACACCGGCGCGCCGGCCGAGATGGCGCAGCAGGCCCTCGACCTGGAGCGCGCCGCGCAGCACCTCCAGGCCGAAGCTCAGGACGCCGAGCTTCTCGCGCTGCTCCCGTACCGAGACCGGTTCGCCGACCTGGTGCGCATGGCCGATGCCATGGACCACGGCGTCAGCTTCGTTCCGATCGAGCCTGTCGCTGCCGCCCGGTCGCCCAGCCCCGCGGAGGTTGTCGTTGTCGGGCAGGACAACACCGCCTCGCTTCGGGAGCGCGTGAGCCGTGGCATGGCGCGTCTGAAGAGGCGCGCCTGAAATGTCGGTGCTCAAGCACATCGCCGGGTCTGCCGTTCTCGTCCGCGAAAACTGTAACGCCTCGGCCGTGCCGACGTCTTTACTGGCTGTCGCGCGGCTGTGCACAGCTTCCCCCCATCGCAGCGGTCGCAGGCTCACGCCTCCCGCCAGCGAGCGACCCGGCCGAGACCATCGCAATCTCGGACCCTCGGCCGGGTCGTCCCCTCTCCTGCGCGCCCGTCTCCGCCTGCAAGCTGCCGGTCGCGCTGTGTGTCGTGCGTACTCCGTCAACCTCCCGCATTCGCTGCGCTCCTGTTCGACATCCGCAAGATGTCGCGAAGGAATGGCGCTGTGGGGACAAAGACTGACCGGAACCGAGCAATGCTGACCGCATCTCAAGCTCGGGACGAGACCTTGCCGAAGCTGTCGGCGCTCGTCCGCCTCGCCCAGTCGAGCATGGGTTCGAAGATGGCCGCCTACGACGCGGTCGGGCGCCGGATCGGGGCCTCGGGCTCCTGGGTCCGCAAGTTCATGGGCCGACAGGACACCGGCCTCGACGGGCACGTCCTGCACAACATTCGGACCGCCTACGAGCGGCTCTGCACGAACATCGAGGCCGCGGCCGACGCCGCAGAAGCCACCAACGCTCTGCTCCGGGAGGATCTCCATGCGGCTCTTCGCGCCGATCGTCCGGCTGCTGCGCGCACGCCTGGAGGCGCGCCGGCTGCGGGCGCAGCTCCGCGCCGTCCAGGACGGTCGACCTCACCGGCACTGGTCCGTCCGGATGCTCGCCCGCGTGTGCCGGGCCTGCCGGGTGCGGGTGATCTGACGGACCTGCCGCTGTGGCGGGCCGCGGGTGAGGAGGAGTGAGTATGGGCCGGTTTACGAAGCGCCCCGTCACGGTCGAGGCGGTGCAGTTCAACAAGATCGGCGACCATCCTGCGGTCAAGGCCGGCTTCGGCACCGGCTTCTGCATTGAGGGTCGCCAGGGCTTCGTCGGGGTTCAGCCGGGCGACTGGATCATCACCGAGATGAACGGCGCCGGCTTCTATCCGTGCAAGCCCGATGTCTTCGAAGCGACCTACGTGCCGGCCGAGGACCGCGACCCGGCGGCAATGTCGTTCGGCGATGCCCTCCGTGCGCTGAAGGCCGGCGAGCGCGTCTGCCGGGCTGGCTGGAACGGCAAGGGCATGTGGCTCTCGCTTAGTGGGCCGCCCCGTGGGCTCGAGGTCGTCGCCGAGCGCTTCTGGTCGGCAAACAACGCCCACTTCGCGCGCCGCAGCGGCGGCACCGCGACCGTCCTCCCCGCCATCACCATGAAGACCGCCACCGGCGAGATCCTCATGGGATGGCTCGCCTCCCAGACGGACATGCTCGCCGAGGACTGGATGGTCCTCCCGGCCGACGCCGCCTGACCTCCCCTCCCGCCGCACAGAAGGAGCCGACCATGTCGAGCGACGAGACCAAGCTGGAAGCCGAGCTGCAGGCGAAGGGGCTGAACGCACCCCGCCTGACGCCCGATCACATCGACAGCCGCATCGTCAGCGCAGCCTACCACGTGTTTCCGGGCACGACGCTGACGGTCTGCGCGCTCACCCTGCGCAACGGCTTCATCGTCACCGGCACCAGCGCCGCGGCGTCGCCCGAGAACTTCGATCCGGCGATTGGCGAGCAGATCGCGCACCGGAACGCTCGCGAGCGCATCTGGGAGCTGGAAGGCTACCTGCTCCGTGAGCGGCTGGCGGCGGCCTGACCATGTCCGACGGCGCCTTCGTCACCGCCCTGCCGACGCACTTCGCGACCCTGCGCGAGGGCGTCGAGAAGCACGTCCCCGAGACGGCCGTGAACGCGATCATCCGCAAGGGCCTGATCGCCCTTCTGGGCTGGGCCGAGGCGATGGCGCACGCCCTGGTGTCGATCACGCCGGCGCCCGCGCAGCAGCAGTTCCACGCGCCGCTCGGCGACCGCTTGCCCGTCGTCGAGGAGCCGCGCGTGCCCCGTCACGCCGGCCACGACCCGCGCCTGCCGGGCAACCGCCCGCACCCCTGAAACGAGAACCGCCCGGCCTGCTGTGGGAGCGGGTGCCGGGCGGTCAGTCGAAGTCTTCCTGGAGGATGTGATGGGTAAAGGTAGGAAGGCCGAAGATCAAGCTCGGCCCAACGTCGATACTGTCGCCGAGCTTCGTTCCTATGCAGAGCGGATCGTCCGTATTGAGGACGAGCGGAAAGCGCTCGCGGGCGACATCAAAGAGGTCAAGAACGAAGCCGCCGCTCGTGGCTTCGACAAGAAGGCGCTCGCCGTCGTCATCGCGCGCATGCGCGAGACCATGGAGGAGCGCGAAGCGCGCGAAGAGACCGCGGCGCTGGCGGATGTCTACCTCGCCAGCCTCGGCATGCTCGACGGCACCCCGCTCGGTGATGCGGCTCGACGCCTGTTCGACCCCATCGCGGATCCCGAAGGGCACGCGGCAGCGACCGAGGATGCCATGCACCTCGAGGACGACGCGGAGACAGCCGCCATGGCTCCTTCTGCGCCGCCCGCCGGCGCCATGAGCGAAGAGGCGCTGGCCACCGCCCGCGAGGAGGGCTCCTCCGCGGCCGCCGCTGGCGAGCGCGTCTTCTCGAACCCCTACGTCGCCGGCGATCCCCGCCGCGCTGCCTGGGATGAGGGCTGGTGCCTGCGCAAGGGATCAGACGGGATGGAGATCCCCGACGCCTTCCGCCGGAAGAAGAAGCCCGCAGCTGACGAGGCTGGTGAAGGGGCTGCGTCGTGAGACCGGTTCGGGAGATGCAGCCCACCCGCCTCACGCGCGGGAAGGCGGCCGCCGAGGAGGCGAGCGCGGCTCAACGGCTGCGCACGCAGCTCGGCGCCATGGTCGATGTCCGGGAATCGAAGGATGCCGAGGAGCCGATCCTGGGGCCCGGCGTGCGCGCGGCCATTCTCGGATGGCTCGCCGAGATCCACGCGGCAGCCGATCTCGCGGCGGTCGGAGTGAAGCCGCGCAGCACCGCCCTGCTCTACGGACCGCCCGGCTGCGGAAAGACGACGCTCGCCCATCACCTCGCCGCCCGCCTCGGCGTGCCGCTGGTGATCGTCCAGGCCGAGCAGCTCGTGGAATCGTCGCTCGGTGGCACGGGGCGGAAGGTCGCCGAGCTGTTCGATGGTCTGGCGAAGGTCGGTGCGCCGTGCGTCGTCCTGATGGACGAAATTGACGCGATCGGTTCGGAGCGCAGCAACGACGATCAGGCCTGCGCTCGTGAGATGAATGCGGCGCTGACCACGCTGCTCCAGAAGATCGAGGCGTTCGGCGGCCGCCTGATCGCTGCAACCAACCGGCACGACAAGCTCGACAAGGCGCTCTGGCGCCGGTTCGGCCTGCAGATCGACGTCGCCCTGCCCGGTGATGATGAGCGCTGGGCGATCCTCAAGCGGTACGGGCTGCCGTTCGACTTCGACGACGACACCATCGACGGCCTGGCCGAGATCACGCGCGGCGCTGCTCCGTCGCTGTTGCGGCAGACGATGGAGGGCATCAAGCGGACCCTGGTTCTCGGTGAGCGGCTTCGCCTACCGGTCGACGATCCGGCCGCGGTGCTGCGCATCGTCATCGAGCACGCGCGCCCGCACCCCGACTATCAGGCGCCGCCCCTCTGGGCCGACACGTCGCTCGCGCGGACGTTCGCCCCCGAGGCTTGGCCGCCGGCTCGGCAGGGCTGACCATGCGCCAGCCGCCAGCCTCCCACGGCCCCGTGTTCGCGCCGCCTGGGCGCCGCGTGGTCGATTCCGTGACCGTGCTCCTGCCGGTTCCGCCCTCGGTGAACCGGATTTACCGGCACACGAAGGAGCGCGGCCCGGTGAAGTCGGACGCCTACAAGTCGTGGATTGATGGCGCCGGTTGGCGCCTCCAGGCGCAGCGTCCCGGTCGCGTCCCCGGGCCGTACGTCCTCCTGCTGGCCGTCCCGCGCACGGCCCGCATGGACATCGACAACGCCGCCAAGGCGGTGTCCGACCTGCTCCAGCGGCACGGCGTCGTCGACAACGACCGGGATGCCGTCCGCGTGCTGCTCGAGTGGCACGCCGAGCACGACGAGGTCGCTGCCACGGTGCGCGGCCTGTCCGATGGCGCTGCCCTCGAGCCGATCGCCCCCGTACGCCCTCCGCTGGAGGCGGTGGCATGACATGGCACCTCCCCGTCCTCGCGGGCCGCGCGCTCTCCGGCAGCATCTCCCTCGTCGTGCGCGGCAGCGCCGATTCCTCGCGCCTGCGGAGATCCGCGCTGTGACCCATCGCGAGAACAAGGCGCACGCGCTCGCGGAGCGGGGGAACGACCTGTACGAGACGCCGGCCGTCGCCGTGCGGGCTCTGATCGGGACCGAATGGCTCCCACAACGGATCTGGGAGCCTGCCTGTGGGCCCGGCGCCATCGTGCGCGAGCTGTATGCGGCCGGGCACGACGTGCTGGCCACCGACCTCGTCGACTATGGCTGGAAGGGGCAGGTCTCGGACGTCGACTTTCTGAAGGTCGACGCGGCCCCTGACGGCATCGACTGCATCGTCACGAACCCGCCCTACAAGGACGCTCGCGCCTTCGTGGAGCAGGCCGTGCGGCTCTGCCCGCGCGTGATGATGCTGCTGCGGTTCTCGTTCTACGAGAGCATCTCACGCGGCTCCATCCTCGACACCGGCACGCTGGCCCGGGTGCATTGCTTCCGCAAGCGCCTGCCGATGATGCACCGCGACGGCTGGGTTGGCCCGAAGGCCTCCTCGAACATGGCCTTCGCGTGGTTCGTCTGGGACCTCTCTCATCGCGGCCCGACGCAGCTCAGCCGCATTTCCTGGGAGGACTTCACCGACGAAGCCGGCGCCGATCCCCTCCTCATGGCCGCGGAGTAGGCGATGGCGATCCGTTCAGAAGCCCTTCGCGCGCTCGTGGCGGCCGGAGCGTCGGCCGAGATGCTGCTCGCGGTGATTGAGGCAGACGAGAAGGCTGCGGCTGCCGAGGTCGATGCGAAGACCGAGAAGCGTCGAGCCCAGACCGCAGCTCGGGTGCGCAAGCACCGTGAAACGCACCGTAACGCTGGTAACGGCGGTAACGCGTTACCCCCCGTCCCCTCCCCGGATGGTCCACCCCCTCCTCCTGCACCTCCACCCCCACCCCTTAACCCCTCCCCGACCCCCGGTTCCGACCCTGACGGGTCGGCCGACGATGTCGGGCAAGCTGGCGCAGGCGCGGCCGAGCAGGCCCGAGCCTTCCGCCGGGATCTGCTGACCCGGGGTGCCGCGCTGATCTGCGCGAACACTGGTCGGTCCCAGCGGTCCGCCCTGGCCCTGATCGGCCACTGGCTGGCGATCGCCCAGGACGAGGCGGTGGTGGTGCTCGGCCTGATCGAGGACGCCGACGGCCGCGAGCTGGCCGACTTCACGAGCTGGGTCGACCGGCGCCTCCAGGCCCGCCGCGAAGCGATGGGTCGGCGCCCGGACCGCGGCCGCCCTGCCCAGCCAGCGCCTACGGGTCTCGCCGCCCGCCTCATCCGCCAGCACGCCGCATCTCAGATGGGAGCCTACGATGTCGAACCGCCTGCCATCGACGCGAACGACCCCGACGCCGGCCCAGGTCGAGGAGAGGATCTCGGCACTCCATGGCAGGCTGGAGGCGCATCCCGTCCTTCCGACCCGTTGCTGCGTGCGGCGGGACAGGGCGGCCACGACAGCCGAGCGTCGAGTGCTCTCCGACGTCGCCGAGCGGCTTAGGGCCGAGCTGACGGCGGCCTCGAATCCTCGGCACGTCGACACGGTCGTGACCCGGGTGCTGCTGGGATTCGAGCAGGGCCGCGGTCGCGGCGACGACGAGAACGAAGTGCTCGTCGCGGAGTACGTGTCGGCGCTGAAGGACCTCCCTTTGGCCGCGATTCACGAGGCGGCCGAGCGCTTCCGGAACGGTAAGACGCTGCGGCCGTGGGCGAAGCGCTGGCGGCCCTCCCCGGCCGAGTTCACCGACGAGGCGCGCGAAGGGCTGATTCCGCTCCGGATGCAACTGCTGCACATTCGGCGCGTGCTCGACGCCGAGATCTACGACGTGCCGACGGCGGAGCAGCGCGCGGAGGTCGCGAAGGCGGCTGAAGCGCACCTGCAGCGCATGCGGCAGGCCGAGCCTCCGCGGCACCGCGCTGAGACGCCGGCCGAGATCGCCCGGGCGCAGCGGGCGAAGCTGGACGAGGACATCGCCCGGCTCCGCGCGACCGGCCACGGCCCGGACATCGGCCGGCTGATGGCCCGCCTCGACCAGCGCCAGGGCCAGGTGGGAGGCGCACGGTGAGCCGGCGCCCCGATCTCTGGAAGGCCGAGCTGCGCGACCGCGAGGCCGCGCGGAAGGCGGCCGAGGCTCAGCGGGAGCCGCCGGGCGAGCACACCTGCGCCTCTTGCGGGGTGTTAGGCGCCTCGTTCGGCTATGGCGTCTTTCGGAATCGCAGCGACGGCATGTGGTCCTGCGCCAAGGGCAGATGCCGCGCCATCGTTGAGGCGCGGGCGGCGGTGCCGGCCGTGCCCGCCCGCGCGGATCCGCCGACGGCTGACCTGTTCGGCCGCTCGGCCGCGTGAGGAGAGCACGTACCCGGTGCTGATGGCGAACCCGCTGAGGATCGAAGGCCCGGACCCGCCGGCCATGACGTGCGCGGACGTGGAGCGGTGGCTGGTAGCGGCGTTCATGGCCTTCACCAGCTCGGGCATCTTCAGCGTGCGGCCGAACCGGCTCCAGCCGAACGACCCGCAGGAGATGCGGGCGACCTTCGACTGGATCGTGTTCTCCGCCGAGGTGCTGGGCGTCGGCAGCCCGGAGCGGATCGCCCTTCTCACCTGGGCCCGCGCGAAGGCTCGGCGTCGGATTCGACGCCACCGCCGGCTCCGGCTGCTACGGGAGGTCCCGGGGGGCACCGTCACGGATTTCTGCGCCGAGGTCGGCGTCCAGCGGCGCACCTTTGACCGGCGGCGCAAGCGCGCCTGCCTCCGCCTCGCCGATGCCTGGAACGCAAAGGTCACGGGCAAGCCGGAGTGACGCAGGCATAGATCACGCTTGCGTGTGTCCAAAAACGGGACGCAGATCGGCTGTCACGGATCGACGGAAGGTCGACCGCCGCAAGGGGCACCACCGTGGCAGCGTCCAGGACCAAGGCCATCACCCTCGCCGGCTCGCCGGCAAACCACACGCACGAGCGCTTCGCTCGGCCGGAGCGGCGTCGGGATCCGCGCGGCGACCGGTACGACCATGCCGGCGCCTTCGACCCGCGCACCGACCTCTCGAAGCCGGTCAGGGGCAAGCGCGGCCCGATCCAGACGGCGGCCGTCGCGGTCGACGATCCGTGGACCCCGGGCGGTCGTTCGCTCGCCGCGGTCAACCGCCGGGTCGACGTGCTGGAGATGGAGCGCTCCCACGGGCGGCTCACGGTCTCGCAGTATGAGGTCGGGCGCCAGGTCCAGGCGATCTTCGAGCGCGCCTCCGGCGCCCGGCTCGGCTCCATGGACTTCGGGGTGCGCGGCTCGAAGGACATGACCATCGCGCACGAGCTGTCGGTCATCTACGCGATCGACGACGCCCGGCTGGTGGCGAAGCTTAAGGACAAGGTCGTCCGCGCGGTCGGCGTGCCTGGCGCTCGATTCCTCCACGAGGTGCTCACCGGCCGGCAGACCTTCGCGCAGTTCGCCGAGGCCCGCGGCAAGGGCGGCGATCGCGGCACCAGCCAGATCGCCGCGCATTTCCGGATCCTGATGGAGAACCTCGACGAGGACTTCGCGGCCGAGGGCGTGGCGAACGTGCAGGAGCGCTTCTTCCAGGGCCAGAAGACCGGCGAGGAGACCGATGCGCGCGGCCGGGCCGTCCCCGAGGGCCACGGCCAGTACTGGGGCAGCGAGGAGGCGCGCTACGCCCCGCAGGCCAAGCCGGAGGTCCAGCGGGCCGTCGCCGGTCGCGGACGGGTGCGGGACATCGTGGCGGCGCGCTGCCGGGTCGGCGGGGAGGCCTGACAGCGTGTGCAGCGGCCACCTCGCGGTCTATCCGCCGCTCGGGATGCGGCGGGTTGAGCGACCGCGCGTCCGGTACGAGCGCCTCAACCGATTTGCTGCCGACCGGATGCTCGCCGCGCGGTCGCCGGCGGCACATCGCTTCTGGAAGCGCGTCTCCGATTCCACGGTGACCGTTGAGGCGACCTGGGTGCGCGACGAGGCGTTCTACAAAGCTTGGCGTGGGCCCAATCCGTGCGGTCCGTGACAGGGAGACGTTCATGAGCCAGCATGGGGTCAGGAGGCGTCCATGCGTGAGCTCTACGACCGGCTGATCGAAGAGGGTGAAGCTGGGATTGATCGATTGATTGCTGAGGAGACACAAGAGTCCCTTCAGCTCGATTTCAAACGCAAAGAGATTGATCGAAACGGGGAATTTTCGACGAAAGATCGGCAAATATTCGCCCAGGCACTGTCCGGATTTGCCAATTCATCAGGCGGATTACTGATTATCGGTGTTGATGCGCGCCAGGGCCCGGATCGCATCGACCGAGCTCAGGCTGCTTACCCAGTAGCCGATATTCGACGATTTCTTTCTGAAGCACGCACGGAAATCGGGCAGCTCGTTCAACCTCGGCTTGAGGCGGTAAACGTGACCGCTATCGAGTCCAGCCGAACTGCAGGCGCTGGATATTTATTAGTATATATCGATCGCTCAGAGCGCCGGCCGCATCGTTCGGAGGCAAAAAATCAGAAGAGTTATTTTAAGCGTTCGGGCGCAAGCTTCTTCGAAATGGAACATTACGATATAGAAGATGCTTTTTCCCGTTCGGGAACTGCCATTCTTGAGGCAACATTCCATCCTTTAACACAATGGGCCGACCAGGATGAAGCGCATTGTATTCTAAAAGTATTTCTGTCAAATACAGGTAGCGTTATTGCAAAATTCCCATATATTGTATTTCAGAAAATAGACGGCGCAATATTGCCATTGGCCGACAATCAGCCCTGCAAAATTCAGGGCGGAACTAGAAACTATCTCGCAATTGGCGGATCTGATGACGTGATACATCCCGGAACGGAGAGATTTATGGCATATCTGCAAGTAGTGATAAAGAAAAATCCCGAAGGAAAATGGATGTTTATTCCTGCAAAGGATGGAAGATTGCTGTCTATGGATTATCTCTTCGGCTGCGAAAGTGGCCGGGCGATGAAGGGTAGCTCGAGCACTTCACCGATTGCCTTTGACCTTTATCCGTGAACGGTTTGGTTCAGCGATCGTGACACGGGCTGTCTGGTGGGGCAGCATGGGCGGGTCGGAACGGAGGTGAACACGTGGGGCTGATTGAGCTTACAGCGACCCAGTCGGGCGAGCCGATTGTGATTAACCCGCAGCAGATCGTTTCCTACTATGGTCAGCGGCTGACCGCCGACAGAGCGGATGGGACGAGGATTAACCTTACTGCAGCTGCTGTCGGAACGATGACGTACGTGACGGTTCAGGAGTCGCCGGAGCAAATTGCTGAGATCCTCAATCTCGCAGGGGTGGGGGTTCATCGCGCCCGTTCTTGACCCGTCGGGCGAAACCCGGCAAAACCCGATCGTCGCGAGACGCACGCCCGGGGCTGAAAAGCCGCCGGGCGTTTGCATGTCCGGGCCCAGCTTCACCGAACCCGCTCAACAGCTTAGGCGTTGCCCCGTGAGACGCGGGCGGTGTTCCATGTCATGATCGGTCCCCGATGAGCGCCCACGCTATCGTCACCGCGATCGAGGAGGAGAGCCTCGCGCTCTGCCGTCTGCGCGCGACCGGGCGCCAGGACGTCGACCTCGAAGCCCGCGACCATCACTGCCGGCGCATCCGGTCGCTGATCCGCCAGCTTCGGCCCCTCATCGGCACCGTCGAGAAGCGCACCTTCGGCACCGCTGGACGGAGCGAGAAGGGCAAGCCCTTCACCGTCGCGAGGCGGCGCCGGGCGGCCTGATTGGAGGCCATTTCCAAGGTCTCCTGAGATCTTGGAAATATCGGCCGTTTATACACTAAAACATCAACAAAACCAGAGGCTTGCAGGTGGTTTCGGGCTCACGCCGTGTGGGCCGCCAGCGGGCCCGGAATAAAATCCAGACCGAGACGAAGGCAGCCAGCGCCGTCCGGGCGCTCGGGTACCTGCGGGTCTCGACGGAAGAGCAGGCCGCGACCGGCCACGGGCTTGAGGCGCAGGAGAAGGCGGTCCGCTCCTTCGCCGAGAGCCAGGGCTACGAGCTGATCGAGGTCCTCACCGACCCGGGCGTCTCAGGCGCGACCCGGCCCGCCGATCGCCCCGCCTTCGGGCAGGCGCTGGATCTCGCCGCGGCCAAGGCCTTCGACGTGCTTCTGGTGGCGAAGATCGACCGGCTGTCCCGCGACATCCGCCACGCGATGACGACGGTCTCGGATCTCGCCGAGCAGCACGAGGTCGCCTTCCGTTCGGTGACGGAATCGGTGATCGACACCTCCAACCCGATGGGTCGGACCTTCTTCGCGATCTTCGCCGGCATGGCGGAGAACGAGCGTTTCGTGATCCGGGATCGAACTGCCGGCGGCCGGGTGGCCAAGGCCGGCAAGGGCGGTTTCGCCGGGGGGCAGGCGCCCTACGGCTACACGAAGGATCTGGAGGGCGGCCTCCGGGTCGTCCCGGAGCAGGCGCGCATCGTCCGCCGGATTTACCAGGAGCGCCGCCGCAAGCGGACGCTCCAGGCTATCGCCGATGGCTTGAACGCCGAGAGCATCCCGGCGCCGAAGGGTGGCCGCTGGGCCGTCTCCACGGTCGCGTACGTGACCGACAACCCGAAATATCGCGGCGCGATCGAGTACCTGTTCCGCTGGAACGGGACCGAGACGCACGTCCTGCAGCCGGGCGCCCACGCCGCGATCATCGGCTGACGAAAGACCCACATGAACGTGCACGTCCAGGCCGCCGCTCATCGCGCGCGGGTCAATGCCCTGTGGAACCTGATCGCGCCGAAGCGCATCGCGGCCATCCGCTATCTGCCCGACGCGATCGAGGTCCTGCACCCGACCAAGGGCTGGCGCCGCATCTCGCACAAGCGCCTCGGCATCGCGTGACCGCACGCCCCGACTTCACCCCGGCCGACGCGGACCGGGCGCTTCGCCATGCGCAGCGCCTCCAGCGTGACCCGGCGGCCCAGGCCTACGGCGACCATCTCCGTCGCCAGGGCCTGATCCCGGCGCCGGTGCGGCTCCCGGCCGAGACCCCGTACGACGAGGCCCGGGCCGGCGAGTTCGAGGTCCGACGCTCCATGGCCATGAGGAACGCCCGGCCATGCTGAAGCGCCTCGTCCTCCGCTGGCTGCTCCGCGGTCAGCCGGCCACGCCCGCGCCGATCGTCCACCGCGGCGAGCGCGAGCTGACGTCCGGCCCCGACCTCGGCGCGCCGGCCGGCCCGATCGCAAAGCTGTCGCGTGAGGATGCAGAGCGTCTGCTCGGCATCCCGGTGAGGAGCCATCGCTGATGCCCCGCCTCTGCGCCGCCATCCTGCTCGCCGGCATCGCCGCGGCGGCCCTGCGCTCGCGGCGCCCGGCCGTTGTCGTGGGCGCGCGCCGCGCCGTCCCCGACGATGTGCGCGTGTCGGCCGAGCACCTGATGCTCCTCTTCGGCGACATGCCATCCCGGGCCAAGCACTGATGCGCGGAATCGTCGGCTTCCGGCACGCCGCCGGCATCCTCCTGGTGCTCGTCGCCGGCTGGGCCTGGGTGTGGGTGTTCGACCGCCCCGCCCAGGCCGCCTCGTCCGGATTCCTGGCCGGCGCCCTCGCCTGCCCGGCCGGCGTCGAGGGCCCGGCCTGCACCCGCGAGACCGCGCTCGACGTGCTCACCCAGCCGGTGGCGCTGGTCACCGAGTGCCCGATGGTCGGCACGCTGCTGGCCACGCATCTGAGCCTGCCGGCCGGCGGCACGCACAAGACGTTCTGCGAGCGGCGGAAGGGCTGATGCTGGCTCGCCCTCGCCCGCCGGAGCGCCTCCTCGGACAGGAAGGTGCGCTCACAGCGCTGCCGTTCGAGCCGTCGCCGGAGCTGGAGACCTGGGCCCGCGCCGCCTTCATAAGCGAGGACGCGGTGCTGCTGAACGAGGAGCACGCGCACCTCCGGGAGGCGACGCTCGGCTTCATGTGGACGTCCGTGCCGAACGCGCGCGGCGGGAACGGTGTCGTCGGGCAGGCCGAGATCCCGTCCATCCAGGGCGGGAAGTGGGCGCGGGCCCGGTTCTTCCAGCAGGTCGAGGCGTGGTTCGGCCTCGTCCCGGACTTCATGATCACCCTCGACGCGGGCTTCGCGGACCAGGCCGACGACGCCACGTTCTGCTCCCTCGTCGAGCACGAGCTCTACCACTGCGCGCAGGCGAAGGACGCGTTCGGCGCCCTGCGTTTCTCGAAAGCGACGGGCCGGCCGGTCTTCACGATGCGCGGCCACGACGTCGAGGAGTTCGTCGGCGTGGTCGCCCGTTACGGCGTCGGTGCGGCGGCGGGCCAGACCGCGGCGTTGGTCGAGGCGGCCAACCGGCCCCCGATCGTGTGCGAGGCGGACATCGTCGGCGCGTGCGGCACTTGCGGCCGGCGCGTCTGAGATTGACCCGGCGTTGACGGAATCGCGGCCGTGACCACGCTCCCGGATGAGGTGAAAACCTTCATCGTCCAACAGCTTGCGTGCTTCGACGCCCCTTCAGCGGTGGTGTCGGCCGTCAAGGACGAGTTCGCCGTGGCCGTAACGCGCCAGGCGGTCGAGGCCTACGACCCGAACAAGGTCCAGGGTCAGCGGCTCTCGGAGGAGCTGAAGGCCCTTTTCGCCGCGACACGCGAGCGCTTCCTCGCAGATCAGGCCGCGATCGGCGTCTCGCATCGGATGGTGCGGCTCCGGCGCCTGGATCGAATGGTCAACAAGGCCGAGGCGCAGGGCAACATGAGCTTGGCGGCGAACCTCCTGGAGCAGGCTGCTCGGGAGTGTGGCGACGCCTTCACCAACAAGCGCCAGAACGAGGTCAGCGGGAAGGATGGCCAGCCCCTCCTCGCCGGCGGCATCGCCGTCACCTTCATCGACGGCCCCGGCAAACCAAGCTGAGTTCCCGCGCAAGCTGGCGTTCCTGTTCCGGCCGAAGCGGTACAAGATCGCGAAGGGCGGCCGTGGCGGAGGGAAATCCTGGGCCTTCGCCCGTGCGCTCCTGATCCTCGGAGCCCCGAAGAAGCTCCGCATCCTCTGCGCCCGCGAGTTCCAGAATTCGACCGCGGACAGCGTGCACGCGCTGCTGAAGGACCAGGCGGACAAGCTCGGGCTGGGCGCCTTCTACGAGGTGCAGCAGACCCGGATCATCGGGGCGAACGGCACCGAGTTCTCGTTCGAGGGGCTCCGGCACAACGTCACGAAGATCAAGTCCTACGAGGGCGTCGACATCTGCTGGGTCGAGGAGGCCCGCACGGTGTCGAAGTCGTCGTGGGACACGCTCATCCCTACGATCCGCAAGCCGGGCTCCGAGATCTGGATCAGCTTCAACCCGGAGCTGGCAGAGGACGAGACCTATAAGCGGTTCGTCACGCACCCGCCGACGAACTCGGAAGTCGCGACCATCAACTGGTACGACAATCCGTGGTTTCCGGAGGAGCTGCAGCAGGAGGCGAAGGACCTCCTGGCGCGGGACCCGGTCGGGTACGAGACCGTTTGGGAGGGCCACTGCAAGCAGGTCCTCGACGGCGCGATCTACACCCACGAGATCCTGGCCGCGACGCGGGCGGGCCGGTTCCGGAAGGTCCCCTTCGACCCGTCCAAGCGGGTGCACACGTTCTGGGATCTGGGCCGGGCCGACAAGACGAGCATCTGGTTCGCCCAGATCGTCGGCTTCGAGTTCCGGCTGATCGACTTCTACGAGAACCGCGGCTTCGCCCTCGGCCACTACCTGGAGATGCTGGCGCAGCGGGTCGCCGACTGCGGGTACGTCTACGGGGAGCACTGGCTCCCGCACGATGCGCAGAACGAGCTCCTCGCCTCGGAGCGCACGATCGAGCAGCAGATGTGGGCCGCCGGGCACGAGGTCCGGATCACGCCGAAGCTCTCGGTCGCCGCCGGCATCGACGCGGCCCGGCAGGTGTTCGCCCGGTGCTTCTTCGACGAGGAGCGCTGTGCCGACGGCATCCAGGCGCTCCGGAATTACCGGTACGACGTCGACCCGGACACGCAGGCCTTCTCAAAGAACCCGCTGCACGACTGGGCGAGCCACGCGGCCGACGCCTTCCGCTACTTCGCCGTCGCGATCGCCGAGCCCCGCCCGGACGACCCGCCGCCGGAGACCCCGAACGACCGCTACGACCGGCGCCGCCGCCGCGAGCGCGCTGAGACCACCGAAGGCTCCGGATGGGCGCAATGACCGATACCGACGACGCTCCGCTGTCGCCGGAGGAGCAGGCGCGCCATCAGGCCGACCTCGACGCGGCCGCGCTGTTCCGGAAGCTGCGGACGTGGTTCCGGGCGGACCGCGAGGCCTCCTCGGAGTGGCGCGCGGAGGCTCGCGAGGACTTCGACTTCGTTGCCGGCCATCAGTGGTCGGCGCAGGACGAGGCCGCGCTGCGCGAGCAGGGGCGGCCGCCGATCTCCTTCAACCGCATCCTGCCGGTGATCCGGGCCGTTGCCGGCTCCGAGGTGAGCACCCGCCAGGACATCCAGTACCTGCCTCGCCAGATCGGCGATGCGGCGCTGAACGAGGTGCTCACCGAGGCGTCCCGCTACCTCGCCGACGAGGCGGATGCCGAGGACGAGGAGAGCGACGCTTTCATCGATGCGGTGACCTGCGGCGTCGGCGTCGTGGAGATGCGCCTCGATTACGAGACCAACCCCGACGGCGATTACGTCGAGGACCGGGTGAACCCCCTGGAGATGTTCTGGGACGCCTCGGCCACGAAGCGCAACCTCTCGGATGCGCGCCGCGTCTGGCGCGCGAAGTCGATGGACCGTGCCGAGGCCGAGAGCCTGTTCCCGGACGTCGACCCGGCCGACCTGGATGCGGCCTGGGCCGAGGATCGCGACGGCGGCGAGCCGCACCATCAGATCCAGCCCGGCGAGCGACGCTCGGACCGGCTCGGCGATACCGACCAGACCGGCGGCACGAAGCGCGTCACCATCGTCGAGTGCCAGTGGTGGGAGCGGGTGCGGGTCGCGGTGGTGATCGACCCGCAGAGCCAGCAGCCGATCGAGATGGATCCGGCCAAGGCGAAGGTGCTGCTGGAGCGTGCCGAACTGGTCGGCATGCCGGTGCAGGTCTTTCACCGGATGACGCGGAAGTACCGCCGCGCCTTCCTCGGCAACATCATCCTCGGCACGGTCGGCGATGCGCCGGCGGGCGACCGCTTCAGCTACGCCTTCCTGACCGGCGACCGTGACCAGAACCGGGGCTCCTGGTTCGGCATCGTGCGACCGATGCGCGATCCGCAGCGCTTCGCCAACAAGTGGCTGTCGCAGACCATCGACATGCTGAACCGGCAGGCGAAGGGCGGCTACTTCGCCGAGACCTCGGCCGTGAAGGATCAGGCGGCTTTCGAGCGCACCGCGGCCAAGTCCGGCGCGGTCACCTTCGTGAACCCGGGCTCGCTGCGCACCGGCGCGATCAAGGAGAAGCCGCTGCCCGTGATGCCCGCCGGGCACTGGCAGCTCATGGAGTTCGCGATCAACTCCATTCGGGATTCCTCCGGCGTGAACATGGAGTTGCTCGGCCAGCAGCAGAACCAGCAGGCCGGCGTGCTGGAGTACCAGCGCAAGCAGGCGGCGATGAACATCCTCGCCACCATGTTCAACGCCCTGCGCCGGGCCCGGAAGCACATCGGCCGGGTGCGGCTGCATTTCATCCAGACCTACCTCTCGGACGGGCGCCTCGTGCGCATCACCGGGCAGGCCGGCCAGCAGGTGATCCCGCTGCTGCGCGACAAGACCGCAGGCGATTACGACGTGGTGATCGACGAGGCCCCGTCCTCGCCGAACCAGCAGCAGGTGGTCTGGCAGACCTTCGTGTCGGTGCTCCCGATCGTCCGCGACATGATCACCCCGCAGGTGCTCCTCGAGGTGCTGCCCTACTCGCCGTTCCCCGACAGCTTCGTAGCCAAGATGCGCGAGCTGCTCGCGAGCCAGCAGCAGGATCCGGAGGCCCAGCAGCGGCAGCAGATTGCCCTGCAGGAGGCCCTCACGAAGATCGAGGAGACCGCGGCCGGCGCCGACCTGAAGCGCGCGCAGGCCCAGCACCAGCGCTCGCTCAGCCAGTACGACCAGGTCGACACGGTCGGGCGCACGCTGGAGATCGCGCACGGCCACACGCAGGTGATGCAGGAGCGTCGGAACACCGCCGCGCCGCATCAGCATGGTGGCCCGGCCCCGACGCCGATCCCCGTGGACCGGCCGCCGTTCAACGCCCTGCCCGCGGCCGCCGCGCCAGGGCCCCAGCTCTATCCGGTTCAGCCGAGCTTCTAACCCATGCGCCTCGTTGAGCTGCGCACCTTCACCGGCGATCCGTCGGCGGAGGGCGAACCCGTGTTCGTGGCGCCCGACAACGTCGGGATGGTCGCGGTCGCGATGGCTGACCCGCCCGCCGCCGAGGTGTGGCTGAAGGTCGGCACCCCGATGCTGCTGGTCGATGGCTCGGCGCGGGCCGTCTCCGAGCTGCTCGCCGAGGGCAAGGTCGACCGCCTGCCCGCCCCGCCCAAGCCGATCGCCGAACCGCGGCGCCCCCGCGCCGACGGGATGACCTGGCGCACCTGACCCCTTCCGCCCGGC
This sequence comes from Methylobacterium sp. UNCCL125, assembly GCF_900116795.1. Classification (NCBI taxonomy): domain Bacteria; kingdom Pseudomonadati; phylum Pseudomonadota; class Alphaproteobacteria; order Hyphomicrobiales; family Methylobacteriaceae; genus Methylobacterium; species Methylobacterium sp. UNCCL125. The sequence goes on along the minus strand of NZ_FPBW01000036.1, from coordinate 15,413 downwards.
CGGCGCGTCAGACCGGCCTTCCGTCCCATCACGTCACGAGGATCTGGACCACATGATCGACAGCGATTTCTCCGCCCCCATCGACGCCGACGACGCCTTCTCTCCCGAGGAGCAGGCGCAGTGGGATGCCATGCGCAGCGGTGCGACCGATCTGGAGCCGGTGGTCGGCTCGACGACCGCCCCCGCTCCCGCCGCCGCTCCCGAGGGTACCGCTGCCCCGGCCCCGGCCGGTGAGGCTGCCGCGCCCGGCGAGGTCGTGGATCCGGATGCTGAGGATGCCGACGATCCCGAGAAGAACCGCGGCCGGTTCGTGCGGCATGGCGCGTTCCATAAGGAGCGTGAGGCCCGCAAGGCTGCCCAGCGCGACCTCGCTGCCCTCCAGGAGAGGTTCGCCCGCGGCGACGAGCGCCTGCGCATCCTGTCCGAGGCGATGCAGAAGCCGGCCGCCCCTGCCCAGCCGGCGGCCACCGCCGAGCCCGCCAAGGTGCCGGATCCGAACGAGGACATCTTCGGGTACGCGAAGTACCTGGAGCAGCAGATCGAGGCGATCCGCACCGGCCAGACCCAGCTCACCGAGACTCAGAAGAAGGCCGAGGAGGATCGCCGGGCCGCAGACGAGCGGAACGACGTGATCGGCTTCTACCGCCAGGATCTTCAGCGCGCCGTCGCCGCCGACGCCACCCTTTCGGACGCCTACCAGCACCTGTTCTCCGGCCGCGTGGCCGAGTTGGAGCTCGTCGGCATGTCGAAGGAGGACGCCATCAACACCGTGCGGGAGGAGGAGTTCAACCTCGCGCAGACGGCTCGCCAGCGCGGGCAGTCGCCGGCAGCTCTGATCGCCGCGCTGGCCAAGAGCCGCGGGTTCACCCCCAAGGCTGCGGAGGCCGCCCCCGCCGCCGCCCCGACCGAGACCGCGGCAGAGAAGGCGGCCCGTGTCGATGCGGGCCAGAAGGGGCCCGGCATGTCGCTGTCGGCCGCCGGCGGTTCGCCCGCGGGTGAGGTGACGGCCGAGATGCTGGCCAACATGTCCGACGAGGAGTTCTCCGCCTTCCAGAAGGCCAACGGGCGGAAGCTCCGCCAGCTCATGGGGGCCTGATCGCTCCGCGGCGCGCGGGATCACTCGCGCGCCGCACCTTTACTGTTGACCCGACGGGCGAACACGCTCAAAGGACTACCGCCGCGAGACGCGCGGGCCCAGCCGGCCCCGTCTGCGAGCATCCCCAGTTTCCGACAGGTCGACGCGCCGCACTCTGCTGTTCCCAGCGGGGCGCTTCCGCACGTCAGCCTGTCGTCCGCCTGATCGCATGTCACGCGATCCGCACGGCCGCGTCACAGCCTCCGTCCGCGCCACGTCACGGTGCCCGTCCGACCACCGTCCCCAACGGTCACCCGGGGCCCGGCTTTCGTCTGCCCGCGACGTAACGCGCGGCACGAACCTTCCCGCATCCCCCCGATTTCAAGGATCCCCGTCATGGGTGTGACCGCTTATGCGCTGAACGACGCGCTGGCGGCGAAGCTCTGGTCGAAGAGCCTCTCCGTCGAAGCCACCAAGGCCCTCGATATCGCCCCGCTGTTCGGCGAGTCGGCCAAGTCCGTCATCCAGATCAAGACCGAGACCCAGAAGGGTGTCGGCGACAAGGTCACGTTCGGCCTGCGCATGCAGCTCGCCGGCAACGGCTTCACCTCGTCCGACCGCGCCGAGGGCAACGGCGAGCAGCTCTCGACCATGTCCGACGCGATCACCATCGACGAGCTCGGCAACGTCGTCGGCATCCGCTCGAAGTTCACGATCGACCAGCAGCGCGTGCCGTTCAACCTGCGCGACGAGGCCAAGGACGGCCTGTCCGACTGGTTCCAGCTCCGCACCTCGGTGTCGTTCTTCAACCACGCCTGCGGCTTCACCCCCGCCAACGTGGTGCAGGTCGACGGCTCCGGCGGCGTGAAGTTCACCGGCAACAACGTCGTGACCGCGGCCACCCGGGTGATCCGCCCGAACGGCAAGGCCAACGACGGCGCCCTCGGTGCGGGCGATGGCCTCACCCTGGCGCAGATCGACGCCGCCGTGGAGATCGCCAAGACGGGTGGTGCCGCCGGCGCGCCGAAGATGCGCCCGGTCAAGATCGACGGCATGGGCGAGATGTGGGTGATGTACATCCACCCGACCCAGGTGACCCAGCTGCGGATCAACGCCGGTGCGGGCCAGTGGCTCGACATCCAGAAGGCCGCGATGCAGGGCGGCGAGATTACCAAGAACCCGATCTTCGACGGGTCGCTCGGCGTCTACAACAACGTCATTCTGCGCGAGTCCCAGCAGGTCACCCTCGGCGTCGCCCCCGACGGCAAGACCATCCTGCCGAACGTGCGCCGCGCGGTTCTGCTCGGTGCCCAGGCCGTCACGGCGGCCTTCGGCAAGGGCGGCGGCCCCGAGAAGTTCCGCTGGAACGAGGAGCTGTACGACCACAAGCGCGAGCTCGAGGTCTCGGCCTGGGCGATCTGGGGCATCAAGAAGACGACCTACAACGGCGTCGACTTCGCCGTGATCGTCATCCCGACCTACGCCGTCAACGCCGGCTGATCGGCCTCCCTCCCCGCATGAACCCCGCCCGCGGCCCTGACCGGCTGCGGGCTCCTCTGCCCATGCGCGTGAGCCGCCCGGCTGCGCGTCCATCTTCGAGAGGGGCCTGACATGGCCACCAACACCAGCCCGACCAAGCCGGCGGTGCGCTCCCTCCTGCACGGGCAGGTCGGCGAGATCCGCACCACCGTCACGTTCAACGACGTCAGCCGCCCGATGACGGCCGCCTTCCCGGCCGGCGCCCAGATCCTGTCCACGGTCATCACCGTCACGCAGGCCTTCAACGGCGGCACCAATGCCCTCACCGTCGGCTCCGCGCCGGGCGGCAATGACCTTGTCGCCACGGGCGACTCCGCCGTCGGTGCGGCCGGCGTGAAGCGTCCGGACACCGCCACCGCCCTTGGTCGCCTCCCCGCCGATACGGTGCCGTACATCGGCTACGCCCAGACCGGCGCAGCGGCGACGCAGGGCTCGGCCGAGGTCGTGTTCACCTACGCCGCGCCGCGCGCCTGATGCGCGGCTCGATGCTGCTGCACCTCGCTGCGGCGGCCCTGGCGGCGGAGGCGGACCAGCCCCCGCCGTCGCCCTCGAAGACGGAGACGGTGCCCGATGCCGACCAAGGACGGGCGGCCGACGCTCGCCGATCTGTACGCGGAGATCGCGGACGACATCGAGCGCGCGGACCTCGGCCCGCAGATCGCGACGGCCGTTGACCGGGCGATCCGGTTCTTCCAGCCGGACCGCTTCTTCTTCAACGAAGGGTACGTGACGTTCCAGACCATTCCCGGGTCGGACGTCTACGCGTCCGGTGATGCGGGCGCGATCCCGGACCTGATGGCGATCGACAGCGTCGTCATGCTCGATGGGTCGACCCCGACCGTCCTGCAGCGAGTCGATGAGGCCGGGATTGAGGCGGCAGATCAGCCGTCCAGTCAGTCCCAGCCGTTCGCCTACTCGTACTTCGAGCGCTCGCTCCGGCTGTGGCCGATGCCGTCCGACGTCTGGACGGTGCGGGTCATGGCGCATGTCCGCCTGCCGGCGCCGGCTCTCGACGAGGCGAACGCCTGGACCGACGAGGCCTCCGGGCTGATCGCGGCCCGGGCGAAGTGGCACCTCGCGCTGAACGCCCTGCGCAGCGCGCCCATGGCGCAGATGCAGGCCCAGATCGTCGACGACGAGCTGCGGGCGCTGCGCGGGCGCTCGAACGTCATCGCCTCCACCGGCCAGGTCCAGGCCTATTACCTCTGAGGCGCTCATGGCCAGCGAGATCACGGACTACCCGAGCCTGTCGGCCGCGTTCGAGAACTACCTCGCGCGCACCGACCTGACCGAGTTCCTGCCGTACTTCGTGCGCGTCACGGAGGCGTGGCTGAACCGGCAGCTCCGCACCCGGGAGATGATGGCCACCGCCGGCCTGCTCGGGGTCGACGGCACGCCCGGGTACGCGATCCCGGCCGACTATCTGGAGTGGATCGCGCTCCAGTGGTCTTCGGCCGACCTCTCCCGCGTGCAGATGCTGCGCTACGTCGAGCCGGACAGCCCGGAGTTCCGGCACCGGTTCCGGCCGAACGGCGACCCGCAGTACTTCACCGTGCTCGGCGACCAGGTTCAGACCCGCTCGCTCCAGCCCGGCAAGGTCACCCTGACCTATTACCGGCAGATCCCGGCGCTCTCGGCCGCCGCGCCGACGAACTGGCTCCTGACCAAGGCGCCGGAGCTCTACCTCTACGGCGTCATGGCCGAGGCCTACCGGTTCCAGAAGGACGAGGCCCGGAACCAGAAGTGGCTCGCCGACGGCATGGCGTTCCTCCAGGCGCTGATGGGCCAGGGCGACTCCCAGAAGACGGGCGGGCGCCCGCGCCGCGCGGCCGAGGATCAGGCCGAGGCCACCGCCCGCGACACGCCGAACTAAGCCGTGCCCGATCCGATCAAGCTGGCGCCGTTCGCGCCCGATACGGCCTCGGTCGACGCTGCGGTCTCGGCGGTCGCCACGAACGTGGTGCCGCGTTCGGACGGCTACGGCCCGGTCCTGGCGCCGGTACCGCTGTCGCTCGCCCTGCCGGCGGAGTGCCGCGGCGCCATCGCGGTGTTCTCCCCGACCTACAACTTCCCGATCTACGTCGCCGGCACGTCGAAGGGACTGTTCGTCTACAAGACGACGGATCAGGCGTGGCACGAGGTGACGAACCCGAACACCTCCTACAGCGTGCCGCCGGGGGACTACTGGTCCTTCGCGATCTACGGCACCCTGCTGCTCGCCTGCTCGGCCGGCACCCCGGTCCAGAAGGCCACCATCGACGTCATCCAGGCCGGGACGCAGCCGTTCGCGGACCTCGGCGGCAACCCGCCCCGGGCCCGGCACATGGGCGTTGTCGGCGACTTCCTGGTGCTGGCAGGCCTTCCGGACACCCCGCAGTCGGTGCGCTGGTCGAACAGCGGCAACATCGAGCAGTGGCCGCTCGGCCAGCTCGACCAGGAGGGCGACGACCAGCAGCTCCCCGACGGCGGCGCCGTGACCGGCTTCGCGGGCGGCGAGTATGGCGTGATCTTCCAGGAGCGGGCGATCCGGCGCATGACGCTGAGCCCGGATTCCGGGAACGTGTTCGACTGCTCGGTGCTCGAGGAGAACCGCGGCGCGGTGGCGCCCTGGTGCATCGCCAAGGTCGGGCCGCGCATCTTCTTCCTCGACCGCGATGGCTTCTATGCCCTGGTGATCGGCGGCGGCCCCTCGCAGCCGATCGGCGCCGAGCGGGTGAACCGGTTCTTCCAGGGGCGCGTCGATCCGGAGCGGGTCGGCATGACGGTGGCGTTCCGCGACCCGACCGGCGAGCGGATCCTGTTCGCCTACCGGCTCGCCGGCACCGACGCCTCGGACCCGTCCCTGCTGGGCGAGGCCCTCCTGTACGACTGGCTGCTCGACCGCTGGTCGTTCATCAACACCCCGATCCGCTTCGGCATGTCGGCGGCGACGCCGGACACCTCGGTCGACAGCATCGAGGGGTCGATCGATGACCCGGCCCAGCCCTCGCTCGACGACCCGATGTACCAGGGCGGCGCGACGCTGCTCGCGGTCATGACGACCGATAACCGCCTCGCCGTGCTCGACGGGGCGCCGCTCGAGGCGGTGGTGCAGACCCCCGACGCCATGCTGGCGCGGCCGAACCGGGCGTTCGTGCGGGCGGCCCGTGTCGACACAGATGCCGACGACTGGCGCCTGACCCTGGGCGTCCGCGAGAGCCTCGGCGCCTCGACCGCCGTCCGCTGGCTCAGCGAGGCCGCGCCGACCGTCGAGCGGTTCGCGCCGGCGCGCGCCTCGGGCCGGTACCACCGCGCCCGGGTGCGGATCCCGGCTGGCACGACTTGGTCCTACGTCTCGGCGATCGAGCCGGACGCCACGGCGGAGGGGGCCCGATGAACGTCCCCGGCCGGAACGAGAAGGACCTGTCGCTCTTCAGCCGCGCGATCGACGACCTCGCGCGCGGCGCCACCAACGCGATCGCGTCGAGCACCTTCACCCTCGCCAACGGGGTCTCGCGCACCGTCGTGCCTTGCGAGAACTGCGGTCCGGGCGCCCTGCCGCGCTGGGTGCCAATCACGGAGTCCGCGTCGAAGGCGCAGCTCTGGCTCGTCTCGGCCGACCGCCGCAGCTTCACCGTCGGCCACGATCTGAACCCGGCCACGGACCGCACCTTCCGCTTCGAGATGCGCCGGGCCTGATGCGCCTCCAGCCCCTGTCGATGCCGCTCGCGCCTGACCTCGCCGAGCGCGTCGAGGCGTGCCTGGGCGCCGCCTGCGCCCTGCCCCGCTGCGACCTGACCGTGGCTGGGCTGCTGGCGGCCTGCGCTGCCGGGCAGGCTCAGCTCGTCGGGATCTTCGAGGGCGACCGGTTCGTAGCGGCGGGCGTGACGCAGGTCCGCCAGCACCGCGGCGGCCGCCTGTCCTGTTGGGTGCTGTCGCTCGGCGGCCGCGCGGCCGGCCCGTGGGGCGCCGTCATCGCCGCCGTCGAGCGCGGCGCGGCCCGGCTCGGCTGCACCACCGTCGAGTTCGTCGGCCGCCGCGGCTGGGCCCGCGTGCTGCCGGATTACACCGCCGCGCCCTGCGAGCTCGGCCACCACTTCACCAAGCGCATCGGGGCCTGACATGGGCGGCGGCACCAAGACCCAGACCACGGTCCAGCAGCAGAACAACGACCCGTGGGCGCCGGCACAGCCCGCGCTCCAGGGCGTGCTCGCCGGCGCGACCGCGGCGTACAACTCGGGCGTCGGCTCGCAGGTCTACACCGGCCCGCGCTACGCTGGCCTGGGCGACACCTCGCTCGCCTCGCTGGACATGATCGCCGGCAACGCCAACGCCGGCCAGGGTGCGGCCAAGGCCGGCGACAGCTTCCTGACCGGGCTGCTGTCGAACGGCGGCACAACCTCCGGCATCCAGGCCGCGCTCTCGGGCCTCGACAGCATCGGAAAGATCGATTCGTCGCGGGTGAGCCAGCTCGCCGACACGATGGCCGACCCGAACAACCTCGCCTACTCGACGGCGCGGGCGCTCACCCGGGGCGACTATAACCTCTCGACCGACGGCTACACCGGCCTGCTCAACGGGCTGTCCGGGCAGACGCAGACGGAGAAGTCGCTGCAGGACGCCGCCGACGGCAAGTTCCTCGGGGGCGCGAACCCGTACCTCGACGCGGTGATCGGGCGGAGCCAGGGCGAGGCGGCCTCGAAGATCGCCCAGTCCATGGGCGCGGCCGGCCGCAGCGGCTCGGGGCGCTATGCCGCGACGATCGCCGACTCCCTCGGCGCGATCGGCACGCATGCGCGGTACACGGACTACGACAACGAGCGCACCCGGCAGATGCAGGCGGCCACGGCGATCGACAGCTCGCGCAACGCCCGGACCAGCCTCCAGCAGGGCCTCTACGGGTCGATCAACAACGCCGAGCAGGTGAACGCCGGCCTCGCGCTGTCCGGAGCCGGCCTCTACAACGACACGAACTCGACCGCGCTGACGGGCGCGAACTCGCTGGCGAGCCTGGATAACCAGAACATCCAGAACGCCATGCAGACGTCGTCGCTGAAGCTTTCGGCGGCGCAGGCGGACCGCGCCGCGGCGATGGCCGGCCTGGGCATGATCGGGCAGAACATCGACAACCTCCAGCGTCCCGGGCTGACCCTGGCCGGTGTCGGCGCCGCCCTCGATGCGGACCGCCAGGCCCAGCTCGACGCCGCGCAGGAGCAGTTCGCCGACCAGCAGGCCTCGCCCTGGAAGCAACTCGGCCTCTACGCCGGCATCGTCGACCCGATCGCGGGTCTCGGCGGCTCCTCGAGCGGCACGTCGGTCCAGAAGATCCCGCAGCCGGGCGTGCTCCAGCAGCTGCTCGGTGGCGGTCTGGCCATCGCCGGCACCGCCTCGAAGTTCATCGGCAAGTAGGAGCGCGTCGTGTCCGCAGGTCTCGCGCCGTTCGGCGCCCTCTCCCCGGCCGACATCGCCCGGCTGATGCAGCAGACGCGGCCGCAGATGGACGTCTCGGCCGATGACGTGCCGGCGGCCGTCCCGCCCGGCTTCACTGGCTTCGTGCCTCCGACCGCCCCGACCATGCAGCCGCAGATCGCCGCCGCGGTACCGGCCGTCGAGCCCGAGGCGCCCGCCCGCGCGCCGCTGCGTATGTTCGGCGCGCTGCCGCCGCAGATGTCGGCGCCCGTGGCCGCGGAGCCGGAGCGGTCGCCGCTGCCCAGCCTCGTCGGGTCGCGCGCGCCCGCCCTTCCGGTAGGCGCGCCGGCCGCCCCGCGCGGCGGAGATGATGCGCCGGCCGCGCCCGCGGCCGCCCGCCCGCTGAGTTTTGGCAGCCTGCCGGCGCCCGCCGCACCGGCGACGACCGGCTCCACGGCCGCCCCTGCCGCGCCTGCGCCGGCCGCTCCCGCAGCGGAGCCGTCGCTCCTCGACCGCATCGGCGACGGACTGCGAAATCTCAACGCGAACGGGGGCGGCGACCTGCTGACCTCGCTCGGCATCGGCCTCATGTCGACGCCCGGCTTCGGCCGCGGCGCGGCGGCGGGGCTCAAGGCCTACCAGGACAACGAGGGGAAGCGCGCCGCCTCCGATCTCGCCCGGGCCGAGTTCGGCCTGAAGGTCCGGAAGGAGACGCAGGAGCAGCGCCAGCTCGCCGGCAACGCGCAGTACGTCACGAGCAAGATCCCCGGCATCAGCCCGGAGCAGGCCCTGACCCTCGGCGGCAACTCGACCTTCATGAACGAGCTGTTCAAGGGCGTCCTGCCGCCGGCCGAGCTGTACAAGCAGTACACCGACGACAAGGGGAACATCTGGAACCAGAACGCCCGAACCGGGCAGGCGACGGTCGCGCTGAAGGCGGACGACGACAAGACCGTGACCCCGGTCCCAGAGGCCGACCGGGTAGCGCTCGGCCTGCCCGCCGGTTCCTACCAGAAGGACGCCAACGGCAAGATCAGCCCCATCAACGCGACCGGCACCACCATCAACATGGGTGCCGAGAAGGCGCAGGATGCGACCGTGGGCAAGGCGTACGGCGACTATCAGGTCGACCTCGCCACGAAGGGCCGGAACGCCGGGAACACCCTCAACAGCCTCGCCCTCATGGAGCAGGCCGCCCGCAGCCCGAACTTCTACTCCGGCACGGGTGCCGAGACGGTGAAGCGAGCGAACCAGTTCCTCGTCGCCATGGGTGTGAAGGACGCGAACTACACCAAGCCGACCGAGGTGTTCGACGCCCTCTCCAACAAGGTCGTGCTCGACGGTCTCGGCGGCTCGCTCGGCCCCGGCATCTCGAACACCGACCGCGACTATATCGGCCGGACCGCGCCGACCCTGGCCCAGAGCCAGGCCGGCAACCTCGAACTCATCGCGATCGCCCGCTCGCTCGCGCAGCGGCAGCAGGCGGTGGCGAAGTTGGCCCGGGACTATGCGGCGAACAACGGTGGCCGCTTGGATTCCGGCTTCGACCAGAAGCTCGAGGAGTATGCCGGGGCCAACCCGCTGTTCCCGGCCGCGCAGGCGTCCGCGACGCAGCGGTCCGATGGCGCCACCGGCGCGAACGGTCCCGGCGGCCTCGCTGCCCCGCGCACCCAGGCCGACTTCGATGCTCTGCCGAAGGGGGCGATGTACGTCGACCCCGCCGATGGCCGCCGCTACCGGAAGAACTGATCCATGGCCGGACCCCGCTTCAGCGGCACGCTCGTCGAGGATGATGCGGCGCCGGCCCCGGCCGGCCCGCGGTTCTCGGGAGCGCTCGTCGAGGACGACGCCCCAGCTGCCGGCCTGCCCGGCGATGCCACTGCCGCGATCGGCCGCGGTCTGGTCGACGGCGTGCCCGTCGTCGGGCCGTACCTGCTCGGCGGTCTGAACCGGGTGGCGGCGGGCGTCCGCGCGCTGAAGAACGACAGCCGGTACAGCGACGAGCTGAAGGCGGTCGAGGACTTCGGGCAACGGACTGCGACCGAGCATCCCTATGCGAGCGGTGCCGGTGAGATCCTCGGCGGCGTGCTCGGGACGGCTCCTCTAGTCGCTGCAGCTCCCGCTGCGTTCGGCGCGTCGGGAGCGGCGCTTCCCGCGCGGATGATCGCATCAGCGGGCTCCGGTGCCGCGCTTGGTGTCGCCGATGCCGCGGTTCGATCCGATGGTGACGCCGATGCAATTAAGTTTGCGGCCGGCCTTGGGGCCGGTCTCGGCGCTGCTGGTCCTGCCGCTGGCCGTCTCGCCGGCAAGGTGGTCTCTGTCGTCACCGGTGGCGGTCGCGGCCAGGGCGTCGTGCGCGAGGCGCTGGAAGGCCTCGACGAGAAGGATCTGGAAGCCGCGCAGCATCTGATCCGGCAGGCTCGGGATCTTCCGGGCGGCGGCGTGCCGCTGTCGCTCGACGAGGCGCTGAACGCCGCGACCGGCGGCCGCGCGGTGCGCGCGTCGCAACTCGCGCGGGTAGTGGCCAATTCCGGCGGCGATGGCGGCCGCGTCATGAATGAGTTCTACGCGGCACGCCCGGCTGCAATCGACAACGTGGGCCGCGAGGCCTTCGAGCGCCTCGCTCCGATGCCGGAGGCACCGTCGACGCTCGGCCCTCAGATCCAGGAAGCCGCTCGCGCAGGCATGGCTCAGACGCCGGAGGGGGTGGCGTTCTCGGCTGCGCGCTCGGCCACCGGTCCCCGGGTGACGCCCGAGCAGGCCGGCCAGACGATCCAGGGTGAGCTCTCCGGGATCCGCGGCGGCCTCGAGGCGACGCGGAAGACGGCGAGCGACCCGCTGTACGAGGCCGCGCGTAACGCCCCGGAGCGCGCCGGCATTGAGCGAATGATCACCGTCGAGCGTCCGGGCGAACCCATCGTGACGCCGCAGGCCTACTCGCGCCCGCAGTTCACCGACGCGGCGCCGCGCCCGCTAGAAGCCTTCGTGCGTCCGGATGCCGAGGCCGCCGCAGCCGGGCCGGAGAGCCTCGCGCGCTTCATCGCGCGCAACGGCGGCATCCGGCTTGATGGCGATGTCGCCGCGACCGACCTGCACCGGTTCAACATCCCAGGGCAGGGCAACGTCGCCCGCCCGACCGGAAAGGGGATCGACGACTTCTGGCGCGAGCGGCTGATCGAGGAGGGGTACTTCCGGCCCGACGCCGATGGCGGCATGGCGCGGGACATCTCGTCCGAGCTCCTGCGCAAGCTCCAGAACGAGCAGCGCGGCTTCCCCTCCTACCCGCTCGGCACGACCCGGGGCGCCGGCGGCGCGCCGACGGCAGGTCAGCTCGCCGACGATTACAGCCAGGCGGTGTCGCTGGCGAACAGCCGCCTCCGCGAGGACCTGGGCAAGGTCGGGATCGACGCGAGCACGCTGCACCCTGACGTCCGCGACAGAGTGATCGGGTCGCTGGTGCGCGGCCAGCACGCCGATCCGCTCGACGCCTTCGAGGCTGTCGTCGGTGCTATGCGCGAGCCGCCCGCGCCCCTCGTGAAGTCGACGACGATCCAGGAGCAGATCCCGGATGTACGGTTCGGGCAGGTGAACCCGCAGCCCGGCATCGCCTCGATCGACGGCCTGCTGCAGACGGCAAAGGGCGATGTGCGCTCCGGTCTCCAGGCCGCGCGCCGCAACCTGTTCGAGGGGTCTAACCCGGACGGGGCGGTCGACATGACCGTGGCGGGCAATCTTCGCGCTCGCGAACGGCTCGACCAGGACGTGCGGTCCGCCATCGAGATCGGAGATGGCACGAAGGCTCGCGACCTGACGATCGCGCGCCAGGGCATCGACCGCGGGCTCAAGGACGTGCCCGAGGTGGCGGCAGCCGACGAGGTGTTCGCGCGCCATTCCGTGCCGCTCGAGCCCTACACCCGTCCGAACGCGCCGCTCGGGCGCGCCACGGATCGGTTCGAGACGCCGGCCGGCGACGGCCCGTTCCGGATGCCGGCCGAACAGGTGCCCGGCACCTTCACGGGCGCGACCGCCGCCCGCGATCTGCTCGCCCAGCCTGCGCCCCTCTCGCGCGAGGCCCTGGAACGGTATGTGACGACCCAGATCATGGATCGTGCCGCCGGCGCCGAGGGCAACCTCTCTGCCGAGGCGATGCGCACCGCGATGCGCAAGCATGCCGACGTCCTGGATCAGCTTCCGGGCGTTCGCGATCGTCTCTCCAACTTGGTGCTGGCTCGCGAGGGCCTCGCGCGGGTCGAAGCCTCGCCGCTTGGCCAGCTCGCGCGGTCACCCGATGTCGGCAACGCCGTGCGGACGCTGTTCAATCCGAACCCGGCGCCCGGCAGTCATGCCGAGGTGGCCTCCGCCATGCAGGCGCTGGCGGCCAATCGCCCGCAGCAGTCACGCGAGCTTTCGCGGACCTACCTGGAGACCGTGTTCAACGAAGCGACCCAGCAGACCAAGGGGCTCGCCTCGCAGTACGGTGGCGCGGGCTTCGCGTCCGCGATCCGGGGCAACGCCCAGCAGCGGCACAACCTCGAAGCCGTGATGCGCGCCTTGCCGGAGGGCGAGATCCGGTGGTCGGCGCTCGACAAGCTGCTCACCACCCTGGAGGCGACCGGCTATCGCCCGAACAAGGGCAGCGACACGGCCTTCAACGCCGCGATCCAGGAGCGTCTCAAGAACGGGACCCCGGTGGCGGCGGCGATTTCGGATGCCGTAACCGGTGCGGTGGCGGGTGGAACGGCGGCAGGGCCGTTCGGCGCAGCGGCTGGCGGCTTGGTCGGCGTCCGCAGGGCTGCTGCCAACGCCCTCGGCGATCGATCCCGGGATATGAACAATGCGGCCATCGCCCGGATCTTCACCGATCCGCAGGCGGTACCGGATCTACGGGCGCTGGCGAAGTCGGCTCCAGGCAGCAAGAACGCGGAGCTGTTCACGCACCGGCTCCTGACGCTCGCGAATGGCGGCGCTGCTCCGCTGCGGCAGTGAGCGGCGGCGCGGTAGGAGCGGCTTCATCCGGCCGGTCGAGTCGCGTGGCCAGAAGCCGTAGACCCCGCCTATGATCGCGAGGGCGATCACTACGGTGGTCCAGGTCGATGCTCCGACGGCGTGGTCCATCCATCGGTTGAACGGGGGCAGGATCACGTACAGCACCGCCCGCACGGCGAGCATGATGCCGACGAACAGGACGAGCGCGAGCAGGATCTGGGGCCAGCGGGGCATGGCCTAGCGCCAGTGAAGCTCGGCATGGAACCGCACGTTCTTAAGTGTGGTGCCAGCAGTAGAGCCGCCGATCTTCACGGTCGCGCGGTTGCCAGGCTTGGGGCCGATATGTGCGACCGCACCCGGATACGTACTCGCGACCCAATTCCTGCAGGCGGTCGAGTCTTTTGTCGGTATGGTGAAGCTCTTCTTCATCGGCCCCGTATAGCACGGTGCCGAGCCAGGGTTGAGTCGTCACGCCACGACAAAAATCTCGAGCGTTAAGACGATCTCCGGTCAGCAGGTCATCACGCTTCTTCGTCCCGGTGCTCGGACCGGTATCCCCGCGCGGCCCGCACGACGATCGCCACGAAGCTGACGGCCAGCACCAGGACGAGCGCCTCGTAGCTCTCGCGCTCCATCCCCTTCGGCAGGTGGCGCGCGATGGCACGCACGATGCCCACGGCGAGCGCGACCAGCGTGACGAGGCCAAGGGCGAATTGGAGCCAGCGGGGCATAGCGTCGGCATATCACGACGCCAGCCTCCGGTCCGCCTACCAGAACTGAAGTAGCAACAATCATTCTTCATCCAAGGGATTAGCTCGGATAAAGCGCAGGACCTTCAGTCCGAATGCGGTAGGGACGATCCAACGCCCCTGGCACTCGCTGCAGCGCACCCAACCACCTTGGATGTTTCGCCCTCGCGCGCCCTGACAACTAGGGCACGATCTGTCCAGCTCTGGTTCGTTGCCATCGCAACCTCCCACGTCTACCTGATTAGGGCTTATCTGCATCTAACCCATCCACAAATCGGAGCAGACCAAATCCAACATTAATGCAAGACGTTACACTGGCGCAAACAATATGACCGTCGATCGGATACGGCTGGCCAACAGAAATATTTTTAGCCCATGGAAACGCGCCACTTTTGTCGATAAATTCTCGATCTATTATGCCGCCCGTGTGGGCGTACAGATGGCGCATCTGCTCGACGGCCACAATATGGTTTCCGTCGCCGTCGAAAATGCTTACTATGTCATCGCCAAATGCCGCCTTATAATTGTTCTTGATATCATTGAGGCTAATGAAATTAACTTTTCTCGTCTGCTTGAGAATTGATCCCAGCCTATTTGTAAGATCGGTCCCTCCGCCGATAATATCTAGCAACTTGATCTGCCGTTCCGGATTTTTTTCGAGCCATCGCTTCGCATACGCAGGATTTGAGTCGAGCGCCTCGACCCACAGATCTGCTGCCATGCTTTCAAATGCAACGTAGGCATTAGACAGCATGGCACTCAAAATAGACTCGATGCCATCTAAGAAATAGCCTTCGCTTTCGCGTGGCATCGCGGCGATCGCATCTGGGTGCTGCAACGCCTTGACCAAGTCGATAATGAGCTGCGATCCAAGGCCCCAAGCTTGATGAGGGCCAGTTGGATCGTCCATTATTCTTGGCATGTATATCTCAAGCCATGCCTCCCAGGCCTTATTGACCAATCCAGATGATGTAATGCGTCCAGACTTGAATTCTTCTTTGTGAACATGGCTTATTTGACCGTACAATTCGCCAATACCAAATACCAATGCCGATAAATCAACCGGCATATTTCCAAGATGCACTATTTTATTTAGGCTTCTCGCGAATGACTCACCGATTGGCCTGTAATTGTGAGACTTGATTTCGGCAGCATAGGTGCGGTAATCGCGCGGAAAACGTGATGCTATGTCGAAAGCATAATCTCGTCCTTGCGATACTAGACGACCAGTTTCGTTAGAGGGCATATTGGCTTATCCATCGGTTGAGTCGCATCTCCGAGGATGACGGGGCCGGGCCGCTTCCACAAGCGCCCGGCCCACCCCTTGACCCGACGGGCGAACCGCGGGAATAAGCAATCGTCCGCAGCGCTGCGCGCCGGACCCTGAAAGCCGCTCCGCAAGGGCGGCTTTTGTCGTTTCAGGACCGCCCCCATGCCGACTGCCGCAGACCGCGACGCGCTGATCGCCAGCGCGCAGCGCATCGGCGCGGACCCGCTCGACCTGGCGACCGTGATGTCGTTCGAGAGCGGGTTCAGCCCTTCGATCCGGGGCGGCTCGGGTAATCGGCACATCGGCCTAATCCAGTTCGGGCCGACCGAGCAGCAGCAATACGGCGCGAGCCAGGACCAGAGCTTCGCCGACCAGCTTCCCGCCGTCGAGCGC
Source organism: Methylobacterium sp. UNCCL125 (assembly GCF_900116795.1). NCBI lineage: Bacteria > Pseudomonadati > Pseudomonadota > Alphaproteobacteria > Hyphomicrobiales > Methylobacteriaceae > Methylobacterium > Methylobacterium sp. UNCCL125. Next base: position 13 of record NZ_FPBW01000036.1, on the reverse strand, counting down.
TACCTGACCGACC
>NZ_FPBW01000029.1:0-73374 GCF_900116795.1 Methylobacterium sp. UNCCL125 | reverse complement strand
GATCAGCGGTTGGCGGTGGTGACCGGGGAGGTGACGCCGCCGAGCGAGACCCAGGCGACGGCGTCCTGGCTCTCGCGCTTGATGAACACGTAGCCGGTCTTGTGCCAGGGCAGGATCGCGTTGGTCTTGTTGTCGAGCACCAGGTCGCCCCGGTCGGTGATCAGGGTGAGCACCGCGTGGCCCTCGCCCTTCTCGTCGATCACCACGGTCATGCGCATCGCCCGCCGCGGCAGGCCGGCCTGGGCCAGCAGATGGCGCTTGAGCAGCTGGAAGTCCTCGCAGTCGCCGATGCCGTCCTCGGCCAGATCCCACCGGTCGGCCACGTGCAGGTGGTCCTGATCGGTCATCGGCTCGACCGCCTTGTTGACCCGCCGGTTCACCGACACGATCGTCGCCCAGGTGGCGGGCGTCAGGCTGATCCGGGCCGGCTCGCCCCGGTCGAGCGCGCATTCGGCCGCGTAGTTCTGGCAGAAGGTCACCCAGGCCGCGATCGGCTTGGCGTCGCCCAGCACCCGGGCATTGTCTTCCGTCGGCAGGCTCGCAAGCGTCTGCGCCTGGGCCGTGGCGGCGAGGCCGAGCAGCGTCGCTGCTCCGACCAGCATCCCCCGAACCGTCTTGAGAAGCCCCGCGCCCATCGAACCCGTCCCCGTTGTTGAGAACAGGATTGCGCCGCAGAGCCTCCGCGCCGCTGAAGCGGATGCGCGCAATTTTATCGATCGGCCGGCGCGGGCCGGCTGACATGCGGCAGCGTCGACGGGAGACTTGAGAAGCCTTGTAAATCGCGGGCTTCGGTTTGAGGAAACGGAAACCTTGAGGGTTTGTCACCCGCCAACATGCAGTCTTGGCGGGGCGCCATCGTCGTTGCGAGCGGAGCCCGGCAATTCCCTGGCGCCCCATCGGCCGGCGTCGCGCTGCCCCGGATCGCTTCGCTGGCGTGCGACGACGGCGTGGACGCGGTCAGCCCGCGGTCTGGTCGAGCTTGCGCTCCGCCTCACCCTTCAGTTCCGGGAAGTCCGCCTGCGTGTAGGCCCGGCCCCGGTGCGGATCCTCGGTGATGCCCTCGTGCTCCAGGCGGCGCAGTTGCACCCGCCGGATCTTGCCCGAGATCGTCTTGGGCAGGTCGGTGACGAATTCGAGGCCGCGCAGGCGCTTGAACGTCGCGAGCCGGGCATTGGTGAAGCGGAAGATGTCGAGCGCCGTCTCCGGCCCAGGCGTGGCCCCCGCCACCAGGGACACGTAGGCTTTCGGGATGGTGTGGCGCATCGGATCGGGCACCGGCACCACCGCCGCCTCGGCCACGGCCGGATGCTCGATCAGCACGCTCTCCAGTTCGAAGGGGCTGATCCGGTAGCCCGACGACTTGAACACGTCGTCGGCACGTCCCACGAAGGTGTAACAGCCCTGATCGTCCACGAAGGCGACATCGCCGGTATGGTAGAGATCGCCGTCGGCTCCCGACAGATGGCCCTGGCCGTCGTCGTAGCCCTGCATCAGGCCCGCGGGCCGGTACGCGCCGAGTTCCAGGCAGACCTCGCCCTCTGAGGCCGGCTGGCCGTCGAGGTCGAGGACGCGCACCCGGTAGCCCGGCAGGGGCCGACCCAGGGCGCCCGGCACCACCGGCTGTCCCGGGGTGTTGGCCATGAGCGCCGTGGTCTCGGTCTGGCCGTAGCCGTCGCGGATCGTGAGGCCCCAGGCGCTCTTCACCCGCTCGATCACTTCGGGATTCAAGGGCTCGCCCGCCGCGCAGACCTCGCGCAGGGCGAGCCGCTTCCCGGTCAGATCCTCCTGAATGATCATCCGCCACACGGTCGGCGGCGCGCACAGCGTGGTGGCACCGGTGCGTTCCAGCTGCGCCAGCAGGGCGGCGGCGTTGAACGGCGCTTGATTGATCACCAGGATCGTCGCGCCGGCATTCCAGGGCGCGAAGAACGAGGACCAGGCGTGCTTCGCCCAGCCCGGCGAGGAGACGTTGCAATGCACGTCGCCGGGCTGGAGCCCGAGCCAGTACATCGTCGAGAGCGCTCCCACCGGGTAGGAACGGTGGCTGTGACGGACCAGCTTCGGCTTCGCCGTCGTGCCGGAGGTGAAGTAGAGGAGCATCGGGTCGTCGGCCCCGGTTGGCCCGTCCGGCGCGAAGGTCTCCGGGGCCCCGAACGCGTCGTCGTAGGCCGCCCAGCCCTCCGTCGCAGCCCCGGTGACGAGGCGGATGGCGCCGCCCGTGTCGAGGCCGGCGAACCGCGCGATCTGCTCCGGCCCGGCCACGATCGCCCGCGGGCGCCCGCGGGCGAGGCGGTCGGCCAGCTCGTCGGCGGTGAGCAGCGTGGTCGCCGGGATGACAACGGCGCCGAGCTTCATCGCCGCCAGCATGGTCTCCCACAGGGACGGCACGTTGCCCAGCAGCAGGAGCAGGTGGTCGCCGCGCTTCAGGCCGAGCTGCCGCAGGTGGTTGGCCACCTGGTTGGAGCGGCGGGCGATCTCCCCGAAGGTGAGGCTCTGCTCGGCCCCGCTGCCGGCCTCGACGATCCGCAGGGCGGCCCGGTCGCGGCTCTCGGGACCGGCGAGGACGGCATCGAACCAGTCGAGCGCCCAGTTGAACGGCACCGGATCCGGCCACGCGAAAGCCGAGACGGCAGCGCCATAATCGGTGCGATGGGCCAGCAGAAGGTCGCGGGCCTCCCGGAAGCTCGGCATGGTCGTTCCCCTCCCCGTCTTGTGGTCTTGGCGCCCCGACCCCATCGGCCGGGGCGGGCTGCGCTCAGGTATTCTCGAACCGAGGCGGCCGCTTCTCCACGAAGGCGGCCATGCCCTCCTTCTGGTCCTTGGTGGCGAACATGGCATGGAAGACCCGCCGCTCGAAGCGGATGCCCTCGGTCAGCGTGGTCTCGTAGGCGCGGTTGACCGCCTCCTTGGTCATCATGGCGATCGGCAGCGACATCGCCGCGATGGTCGCGGCCGCCGTCATGGCCTCGTCGAGGAGCCGGTCGGCGGCGATCACCCGCGAGACGAGGCCCGAACGCTCCGCCTCGGCGGCATCCATCATCCGGCCGGTCAGGCACATCTCCATGGCCTTGGCCTTGCCGACGAAGCGGGTGAGCCGCTGGCTGCCGCCGATTCCCGGCATCACCCCGAGCTTGATCTCGGGCTGACCGAACTGTGCGGTGTCGGCGGCCAGGATGATGTCGCACATCATGGCGAGCTCGCAGCCACCGCCCAGCGCGTACCCCGCCACCGCGGCGATGATCGGCGTGCGCACGGCGATGAAGCGGTCCCAGTCGGCGAACCGGTCGCCCGCGTACATCTCCGCGTAGGTGGCGTGCTGCATCTCCTTGATGTCGGCCCCGGCCGCGAAGGCCTTGGCCGAACCGGTGATGACGATGCAGCCGATATTCGGATCCGCATCGGCCTCGGTGGCCGCCCGGATCACCTCGCCGGTGAGCTGTGCGTTGATGGCGTTCAGCGCCTTCGGCCGGTTGAGGGTGATCAGAAGGACGCGCCCGCGCGTCTCCGTCAGGATCGTCTCGTACGCGTCGCTCACGACTCGCCTCCCTGCCCGCGGAGCATATTGATGATCGCGGAAAAGTCCTCTCCCCCGTGACCGGCGCCCTCGAACAATCCGTAGACCTGCGCGGCCTCTGCGCCGAGGGGTGTCGCGGCGCCGGAGGCCAGGGCGGCGGCCTGGGCGAGCCGGAGATCCTTGAGCATCAGCGCCGCCGCAAAGCCCGGTTTGTAGCCGTTGTTGGCCGGCGAGGTCGGCACCGGGCCCGGAACCGGGCAGTAGGTGGTCAGCGACCAGCATTGGCCCGAGGAGACCGAGGCCACGTCGTAGAGCGCCTGGTGCGACAGGCCGAGCTTCTCGCCGAGCGCGAAAGCCTCGCTGACGCCGATCATCGAGATGCCGAGGATCATGTTGTTGCAGATCTTGGCCGCCTGCCCGGCGCCGGCATCGCCGCAATGGAACACGTTCTTGCCCATCGCCTTGAGCAGAGGCTCGGCCTTCGCGAAGGCGGCCTCGGCGCCACCGGCCATGAAAGTCAGCGTCCCGGCCTTGGCGCCGCCGGTCCCGCCGGAGACCGGCGCGTCCACCGACAGGCAGCCCTGCGCCTCCGCGAGGGCGTGGGCCTTGCGGGCGCTCTCGACGTCGACGGTAGAGGAATCGATCAGCAGAGTGCCGGCCGGCAGCGCCGCGGCGAGCTGCGTCCAGACCTCGACCACGTGCCGTCCGGCGGGCAGCATGGTGATGACCACGTCCGCGCCCTCGGCCGCCGCCAGGGCCGAGCCCGCAACGGTAATCCCCTCGGCGCGGGCGGCCTCGAGCGAGGCCGGGACAAGGTCGAAGCCGCGCACCGTATGGCCCGCCTTCACGAGGTTGGCCGCCATGGGTCCGCCCATGTTGCCGAGACCGATGAACCCGATGGTCTGTGCCATCCCGTCCTCCCTGAGTTGTTTATCGCCTGTCCCACCCTCGCCCTCATCCTGAGGTGCCCGCGTCAGCGGGCCTCGAAGGAGGGCTCCAGAACACGCCGCAATCCCTGGAGCCCTTCTTCGAGGCCTCCGCTGCGCTCCGGCGCCTCAGGATGAGGGGATGAGTGGGTGAAGACGAAGCCTCATCACACCGCCCCAGTGCGCGATTCTGGAAAGACCGGCGCCGCCCGCTTCTCCAGCCAGCGGGCGATCCGGGCCGGATCGACCGCGTCGAGGCTCGGCGGGTTCCAGCGCGGGGTCTTGTCCTTGTCGATCACGGCGGCGCGGATGCCCTCGCGGAAATCGCCCTCGTCCAGCACCGCCAGGGACGCGTGGAACTCGCGTTCCAGGCAGGCCTCCAGGCTCGGCGCGCCGCGCCCGAGGCGCAGCAGGCAGAGCGTCAGGACGAGGCTCGACGGCGACTTCGTCAGCAGGATGTCGCGGGTCGCCGCCGCGAAATCCGAGCCGTCGGCCGCCAGCGCCGCCAGGATCTCGTCGACCATGTCGAAGGCGAAGCAGCGGTCGATCATGCTCCGGTGTGCGGCCAGGGGCGCCGGATCCGGTTCCCGGGCGAGACGCCCGATCAGGTCCCGCACGCCCGCGTCGCCGGCATCCGGCGACAGGGCCGAGAGCGCGTCGAGGAGATCGGGAAGGGCCCGGGACGGCACCATCGCGTCGGCCAACCCGCACAGGATCGCGTCGGCGGCACCGACCGGCTCGCCGGTCAGGCCGAGATAGGTGCCGAGCTCGCCGGGCGCGCGGGGCAGGAGCCACGTGCCGCCGACATCCGGCAGATAGCCGATCCCGGTCTCCGGCATGGCGATGCGCGAGCGCTCGGTGACGATCCGGTGGGCGGCATGACCCGACAGGCCGACCCCGCCGCCCATGGTGATGCCGTCCATCACCGCCACGAAGGGCTTCTCGTACTGGGCGATGCGGGCGTCGAGGCGGTACTCGTCCCGCCAGAAGGATTCGGCGAAGGCCGTGCCGTCGCTCTCGTAGAGGCCGCGCAGGTCGCCGCCGGCGCACAGCCCCCGCTCCCCCTCCCCGGTGAGCAGCACCGCCGCGATGCCGGGATCGGCGGAGAACTCATCGAGGGCCCGATCGATCGTGCCGACCATGCCGTGGGTCAGAGCGTTCAGGGCCTTCGGGCGGTCGAGGCGCAGGCGCCCCAGGGCGCCGACCCGCTCGACGATCACGTCGGTCATCGGCGGTCTCCGGTCAGCGCGCGGGCGATGATCACCCGCATGATCTCGTTGGTGCCTTCGAGGATCTGGTGCACGCGCAGATCCCGGACGATCTTCTCCACCCCGTACTCGGCGAGGTAGCCGTAGCCGCCGTGGAGCTGGAGCGCGTCGTTCGCCACCGCGAAGGCCGCGTCGGTGACGTGGCGCTTGGCCATGGCGCAGAGCTGGGTGGCGGCGGGATCCTTGGCGTCGAGGGCGGAGGCCGCATGGCGCAGGAAGGTGCGCGAGACCTCCAGGCTGGTCGCCATGTCGGCAAGCCGGAACTGCAGGGCCTGGAAATCGGTGAGCTTCGCCCCGAAGGCGCGCCGGTCGCCCATATAGGCGAGCGCCTTGTCGAGGGCCGCCTGGGCGCCCCCGAGGGAGCAGGCGGCGATGTTGAGCCGCCCGCCGTCGAGGCCGCTCATGGCGATGCGGAACCCCTGGCCCTCGGCGCCCAGGCGGTTGGCCACCGGCACGCTGCAGCCGTCGAAGCGTACGGCGCGGGTCGGTTGGGCGTTCCAGCCCATCTTGCGCTCGTCGGCGCCGAAGGAGAGGCCGGGCGTCCCCTTCTCCACCACGATGGCCGAGATGCCCGAAGGGCCGGCCTCGCCGGTGCGGACCATGCAGACGTAGAGGTCGCTGGCACCGGCCCCCGAGATGAACTGCTTCTCGCCGGTGAGGACGTAATGGTCGCCGTCGCGCTCGGCGCGGGTGCGGAGCGCCGCCGCGTCGGAGCCCGAGCCCGGCTCGGTCAGGCAGTAGCTGGCGATCCGCTCCATCCCCATCAGGTACGGGATCCAGCGCCGGCGCTGGTCGTCGTCGCCGTAGGCGTCGATCATCCAGGCGCACATATTGTGGATCGACAGGAACGCCGCCACGGTCGGGCAGCCGGTGCTGAGCGCCTCGAAGATCAGGGTCGCGTCGAGGCGGGAGAGGCCGGAGCCGCCGAGATCCTCGCGGACGTAGATTCCCGCCATGCCGAGGGCGGCGGCCGCCCGCAGGGTCTCGACCGGGAAGGTCTTGTCGCGGTCCCAGTCGAGGGCGTGGGGGGCGATGTGCTCGGCTGCGAAGCCCTGTGCCATCTCGCGGATCGCGATCCGGTCCTCGTCGAGCCCGAAACTCATTGGGCACTTCCTCTCGTTCGCCACCCAACTGCACGGGGCTCGCACATCCGCTGCCACGATGCGCGACGTGCCCCCTCTCCCGTGCGGGAGAGGGTTGGAGTGAGGGATCAGGTCTTTCCGGAGAGTCCCCGCCCCTCACCCTGTCCCTCTCCCGCACGGGAGAGGGACCCGCGCCCCATCCTTGGACCGTCGCGGCCTACCGCATCGTCGGGATCGAGAATTCCGCCCCGCTCTTGATGCCGCTCGGCCAGCGCTGCGTCACGGTCTTGGTCTTCGTATAGAAGCGGATCGAGTCCGGCCCGTGCTGGTTCAGGTCGCCGAAGCCCGAGCGCTTCCAGCCGCCGAAGGTGTGGTAGGCGATCGGGACCGGGATCGGCACGTTGACGCCGACCATGCCGACGTTCACCCGGGCGGTGAAGTCCCGGGCCGCGTCGCCGTCCTGGGTGAAGATCGCGACGCCGTTGCCGTACTGGTGGGTCGAGGGCAGCGCCAGCGCCTCCTCGTAATCCTTCGCCCGCACGACCGAGAGCACCGGGCCGAAGATCTCTTCCTTGTAGATGGTCATGTCGGGGGTCACGCGGTCGAACAGCGAGCCGCCCATGTAGAAGCCGTTCTCGTAGCCCTGGAGCTTGAAGCCGCGGCCGTCGACCACGAGCTCGGCGCCCTCGGAGACGCCCTGGTCGATGTAGCCCGCGACCTTCCGGACCGCCTCGGCGGTGACCAGGGGGCCGTAATCGGCCGAGCCGTCATGCGACGGACCGATCTTGAGCGACTCGACCCGCGGGATCAGCTTCTCCATCAGCCGGTCGGCGGTCTTCTCGCCCACCGGCACCGCCACCGAGATCGCCATGCAGCGCTCGCCGGCCGAGCCGTAGCCGGCGCCGATCAGCGCGTCGACCGCCTGGCCCATGTCGGCGTCCGGCATGATGATCATGTGGTTTTTGGCGCCGCCAAAGCACTGCGCACGCTTCCCCGTCTCGGCGGCGCGCACGTAGATGTATTCGGCGATGTGCGACGAGCCGACGAAGCCCACCGCCTTGATGTCCTCATCATCTAGGATCGCGTCGACCGCTTCCTTGTCGCCGTTGACGACGTTGAGGATGCCGGGCGGCAGGCCCGCCTCCAGGAAGATTTCGGCGATGCGGATCGGCACGCTCGGGTCGCGCTCGGACGGCTTCAGGATGAAGGCGTTGCCGCAGGCGATCGCCGGAGCGCATTTCCACAGCGGGATCATGGCCGGGAAATTGAACGGCGTGATGCCGGCGACCACGCCCAGCGGCTGGCGCAGGGAATAGACGTCGATGCCGGGCCCGGCGCCCTCCGTGTACTCGCCCTTGAGCAGGTGCGGGATCCCGCAGGCGAACTCCACCACCTCGACGCCGCGCTGGATGTCGCCCTTGGCGTCCGGCACGGTCTTGCCGTGCTCGGAGGCGAGAAGCTCAGCCAGGGAATCGTTCTCGGCGCGGATCAGCTCAAGGAAGCGCATCATCACGCGGGCGCGCTTCTGCGGGTTGGTGGCCGCCCAGGCCGGCTGGGCCGCCGCCGCGTTCTCGACGGCGGCGCGCATCTCGGCCTTGCTGGCCAGCGCCACCTTGGCCTGGACCTCGCCGGTCGAGGGATGGAACACGTCGGCGAACCGCCCGCTCTCGCCGCCGACAGCCCGGCCGCCGATGAAGTGCCCGATCGTGCGCATGCGCGCCTCCCTGTGATGATGCGTTTGATTTTGATGCACCCTAACAGGATCCCTTGAGCGATAAAGCCGGATGCGCTTACAGCCGTCGTGCATCGATGCACAGCGGGAGTGCGGCCATGGCCAGGACGGGGCCCAACTGGGACGACCTGCGCTTCTTCCTCGCGGTGGCGCGGACCGGGACCCTGAGCGTCGCCGGAGCACGCACCGGCACCGAGCACACCACGGTCGGCCGGCGGATCCGCGCCCTGGAGGAGGGTCTCGGCGCCCGCCTGTTCCATCGCAGCAATCTCGGCTACGCGCTCACCGAGGACGGGGCGAACCTGCTGGGCGTCGCCGAGGCCATGGAGAGCGCCTTCCTGTCGGCGAGCGCCGCCACGGGGGCGGCCCAGACGGTCTCCGGCACGGTGCGGATCGGCGCGCCGGACGGCTTCGGCAGCGTGTTCCTCGCCCCCCGGATGCACCGGCTCACCGCCCGCCATCCGGGGCTGGAGGTGGAGATCATGGCCACCGCCCGGATCTTCAGCCTGTCCAAGCGCGAGGCCGACATCGTGATCAGCCTCTCCGGCCCGCAGCAGGCCCGGGTGGTGGCACGCCGGCTCACCGATTACCGGCTGTTCGTCTACGCGGCCGAATCCTACCGCGCGGCCGCGCCCCCGATCGCCGAGCTCGCGGACCTGCCGGCCCATCCGTTCGTCGGCTACATCGAGGACATGCTCTTCACCCGCGAGTTGAACTACCTCGGGGCACTCGGCCCCGCGGTCTCGGCGCGGCTGCGCTCGACCAACCTCCTGGCCCAGGTCCACGCGACGCTCGGCGGAGCCGGCCTGTGCATCCTGCCGGCCTTCATCGCGGCGGCGCATCCCGGCCTCGTGCCGGTGCTGCCGGAGGCGGTCTCGCTGACGCGCTCGTTCCACATGCACATCCACGAGGACCACCGGAAGGCGGCCCATATCCGCGCCGTGGCGGGGTTCATCGCCGGAGAGGTGAAGGCCGCGGGGGCGCTGTTCGCCGGGCCGGCGGTGTAAGCCGGGACGGTTTCGCGGAATCCGCCGGCGCCGTAAGATCGGCCGGCTCCGGCAGGTCAGGTCACGCGCCGGGTGGAAGGATCAAGAGATGGTCGCCTCGATCGCCCTGCCCCGGCTGATGCGCGTCGGCGCCGGCGCCTCGCGGCTCCTGCCGGAGGTGCTCGGCCAGCTCGGCCTGTCGCGGCCCTTCTTGGTCACCGACCCCTACCTCGCCGGCAGCGGACGCACCGACACGCTGCTGGAACGGCTGACCAAGGCGGGCGCCAAGGCGACGATATTCTCCGAGACCGTGCCGGACCCGACCGTCGCCTCCGTGGAGGCGGCGCTCGCCGCCCTGCAGGCGGGCGACTTCGACTGCGTGGTCGGCTTCGGCGGCGGCAGCCCGATGGACACCGCCAAGGCGGTGGCGGTGCTCGCCCGCCACGGCGGCCACATGCGCGACTACAAGGCGCCCCGTCAGCAGGACGAGCCCGGCCTGCCGATCGTGGCGATCCCCACCACCGCCGGCACCGGCTCGGAGGCCACCCGCTTCACCATCGTGACCGACGAGGCCTCGGACGAGAAGATGCTGTGCATCGGGCTCGCCTACCTGCCGGTGGCGGCGCTGGTGGATTACGAACTGACGCTCACCAAGCCCAAGCGGCTCACGGCGGATACCGGCATCGACGCGCTGACCCATGCCATCGAGGCCTACGTCTCGCGCAAGGCGAACATGTTCTCGGACGGGCTGGCACTTCAGGCGATGGGCCTGATCGCCCCGAACCTGCGGCGGGTCTGGACCGATCCGGGCGATCGGGCGGCCCGGGAGGCGATGATGCTCGGGGCCACCCAGGCGGGCATCGCCTTCTCGAACGCCTCGGTGGCGCTGGTCCACGGCATGAGCCGGCCGATCGGGGCACATTTCCACGTGGCCCACGGGCTCTCGAACGCGATGCTGCTGCCGGCGGTCACGGCCTTCTCGGCCCCGGCCGCCATCGACCGCTACGCGGCCTGCGCCCGCGCCATGAAGATCGCCGGGCCGGACACCGACGACCGGTCCGCGGTCTCGGCCCTGGTGTCGGAACTGGAGGCGCTCAACGACGACCTCGACGTGCCGGGGCCGCAGGAATACGGGATCGACCCGGCCCGCTGGGAGGCGCTGCTTCCCACCATGGCGGCCCAGGCGCTGGCCTCCGGCTCCCCGGCCAACAACCCGCTGGAGCCCAGCGCCGACGAGATCGTGGCGCTGTACCGGCGCGTCTGGGCGGGGTGAGAGGGTTCGTTGCGAGCGGCAAGGCGGCGCGAGGCCGGTGATCCGAGCGCCGCCTTGGCGCTCGGATCGGCTCGCACAGCGCGGTGTTCGACGAGTCCTAAACCCTACTTCGCCGCCGTCAGCGGGCAGCCGCTCTCGGCCGGGGACGCGAAGGCCTCCTTGCCGGGGATCGTGGCGAGCTGCCGGTAGAGATCCCACGGGCCCTTCGACTCGGCCGGCTTCTTGACCTCGAACAGGTACATGTCGTGCACCATGCGGCCGTTCGGCTGGACGATCCCGCCATGGGCGAAGACGTCGTCCACCGGCAGCGCCTTGAGCTTGGCGTTGACCGCATCCGTCTCGTCGGTGCCGGCCGCCTTGACGGCCTTCAGGTAGGACAGGACCGCCGAGTAGGTGCCGGCCTGGATCATGTTGGGCATCCGGCCGGTGCGCTTCATGTAGCGCTGGCCGAAGGCCCGGGTCTCGTCGTTGGCGTCCCAGTACCAGCCCTCGGTGAGCGTCAGGCCCTGCGCGACCTTCAGGCCGAGCCCGTGCACCTCTGAGAGGGTGAACAGCAGGGCCGCGAGCTTCTGGCCGCCTTCGACGATGCCGTATTCCGCGGCCTGCTTGATCGCGTTCGAAGTGTCGAGCCCCGCATTGGCGAGCCCGATCACCTTGGCCTTCGAGCCCTGCGCCTGGAGCAGGAAGGACGAGAAGTCCTGGTTCGAGAGCGGGTGCCGGACGCTGCCCAGCACCTTGCCGCCGTTGGCGAGCACCACCTTGCTGGTGTCAGCCTCCAGCGCCGAGCCGAAGGCGTAGTCGGCGGTGAGGAAGAACCACGTGTCGCCGCCCGCCCGGGTCAGCGCGCCGCCGGTGCCCACCGCCAGCGCCCGCGTGTCGAAGGCCCAGTGATAGCCGTAGGGCGTGCAGGCCTTGCCGGTGAGGTCGCTGGTGGCCGCTCCGGTGGTGATGGTGATCTTCTTCTTTTCCCTGGACAGGCCCTGGACCGCCAGCGCCACCGAGGACGTGGTCAGCTCCATGATCGCGTCGACATTGTCGCGGTCGTACCATTGCCGGGCGATCGCCGAGGCGATGTCGGGCTTGTTCTGGTGGTCGGACGAGAGGATCTCGATCGGCACGCTGCCGATCTTGCCGCCCATGTCCTCCACCGCCATGCGGGCGGCCTCGACCGAGCCCTGACCGCCATACTCCGCGTAGAGGCCGGATTGGTCGTTGAGGATGCCGATCCGGACCGCATTGTCCGAGAAGGTCCCTTGCGCGGCCGCCGGAACGGAGCCGAGTGCGGTCCCCGCGAGGGCAGCCGCCAAAACCGCGCTGCCGAATGTCCTGATCATGTTTCCCCCCGGTTCGCCCGAGCGCCCGCTTCTGAGGCGGTTCCGGTGGCACGATAGGTAACGAAGCGGTGATGCACCACGGCCGAGTTCGGGCGGATGCTGAAGGATCCTGCGGATTGTGACGCGCTTCTCGGGCGCCCCGTTTCCGGACCGGCGACAACGCCAGAGGTTATAATACCTTAACCATAATTACACGAATCCCCGCGCAGGTTCGGGTCATGGACGGCAATTCGGCCGTCTCCGGCGCGTGGCGATGCGATGAACCCAGCCCGTTTCGCCGTCCTCGGTATCGCCCTCGCGGCGGGAACCGGGGCGGCTTTCCTGATGAGCGGCGGCGATCCGCCACCGCCGCCTCCGCCGCCGAAGGCCGAGGCGCCGCCGCAACCGATGACCGACGTGCTCGTGGCCGCCATCGACATGCCCATGGGTCAGGTTCTCCGGGCCGCTGATCTGCGCTGGCAACCCTGGCCGGACAGCGCCGTGACGGCAGGCTACGTGACCCGCAAGATCAACCCCAAGGCCCTCGAGGAGACCGTGGGCGCCTCGGTGCGCGCAGGCTTCCTGGCGGGCGAGCCGATCCGCGCGCAGAAGCTCGTGCGCCCGGAGAGCGGATTCATGGCGGCGATCCTGCCGGCCGGCATGCGCGCCGTCGCCATCGTCACCGACAGCCGCGGCACCAACTCGGCCGGCGGCTTCATCCTCCCGAACGACCGCGTCGACGTGATCCGCACGTTCCGCGACGAGTCCAATTCGCGGGCCAACAACAGCGACGTGCAGCTCTCCCAGACGATCCTGACCGACATCCGCGTCCTCGCGATCGGGCAGCTGGTCCAGGAGAAGAACGGCACCAACGTGGTGACCGGCGAGACCGCGACGCTGGCCGTCACGCCCGCGCAGGCCGAGACCCTGGCGCTGGCCCAGAAGGTCGGCGCCCTCACCCTTTCGCTGCGCAGCCTCGCCGATGCCGGGCGGCCGCCCGAAGCCACGCCGCTGGCCGATGCGTCCGTGGCGCAGATGCCCGAACCCGCCTTGACCGTGGTGCGCTTCGGCGTCGCGCGGCAGCAGACGCCGTGATCGCCATGACCGCTCAGTCCCCCCACCCGCGCCCGATGGGCCGCCCCGCCGGCCGCGCGGCTGGCGCCCTCGCCCTGCTGACCGTCCTGTCCGGACCGGCCCCCGCGCAGGACCGCCAGACCTTCGGTCCCGCGCCGATCCTGACGGTCGGCGCCGCGGAATCCGCCTCGACCCGGCGTGTCGAGCTGACCGCCGGCCGCTCCGTGATCGTCGACCTGCCGCGGGACGCCAAGGAGGTGTTCGTGGCCAACCCCGCCGTGGCCAACGCCGTGGTTCGCTCGACCCGCAAGGTCTTCGTGATCGGCATGGCCGACGGCGCGACCTCGATCTTCATCATGGATGCCGAGGGCCGCCAGATCGCCGCCCTCGACGTGTCGGTGGCGCGGGATCTCAACCTCGGGACCCTGCGCGAGTTGCTCGGCCAGAGCATCCCGGGCGGGCGCTTCGACGTGCGCTCCTCGGGGGCCTCGGTGCTGCTCTCGGGGTCGGTGAATTCCTCCGCGGACGCGCAGCAGGCGATCGACATCGCCAATGCGTTCGTGGGGCTGGGCGGCGGGGGCGCGGCGGGGGCCGCAGGGGCACCGAGCGGCGGTGTCACCGCGGGCGCGCGCGGCGCCGTGATCAACAACCTCACGATCCGCAACAAGGACCAGGTGATGCTCCGCGTCACCGTGGTGGAGGTGTCGCGCAACGTCCTGAAGCAGTTCGGGATCAACATGACCGGCAACTGGTCGGCGCTGAACCCGCTCGGTTCCGCGACGTCACCGGCGCTGATCAACAACCTGCCGTTCCCGATCAACCCATCGGCTCCGAGCGGCAACCAGATCCAGGCCTCGATCCAGTCGGGCGGCTTCTCGCTGCAGGCGACCCTGAAGGCCTTCGAGCAGGCGGGCGTCTCGCGGATCCTGGCCGAGCCGACGCTCACCGCCATCTCCGGGGAGGCCGCGAAGTTCCTGGCCGGCGGCGAGTTCCCGGTGCCATCCTCGGCCGCCTGCACGGTGGGCGGCGTGTGCACCCCCGGCATCACCTACAAGCCCTACGGCGTCGCCCTGTCGTTCACGCCGGTGGTGCTCGCCGACAACCGCATCTCGATCCGCGTCGCAACAGACGTGACCGAGATCGATCCACAGCAGAACTTCACCTACGTCGTCGGGAACAACTCGGTCGCGGTGCCGGGCACCCGGGTGCGGCGCTCCGAGACCACCGTCGAGCTGCCCTCGGGCGGCGTGATGATGACCGCCGGCCTGATCCAGCAGGTGAACAAGCAGGCGATCTCCGGCCTGCCCGGCCTGATCAATCTTCCGATCCTCGGCGCGCTGTTCCGCTCCCGCGACTACCAGCGCCAGGAGACGGAGCTGATGATCATGTGCACCCCCTACATCGCCCGGACGATGGAACCGAAGCAGGTGAGCCGGCCGGACGACAACTTCGTCGATTCCACCGACGGCCAGGCGGTGCTGCTCGGCCAGATCAACCGGCTCTACGGCAAGGTCGCCTCCCCCGGGGCGGCCGCCGCGCCGCCGCTCGGACGCACCTATCGCGGCCGCGTCGGCTTCATCGTCGAGTAGCGCCCCGCGTCACCGCCGCGCCCCAGGATCGGAACCATGACCGGACGTCCCCCGCCCACCCTGCCGCGCCGCGCCGCGAGCCTGCTCGCCGCCTGCACGCTGGGCGCCCTCGCGGCGGCCTGCAAGAGCGATCCCGCCACCACCGGCGGGATCGACGTGACGGATTACCGCGCACGCCACCCGATCGTCCTGACGGACGGGGCCCGCAACCTCGACGTGTTCCCCACCGGCGTAGGGCATCTGGATCCGCGCCAGGCGGCCGATGTCGATGCCTTCATGCTCGAATACCGCCGGTACGGCCGCGGCGCCCTGCTGATGGAGGTTCCGCAGGGCGTCCCGCCCAACCAAGTGGCCGCCGTCCAGCGGACCGCCTCGGTGCTCGGCCGGTTCGGGACGCAGAACGGCATCGGCGTCCGCGAGATCACCGTCACCGGCTACGTGGTCACCGCCCCGACCCTCGCCGCGCCGATCCGGCTGAGCTTCCAGCGCATGCAGGCCAAGGTGTCCGACGCCTGCGGCCTCTGGCCTCAGGATCTCGGGACCCGAAGCTTCGCCTACGATTACAGCAACCAGCCGAGCTGGAACCTGGGCTGCGCCACGCAGTCTAACGTCGCCGCCCAGGTCGCAGATCCGGTCGACCTCGTGCGCGGCCGCCCCGAGGGTCGGATCGATACGGTCAAGCGCGTCCGGGACATCGGGCAATTGCGGGACGGCAAGGATCCGTCAACCACATGGCGGCAAGATGGGCAGACCGCCGTGAAGTCCCAAGTCACCAACTGAGACAGCCGGCGTTGGGACGGGCAGCCCCGCCGCTCCCCGACGCCGCGCCCCGAACGCGAACCCGAAAGCGCCGTCATGGCAGACCTGTCCGAGACGAGCGAGCGCACGATCGCCCCGGTGCCCCGGATCACCATCCAGGCATTCTGCGAGACCGGCGAGACCGCCGCGATGATCGAGGGCGCAGCCCTCGACCGGCGCATGCAGAAGGCGCAGGTCAAGGTCCGGATGGGCGGCGGCGCCGCCGCGATCGAGGCCTATCGGCACGCGCCGACGCCCAACGTCATCATCATCGAGATCCAAGGCGCGCGCTCGAAGCCGATCGAGTGCCTCGATGCCCTGGCCGAGGTCTGCGACGAGGGCACCCGCGTCGTGGTGATCGGCCACCTCAACGACGTGATGCTCTACCGGCAGTTGATCCAGCGCGGGGTGTCCGACTACCTCATGGTGCCGGTCGAGCCCCTGACGCTGATCGCGGCGATCTCCGACCTGTTCACGGCCCCGGGCGTCAAGCCGGTGGGACGGACCGTGGCGGTCTACGGCGTGAAAGGCGGCATCGGCGCCTCCACGGTGGCGCACAATTTCGCGTGGTCGGTTGCCCGGAACCAAGGCGTCCAGACGGTGATCGCCGATCTCGACATCGCCTTCGGCACCGCCTCGCTGAACTTCAACCAAGATCCGCCGCAGGGCATCGCCGAAGCGGTCTTCGCCCCCGAGCGGCTGGATTCCGCCCTGGTGGAGCGGCTGCTGTCCAAGTGCAGCGACAACCTGAGCCTGCTCTCGGCGCCGGCGAGCCTCGACCGGACCATCGACCTGTCCGAGCCGGCCTTCGACGCGCTGATCGAGCACATGCGGGCGAGCGTACCCTGCGTGGTCCTGGACATCCCGCATCAGTGGAACGCGTGGTCGAAGCGCATCCTGACCGCGGCCGACGAGATCCTGATCGTGGCCGGTCCCGATCTCGCCTGCCTGCGCAACGCCAAGAACCTTCTCGGCGCGCTGAAGCACGGGCGCCCGAACGACCAGCCCCCCCGCGTCCTGCTGAACGGCGTCGGAGTACCGAAGCGGCCCGAGATCGGCACAGCCGAGTTCGCCAAGGCCCTGGAGACCCCGGTCGCCCTGTCGATCCCGTTCGAGCCGACGCTGTTCGGCACCGCCGCCAATAACGGCCAGATGATCGCCGAGATCCAGGCCGGATCGAAGGTGGCGGAGCTGTTCAACGATCTGGCCGCCATGACCCTCGGGCGTCCGGAGAGCCGGCGGGGACGTCCGAGCCTGCTCGAGCCGCTGCTCGCCAAGCTCGCCGGCCGCAAGGCATCCTGATGCGGATACGATCCTTCGTCCCACGGGCTCCGCAGGTCAGCGTCGGAGGGCTGACCCATGTTCGGTAGGCGACACGCCGGCGGCACATCGGTGGCCCCCCCGCCGATACCGCAGGCCCGGACCCCGGCGCCGGCCACGCCGGTCCTGCGCGATGCGGCGGCTCCGGTCGCGCGTCCGGCACCGGCGGCGCCGGTCGTCGTCGAGACCGCGCGGTCCGAGGATTATTACCGCACGAAGAGTCTGATCTTCGGCGCCCTGATCGAGGCGATCGACCTGACGCAGCTCTCGCGCCTCGATGCCGAGACGGCGCGCGAGGAGATCCGCGACATCGTCACGGAGATCATCGGGCTCAAGAACATCGTCCTGTCGATCTCCGAGCAGGAGGAGCTGCTCGACGACATCTGCAACGACGTCCTCGGCTACGGCCCGCTGGAACCGCTGCTCGCCCGCGACGACATCGCCGACATCATGGTCAACGGCGCCCACCGGACCTTCATCGAGGTCGGCGGCAAGATCCAGCTGACCAGCGTCCGGTTCCGCGACAACCAGCAGTTGATGAACATCTGCCAGCGGATCGTCAGCCAGGTGGGCCGGCGCGTCGACGACGCCTCGCCGATCTGCGACGCGCGCCTGCCGGACGGGTCCCGCGTCAACGTCATCGCGCCGCCGCTGGCCATCGACGGCCCGGCACTCACCATCCGCAAGTTCAAGAAGGACAAGCTGACCCTGGAGCAGCTCGTCCGCTTCGGGGCGATCTCGCCCGAGGGCGCCGAGGTTCTCAAGATCATCGGCCAGTCGCGCTGCAACGTGGTCATCTCGGGCGGCACGGGCTCGGGCAAGACCACGCTGCTGAACTGCCTGACCGCCTTCATCGAGCACGACGAGCGGGTGATCACCTGCGAGGACGCGGCCGAGCTGCAGCTCCAGCAGCCCCATGTGGTCCGCCTGGAGACGCGGCCGCCCAACATGGAGGGCCAGGGCCAGGTCACCATGCGCGATCTCGTCAAGAACTGCCTGCGCATGCGGCCGGAGCGGATCATCGTCGGCGAGGTGCGCGGACCGGAAGCCTTCGACCTGCTCCAGGCGATGAACACCGGTCACGACGGCTCGATGGGCACGCTCCACGCCAACAGCCCGCGCGAATGCCTGTCGCGTATCGAGTCGATGATCTCGATGGGCGGGTTCACCCTGCCGTCCCGGACCCTGCGCGAGATGATCTGCGGCTCGATCGACGTGGTGATCCAGGCCATGCGCCTGCGCGACGGCTCGCGGCGCATCACCCACATCACCGAGGTGCTCGGGATGGAGGGCGACGTCATCACAACGCAGGACGTCTTCCTCTACGACATCGTCGGGGAGGACGCGAACGGCAAGCTGATCGGGCGCCACCGCTCCACCGGCGTCGGCCGGCCGAAATTCTGGGAGCGGGCCCGCTACTACGGCCTGGAACAGCGGCTCGGCGAGGCGCTCGACGCCGCCGAGATCATCGACCGGAGCTGAGCGCATGCCGGACCTGCCCGCCGCGGCCGCCGGCGCCTCCAACCTGCCGCTCGCCGCGGGCCTCATCGGCATCGCGGTCGCGGCGGTCGCCTACGTGGCTGTCCTGCCCCTGCTCGGCGGCGAGCGCCGGGCGAACAAGCGTCTGAAGTCGATCAGCGTCTCCGCCTCCGGCGCGGCGACCCGGGGCGTCGCGGTCAACCGGCGCGAGCAGGTCGCCAAGACGCTGAGCGAGATCGAGGCGAAGGCCAAGGGCGCCTCGAAGGCCAGCGTGGAGCTGAAGCTCGCCCGCGCCGGCCTCGGATGGACGAAGCGGACCTTCTATACGATCTCAGCCGCCAGCGGCGGCGTCCTCGGGCTGCTGATCTTCGTGATCACCGACAATGCCCTCGCGGCGCTCGGGGCCGCTTTCGCGGGGGGCTTCGGCCTGCCGGCGTGGCTGCTGCGCCACCTGCGGCTCAAGCGCATCGCGAAGTTCAACAAGGAGCTGCCCAACGCCGTGGACGTGGTGGTCCGCGGCATCCGAACCGGCATCCCGGTGGGCGACTGCTTCCGCATGGTCTCGCGCGAGGCCGAGGAGCCGGTGCGCAGCGAGTTCCGGACCGTCGTGGAGACACAGGCCATGGGCCTGTCGCTCGGCGAGGCGTGCACGCGGCTGTTCGAGCGGGTGCCCACCGCCGAGGTGAACTTCTTCGCCATCGTGATCAACATCCAGCAGCAGTCGGGCGGCAACCTGTCGGAGGCGCTGAACAACCTGTCCACGGTGCTGCGCGACCGCGCCAAGATGCGCGGCAAGGTCCAGGCGATGAGCATGGAGGCCAAGGCCTCCGCCTCGATCATCGCCTGCCTGCCCTTCGCGGTGGCGGGCATCACCGCCCTGACGAGCCCCGACTACATCTCGCTGCTCTGGACGACCGATACCGGAAAGGTCGCCCTGGTCGGCGCGGCGATCTGGATGTCCATCGGCATCTTCACGATCAAGAAGATGATCGCGTTCGAGTTCTAGGCGCGGTGCGCCCTCTGCCGGATTCCGCCCGATGATCGAAGACATTGCCGAGAAGCTGTTCGATCCCCGCTTCATGGGCACGCTCCTGACCGCGGTCGCGGCGGCGGCGACCGCCTACGCGGTGGCGCAGCCCTTCCTGGAAACCGACAAGCTCAGCAAGCGGATGAAGCTCGTCAGCGACGAGCGCGAGCAGATCCGGCGGCGCGAGCGGGTGAAGGCGGACGGGCCGGCGACCCGGGCCACGCTGCGCGTGGAGCCGAAGGCCTACATGAAGTCCATCGTCGAGCGGTACCAGCTGCGCCGCTGGCTCGGCACCGACACGGCCAAGCGCATGCTGATGCAGGCAGGCTATCGCGGCCCGGGGTCGGAGACGGCGTTCCTGTTCTTCCGGTTCGTCGTGCCGCTCGCCTCGGTGATCGCGGCCCTGTTCTACCTGTTCGTGCTCGAGGTTCTGGATTCATCCTACCTCGTGCGGTTCGGGCTGGTGGTCGGCGCGGCCTATGCCGGCATCAAGGCGCCGGAGCTGTTCCTGGTCAACGCCGCCAAGAAGCGCCAGACCGAGATCCGAAAGGCGTGGCCGGACGCCCTCGATCTCACGCTGATCTGCGTGGAATCCGGCATGGCGATCGAGAACGCCTTCCGGAAGGTCAGCACCGAGATCGCCACCTCCTCGGTCGTGCTGGCCGAGGAACTCGCCCTGATGACCGCCGAGATGTCGTTTCTGCCCGACCGGCGGCAGGCCTACGAGAATCTGGTGCTGCGCACCGGCCTCGAGCCGGTGAAATCCGTCGCCACCGCGCTGATCCAGGCGGAGCGCTACGGCACGCCGGTGGGACAGGCGCTGCGCGTGCTGAGCCAGGAGAGCCGCGATCTGCGCATGAACGAGGCCGAGAAAAAGGCGGCCGCCTTGCCGCCCAAACTCACCGTGCCGATGATCTTGTTCTTCCTGCCCGTGCTGTTCGTGGTCATCATCACCCCCGCCGTCATCCAGGTCATGCGGACACAGTGACGGCCGGGACGAAGAGACGCTTCGCTCAGCGGATGCGGCCGGGCCGGGTCGGCTCGAACACGATGCGGCGGTGATAGGCGCACCAGCTCTTGCCGTCGGACACGGGTGCCCCGCAACAGACGGCTCGGTCGTTCGGCTCACCGATAATGTACTTGCACACGAAGGCTCCGGACTGCGCGAAGGGCACGCGCAGGTCGGCCGACGGCTCCTCGACGGTCTCGGCGTCGCCAATCTGGGACATACGGACGAGTTGATTCATGGCGTTGATCGGCTCAATAAGTATCCTGCTCGGTGGATCATGCACCCCGGCAGACAAGGGAAGTTTGAACGCGTCTCGTTCAGGCGACGGACCCGGCGCGCATCCGCAAGCGGGGCGCCCGGGTCGGCCAACACGATGCCGGCCGGACGACCGACGCGATTGGCGTCATTATGTTGTCGTAACTGGGGTTACGGCTCTTTAAAACAAGACCAGCCTGCGTCGGGTGCATCGGACCACGGTGCGGGATGCGTAGCTCGGCGCATTCGCGCATCGCTTCGATTGGCATTGGCCGGGCCTGACGAATCCGCCGGACGCTCGCCTCCGAGCCTGTCCCGGGCGTGCAACGCGGTGCGACCTGTGGTTCTGTGAGCCTGCAACGCGAACAGAGCCGGATCCGCTGACCATGGCCCACGCGCCCCTCGTGTCACCCGAATGGCTGCACGACCGCCTACAAGCTCCCGACATCGTGGTCCTGGACGCCTCCTGGTACCTGCCGGCCGCAGGCCGGGACCCCGAGGCCGAATACCGCGCGGCCCACATTCCCGGCGCCCGCCGCTTCGATCTCGACGCCATGAGCGACACCGAGTCGAGCCTGCCGCACATGCTGCCGCGGCCCGAGGTGTTCGCCGCACGGATGCGCGCCCTCGGCGTCGGCGACGGCATGCAGATCGTGGTCTATGACGGTCAGGGCCTGTTCTCGGCTCCGCGCGTCTGGTGGATGCTCAAGGCCTTCGGCGTGCGGGACGCCCTGGTGCTGGACGGCGGCCTGCCGGCCTGGATCGCGGCAGGCTACCCCACCGAGGAAGGCGAGCCGCACCCACACGAGCGTCGCCACTTCTCGGCCCGCCTCGATCACGGCGCGGTGGCGGATGCGGACGACGTGGCGCGGGCGCTGGAAACCGGGTCGGCTCAGGTGGTCGATGCCCGTTCGGCGACACGCTTCCGCGGCGAGGAGCCCGAACCCCGGCCCGGCGTCCGACCGGGGCATATGCCGGGCGCCTGCAATCTGCATTACGCGGCACTCCAGCGTGACGGCCGGATGAAGACCCCGGAGGAATTGAAGTCGGTCTTCGCCGAGAACAGCGTCGATCCGGACCGGCCGATCGTGACCACCTGCGGCTCCGGCGTGACCGCGGCGATCATCGCGCTCGCTCTCGAGACCATGGGCCGCCCGGCGCGAAGCCTCTACGACGGCTCCTGGTCGGAATGGGGCGCCGATCCGGCCCGCGCGGTCGCGACGGGCGCCTGAGAAGCCGGCGGGCCGCCAGAAACCTGCCCTCGGACATGGCGGGCTGCCGCCGTGTCCGGACCGATCTGATCGTGTCCTTGAAACCTTCGTGGCAGATTTCGATATATCGAATGCGCCTGCGGTTGGGCGCTCCACGGAGAAAATC
Organism: Methylobacterium sp. UNCCL125; assembly: GCF_900116795.1. Classification (NCBI taxonomy): domain Bacteria; kingdom Pseudomonadati; phylum Pseudomonadota; class Alphaproteobacteria; order Hyphomicrobiales; family Methylobacteriaceae; genus Methylobacterium; species Methylobacterium sp. UNCCL125. The sequence continues at coordinate 51,352 of NZ_FPBW01000029.1, read as the reverse complement.
ATGCCGCTTCACGACACGACCGCCCTCTCGGGCACCATCCGGCACGTCTTCGCCCATCGTTTCACCCTCGAGGCGGGCGGCGAGACACATCTGGCCGATCTCGGCCCGAAGGGCGTGGACGCGTTTCCGATCAAGAGCGGGCTGCACGTGACCCTGGAGGGCGAGCGCCGTCCCTCGGAGATCAAGGTCACACGGATTTCGGCCGCGGGCCGGGATCCGGTGGAGATCCATCACAAGAAGCCCCACCACGCCCCCGGCTCCAAGCGGGCGGATGGCCCCGCCGATCCCGCGCATGCCCTCGCGGCGGCGGCCTCGGCGGGTTGGATGGTCGTAGACGCGCCGCGCCGCAAGCCGAAGCATTTCGAGGTGCTGGCGCGCCGGCGCGAGGGGGCCGACACGGAACTGCACATCGATTTCGGCGGCACGATCTACAGGGAGAAGCCGGCCGATCGCGCGAAATGGGCTGCCCCGGCCTGAGGGCCGCGGCCCGATCCCACTCCGCCGCATCGCCGATCGGTGCGGCGGAGCCGGTCGCCTCGCGTCGAGGACACACAGCCGGGCGATCCTTGGCCCGGGACGCCCGCACCCCGCGCCGGATCTGCCCCGACCGGGTCAGCCAGCCAGCGCACAGTCTCCGCACATCACGCTGTCCGACGGTCCGGCGGCCCTGCGGTCAGACGGTGTTCTACGCCGCCCGCACCGCGCGGCGCTGGTCGGCGGCGCTCCATTGCATCAGGCCGATCATCACCGCGATGGTGGCGATGTAGACCAGACCCTGCAGGGCGGTCGGGCGGTCCGTGTAGCCGACCAGGGCGTGCAGGACGCGGCCGGGCCAGGAATTCTCGGCGATCAAACCGGAGCTGTTCCACAGGGTGTGGCCGAGGACGTCCACCACGCCGGCATTGCTCAGAAACTGCGCGGCCTGCGCAGCCAACCCGGCTGCGAGGAAGATGATCAGCACGCTCGTCACCGAGAAGACGTAGCGGCTCGGAATCGAGGCGAGGCCGAGATAGGTGACCGCCGAGAGGAGCACGCCCGCACCGATGCCGGCGACGGCGCCGAACTGGATGTCGGCCCCCGAGGTGCCCGAGGCCACGAGGCCATACAGGAACAGCACCAGCTCGGCGCCCTCGCGCAGGATCGCGGCACCGATCACGATCGAGAGGGCCGCCGCCTCCCGCTCCCCCGATCGCACCGCCGCGCCGGCGGCGCGCAGCTCGCCCGCCAGTTCCTTGCCGTGCTTGCTCATCCAGGTGTTGTGCCAGACGAGCAGCAGCACGGCGACGATCAGGACCGCGGCGTTCAGGATATCCTGCCCGCTGCCCTCGAAGGCATCGGAGATCTTCTCGGCGAACAGCGCCACCAGGGCGGCACCCGCGAGGCCGCCGGCAACGCCGAGCAGGACCCAGCGCATCCGGCCCGGGATGCCCCGGGTGGCCGCCAGCACGATGGAGATGATGAGGCCTGCCTCGATGACTTCGCGGAAGGCGATGACGAAGGCGCCGATCATGGCGGTCTCCAGGGGTTATGCGAGAGCGTGAAGCACCGCGCGCGGACCGCGCGCTACCAGATCCAGAACAGGAGCACCCAATTGGCCACCGACAGGGCGGCCGCCCCGGCGATGCAGGCTGCGGCCGCCACCCGGCGGACCCCACCGACGGCAAGCCCCGCCACCTGCCAGGCGAGCCACACGCTCCACAGGCTCGCGCCGGCGAGCAGGGCCGTGCGGATCTCCGCCACGTAGGGGATCACGATGCCGTCGCCGCGGAGGAACGTGACGGTCAGCGCCGACAGGCCCAGGAAGACGCCGCAGCCCGCCACGGGGATCAGCGTCTGGGTCAGGTGGTGGAAGCGGCGCAGGGACCAGCCCCCGAGGGACAGGGTCGCGAGCGCCACGATCCCCGACAGGGCAAGCCCGAGGACGATCGTCGCGGCGCCGATGTAGGCCAGCAGCAACCCGCCGTCGAGGAGGGTCATGACGTCGTTGCGGTCGGGGTAGTTCGTCAGCACGAACCAGGGCGCCGAATGCTCCAGGGGCCACGTGGTCCCGCGTTCGATAAGCCACGTGGCGGCCCATTGCTTGGCGTCGACGTACCAGGGACTCGACGACCACTGGAAGGCGCCGACCGCCAGCGCCAGCATGCCGAACAGGATCAGCATGGTCTGGTCGAGGCTGGGCTCCTCGCCCGCAACGCGGACGATCTCGTGATTGGGGGAGCGCAGGGCGAGGCGCACGGCGCCGCGATGGCCGCTGCAGCGCCCGCACATATGGCAGGCGCCCGCGCCGCGCATGGTCTTTACCGGCACGAGGGGCGCGCAGTTGAAGCTCTCGGTGCCCCCGACGGGCTTGGGCGAGACCGCCCAGGCGGCGCTATCGACCTGGAAGCTGACCGGCGCCAGCTTCGACAGCACCGCGAAGACGCCGTTGACCGGGCAGAGGTAGCGGCACCAGACGCGCTTGTTGCGCCCGTAGAGCAGGCCGACCACGATCGCCGCCAGCGTCGAGCCCCCCAGGACCGCGAGGACCGGCTTGGGATAGCCGTAGACGCTGGTCATCTGCCCGTAGACGGTGGTGCCGGCAAAGGCCACGAAGGGCCAGCCCTGCCAGGTGATCCAGCGCGGCACGGCATAGCCGCGGCTCCAGCGGCTTGCGAATTCGCTGAGCGCGCCCTCGGGGCAGAGCACGCCGCACCACGCACGGCCGACCAGGACCATGCTCACCAGCACGAACGGCCACCAGATCCCCCAGAACGCGAACTGAGCGGCGAGCGTCAGGTTGGTCCAGATATGGGCGGCGTTGTCGGGGAGCGGCAGCAGCGCCGGGACGATCACCAGAACCGCGTAGACGGCAACGATCAGCCATTGCACGGCCCGGATGATCCAACCGTACCGGCGCAGCCCGTCGCCGAACCGGGCCAGCGCACCGTCGATGACGGATCGACGCGGCGGAACACGGCTCAGGGCAAGGGAGGCTGGCGCTGTCGTCGACGCGCTCATTTGGCCACCAAAGTCGCCTTCGCCTCCGGGTGGAAGTCGTCGAACACCTGGTAGGTGCCGGCATCGAGGGTGCGGAACACGATCGCCGAGGTCGAGCCCGCGGCCAGCGCCTTCTCGCGCTTGAGTTCCGTGCTCTCGAACTCAACCGGGCTCTGGCCGGTATTCGAGATCTCCAGCTTGAACCGGGTGTTGGCCGGCACCTCGATCACCGCCGGAAGGATCACCCCATCGCGCATCTCGACCTTGATGACCGGCATGTCGTCGGCCCGCGCGGACGCGACGGCGACCAGCAGCACGGCGGCAGGGGCGAGGAAGCGCGACAGGCGGGACACGGACAGCTCCGGCAAATTCAGTAGGCGCCCTTCTTGCCGACACCGGCGAAGGTGAAATCCTGGGTGACCGCGAAGGGCTCGAACCACGGACCGACCCCTGTCTCCTTGTCCACGTGGCGACCGAAATGGCTGTCCTTGCCCGGGGGCGCGACCATTACTTTGAGGCGATAGCGGCCGGGGCCGAACAGCTTGACGTTATCGCCGTAATGCGGCCCGTCATTGGCGACCATCGGCATCAGCACCCCCGACACCGTCTGGTCGGTGGGCTTATCGCCATCGAGCTTCACCGCCTCGAACCGGACGTCGAGGGCCGGCACCCAGTCCCCCTCGGCGAAGCCGTTGCGGTTGTCCTTGGCGGCGCGGATATCGGTTTCGAGGTGGATGTCCGACTTGGCGGCCTCGCGCATCATGCCGGGAGGATCCATCTCGATCGGCTGGAGATAGACGGCGGCGACTTCCAGGCCATTCTGCGTCACATGCGGACCGATCGGCACTTCCTTGGCCGTCGCGGCGCCCGCAAAGGCGAGGAACGAGGCCGCGGCGAGGCCGCGGAGAAGCGGAGTGATGTGCGACGCATGCATGCGGTCGCACATAATCCACCCCGCTCGAAGTTCAAACTGGAATCGCATCGATCTCAAATAATAACAATTCTAATCTGAGACCACCTTGGGGAGCCATGATCGTATTCGCATGTCTTTCCGGCACCAAGACGCGGTCATTGCAAAAGCTCACGGAGATGTTCGCTCTACGATGACCCTCTGCATCTTGACCGAGACGGCGGGACCGGGATTGTCATTCCACTGCCATGCCGAGCGTCGAGGATGGCGGGCGGAACGGAGATGACTTGCGAGGCGGCCTGTGGCGAGAAGGCGCACCCTGGCTTGCGCGATGCCAAAGACCGTTTTAGCAAGTGCTATACTTTTTTGTGAGTCGGATGAGAACCCGTTCCGTGCCCCTGGTCCGCACCGCAGCCCTCATTCTGACGACGCCCCTTCTCGTCCCGGTCGCCGCGCGGGCGGCCGACTTCGCCGCGCCGCGCCCCGACGCCACCCGGCCGACCTACACCGACTGGTCGGGCGGCTATGTCGGCCTTGAGGGCAGCGCCGGCGGATCCTACGGGGCCTACAATTTCGGTCCGACGACGATCGGCGGCCGGCCGATCCCGGCCTTCAAGAGCGGCGATTCCACGGGCCGCAGTGACCAGGGGCGCAACGCCACCACGGCCGTGGGCGGCGTGTTCGGCGGCTGGACCTGGCAGGCCGGGCCGTGGGTCTACGGCATCGAAGCGAATCTCGATCTGGCGAATCTGAAGCGTCCGGTCCCCGCGACCGTCGCGGGGTTCGGCTACGCGGATGCGGATCCGGCCTTCAACGTCGTGCGCGCCAAGACGAATCTCTACGGCGCCCTGCGTGCCCGACTCGGCTACAGCTTCGATCGCTATCTGATCTACGGCACCTTCGGGCTCACCGGTGCGAACGCCCGGTTTCTCGCCAGCTATCCGGATCTCGACACGGGCGGCCAGACCACCGCGCAGCGGGAGTTGGGCTATGTCGGCTTCACCCTGGGCGCGGGCGTGCAATACGCCATCACCGACAGCCTCGCCCTGGGCATCGACTACCGCTACATCGATCTCGGCGGCAGCCGGCGCTTCCCGCTGGGCGTGGTGCCCGGCGACACGGGTGGACCGGTCACGACCCGGGCGAGCTTCACCTCCAACCAGCTGTTCGCACGGCTGATGTGGTTTCCGGGCGGCTTGAAGGTGCCGCCGGACCCGGACGAGACCGCTCCGCACGACCCCGACAACGGCGATACCGGCCGCTTCTCGCTGCACGGGCAGACGACCCTGATCGCGCAGGCCGTGCCCGGCTTCCGCTCGCCCTACGAGGGCGCGCAGAGCCTGATCCCCCATCAGGCCCGGCAGACCACCACGGCGACGATCTTCCTCGGCCTCAAGCTCACCGACAGCACCGAGATCTACTACAACCCCGAATTCAGCCAGGGCTTCGGCCTGTCGCGGACGCTGGGCGTCGCCGGCTTCGTCAACGGCGAGGCGCAGAAGGCGGGCGCCCCGTTCCCGAAGCTGCGCTCGAACCGCTACTACGTGAAGCAGACCTTCGGGCTGGGCGGCGAGACCGTGGATGTGCCGGACGGTCCGAACCAGGTCGCCACCCGCTACGATGCCGAGCGGATCACGCTGATCGCCGGCAAGTTCGCGCTGGGCGACTTCTTCGACGGCAACATCTACGCGCACGACCCGCGCGTGGACTTCTTCAACTGGTCGCTCTGGGGCGCCTCGGCCTGGGACTTCCCGGCGAACCTCCCGGGCTTCACGCAGGGTGTCTACGCCGAGTACAACCGGCCGGAATTCGCCATCCGCGCAGCCTACACGCAGGTGCCCAAGGAGCCGTCGAGCGACGTGCTCGACCCGCGGGTGTTCCGGCGTGCGGGGCTGAACGTCGAGTTCGAGGAGCGCCACGTCCTCCCGTGGCTGGAGCAGCCCGGCAAGATCCGGATCGGGCTGTTCTCGAATGTCGGTGTCTCGGCCAACAACCGCGACGTGGTCACCCTGACGCAGCTCGGCCTGTTCGACGACATCAACGACGCCGTCGCGGCGACAAGGCGCCCCCGCCGCAAGACCGGCGGCTACATCAACCTGGAGCAGGGGCTGACGCCGGAACTCGGGCTGTTCGCCCGGGCGAGCCTGAACGACGGGCGCACCGAGAACATCTCCTTCACCGACATCGACCGAAGCTTCTCCGGAGGCCTGTCGCTGAAGGGCAAGGCCTGGGACCGGCCCGACGACACGATCGGCATCGGTGCCGCGATGAACGGGCTCTCGCCCTCACACCGCGCCGCCTTCGCGGCCGGCTACCTCGGCCTGCTGATCGGCGACGGGCGGCTGAATTACGGCACCGAGCGCGCGCTGGAGACCTACTACGCCCTGAACCTCACGAAATTCGTCACCCTGACCTTCGACTACCAGTTCATCGACAATCCCGGATACAATCGCGACCGCGGCCCCGCGCATTTCTTCGCCTCGCGGTTGCACGCGGATTTCTGATCGGCGCGGCCGGAGGCATCGGCGGCATGCCCGATCAGTCCGCAGCCTCGGTCACGGTGGCCCCGAAGAGCGCCTCGAAGGCGGCGCGGAGCTGCATGTCGACCTCCGGCAGGCTCACGGGCAGGCCGAGATCGACGAGGCTCGTCACCCCGTGCTCCCGGACGCCGCACGGCACGATCCCGTCGAAATGCGCGAGATCGGGCTCGACGTTCAGGCTGATGCCGTGGAAGCTGACCCAGCGGCGCACCCGGATCCCGATCGCCGCGATCTTGTCCTCGACGCGAGGTCCCTTCTCGGGCCGGCGTACCCAGACGCCGACCCGATCCTCCCGGCGCTCGGCGCGGACATTGAAGGCGGCGAGCGTCTCGATCAGCCACGCCTCCAGGCTCGCCACATAGGCGCGCAGGTCGCGGCTGCGCCGGTCGAGGTCGAGCATCACGTAGGCGACCCGCTGGCCGGGGCCGTGATAGGTGTATTGCCCGCCCCGGCCCGTGGCGTGGACCGGGAAGCGGTCCGGTGCCACCAGATCCTCCGGTCGGGCCGAAGTCCCGGCCGTGTAGAGCGGCGGGTGCTCCAGCAGCCAGACGCATTCGGGCGCCGCGCCGCGGGCGATCGCCTCCACACGCGCCTCCATCCAGGCGAGGGCGGCCGCGTAGCCCACGGGCGCGTCGCTCACGCGCCAGCCCACCGGGCCGGCGACCGGATCTGCGCCAGGCCGCTTCGGGAAGGCGTGCGGGCGGACCGTGAGGCGGGGCGCGTTTACCAAGAGTTCATCATCCTGCGTCGATGGTCGCAGCCTTCAACATTCGCGGCCGGCGCTGGCAAGGACCGGCCGTGAGACAGGATGGCGGCTGGTGGCGATCTTCGAGACCCTGAAGGTCGATCTGACAGTGGTGCTGGGCCGCGCCCGCATGCCGCTGCACATGCTGCTGCGCATGGGCCGCGGCGCCGTGATCGAGCTGGAAGCCAGCGACAGCGACATGGTCGAGATCCTGGCCAACGACCACCCGATCGCCCGCGGGCAGATCGTGGTGACCGGCGACCGCATCTCCGTCGAGGTGACCGAGCTGATCCGCAAGGCGGCCTCGATCGTGGAGCCCGGCATCAGCATCGGCGACGGCGCGGCGCCTTTCCTGGAGGGCGGCTACGATTCCCCGTGAGCGAGGCGCTTGTCGGCGGCGGAACGATCTGTTATCCGCTGCGCCGCGCGACACGAAAGCGGCCCCGGGTTCTCCCGCGGCGCGCGACGGTCGGGCAAACGGACCGATCTTCGCGTCCGATGCGGCCATGGCGGAATTGGTAGACGCGCTAGCTTGAGGTGCTAGTCCCGAGAGGGGTGGAGGTTCGAGTCCTCTTGGCCGCACCACATTGTTTCGGTTGCCCCGGATCTGCGGCAGCCCGTATGTGGTGCAAGACAGGGCGGTGCGCCGCCGATTGCGACACAACATCAGAGTAAGCCGATCCGCTCTGCGGAACCGCGGCCCGGTCCCGATCGACCGAAAGCTCGGGCGCCCTGGCGCTGCGGGAGGCGGAGAGCCATGCCCGGAACGCCGGCCGTGTTCGCGGGCTCGACGGGGCACTGGTACCGGTCCGCGTGGCCCTCGGCCTGATCGCGCCGCAACCCGGCCCTGCATTGACTTCGCAGTCGCACAGCCGCATATCGGCGCTGCAGCGTCAGCGGCCGTCATGGCCCGCTTGAGGGGGCTGCGTGACGGATCGGGCGCCTTCCCGGCGTGATCCGGCCCCCCTCTTCATAACGTGCATGCACCCGGGCCGCTCCATCACGCGGGCTGCCCCCTGCCAACGGACCGGCCCCAACACGGCATCGATCGCGTGCGACGCGAGGCGCCCGGCCGGCCCTGCTGCATCGGATACATCCTTGACCCAATTCACCGATTTCGGCCTCGCCCAGCCTGTGCTGCGGGCGCTCAGCGAGGCCGGCTACGTCGCGCCGACCCCGATCCAGGCCCAGGCGATCCCGCCCGCCATGGAAGGCCGCGACCTCTGCGGCATCGCCCAGACCGGCACCGGCAAGACCGCGGCCTTCGCGCTGCCGATCCTGCACCGCCTCTCGCTCTCGGACCGTCGCGCGCCGCGCCGCGGCTGCCGGGTGCTGGTGCTCTCGCCCACCCGCGAGCTCGCCAACCAGATCGCCGAATCCTTCTCGGATTACGGCCGTCACCTGTCCTTCACAAACACGGTGGTGTTCGGCGGCGTCACCATCAGCCGACAGGAGCGCGCCCTGGCGCCGGGCGTCGACATCCTCGTCGCCACCCCCGGCCGGCTGATCGACCTGATCGAGCGTCGCTCACTGATCCTCGACGGCGTGGAGATCCTCGTCCTCGACGAAGCCGATCAGATGCTCGACCTCGGCTTCATCCACGCCCTCAAGCGCATCGTGAAGATGCTGCCCGAGAAGCGCCAGAGCCTGTTCTTCTCGGCGACCATGCCGAAGAATATCGCCGGCCTCGCGGCGCAGTATCTCACCGATCCGGTCCAGGTCGCGGTGACGCCCGTCGCCACCACGGCGGAGCGGGTCGACCAGCAGGTGATCTTCGTCCACACCGGCGCCAAGCAGGCGCTGCTCGGCCACATCCTGCGCGATCCGGCGATCGAACGCGTCCTGGTCTTCACCCGCACCAAGCACGGCGCCGACCGCGTCGTCCGCGGGCTCGACAAGGTCGGCATCGCGGCGGCGGCCATCCACGGCAACAAGAGCCAGCCGCAGCGCGAGCGGGCGCTGGCGTCCTTCAAGGACGGCTCCTGCCGGGTTCTGGTCGCCACCGACATCGCGGCCCGCGGCATCGACGTCGAGGGCGTGAGCCACGTGGTCAATTTCGACCTGCCGAACGTGCCGGAGAGCTACGTCCACCGGATCGGCCGCACCGCCCGGGCCGGCGCGGACGGGCTCGCCATCTCGTTCTGCAACGACGAGGAGAAGGCTTACCTGCGCGACATCGAGCGGGTGACCCGGCAGAAGGTGCCGGTGGCGGGCTTCCCCGAGGGCTTCACCCCGCCGTCCCGCCAGGAGGCGGCCGAGATCGCCCGCGAGGAGGAGCGCCGGCCCGAACGGCAGCAGCAGCGTCCCGGCGGCGGCCGCCAGGGTCAGCGGCCCCGGCAGTCGCAGGGCCGTCCCCAGCAGGGTCGGCCGGAGGGTGGCCGCGGCTTCGGCGGTTCCGGCCAGGGTGCGCCCCGGCAGGGCCGGCCCCAGGAAGGCCGGGCCGACGCCCGCGGCGACGGGCGGGGTCATGCCCCGCAGGGTCGCGACGTCCGCGCCGACCGGCCGGCACGACCGCAGGGCGAGCGCCCCAACCAGGGCCGTCCGAACCGCGACGCCCGGCCCCAGCGGGCCGATGCCCGGCCGCGCAGCGGCGGGGGCGGCGGCGAGGGTCGCAGCATCGGCTGGCTGGAGCGGGCGCCCCGCTCCTGAGCGTCACATTCGAGCCGCCCGGGACGGATCCGTCCCGGGCGGCTTTCCATTTCAGCGCAGGCCGCGGCCGCGAAGCCGCGCCGCGCGGCGATCAGTTTCCCCCTGACGCCCGTGACCATGCCTCGGGCCCTTGCGGCCCCGCACGCGGCGAGGGCGCCGCCGGCCGGATGGCGGGCGGGGACGCCCCGCGACCCCGTCTCCCCATGAGGGCTCCGCTGTCCCCGCGCGCGCAGCGACGCACGCAAGCCGGCACCACATCCCCGGCTGTGACGCTGCCCCGGCTCCCGTCGCTGCGCGCGGTTCCCATCATGGGACTCGGTCAGTTCGCCCGCGAGACCTCGACGAGGTTGTCGGAGAACGAGGGGGCGTGGCCCATATCGGTGAAGGCCGCCGACGAGATGCTGTTGACCGTCCCCTCGTTGAGCTGGCGCCAGTAGCCGAGGGTCGCCACCACGATTCCGTGCGTGACGTCGTCGGTGACGCGCGCGACGCCCTTGAAGGCGCCCCGGGCATTGGCGACCTGGACGCGGTCGCCGTCGACGATGCCCCGGGACTCGGCATCGGCCGGGCTGATCATCACGAACTGCTCGCCCTGGCCCTTCTGCTTGTCCGCCATGTTGGCGTAGCAGGAATTCAGGAAGTAGTGGCTCTTGGGCGAGACGATGTTGAGCGGGTAGCGCTTGGCCAGCTCCGGATCGTTCGCGTGCGATTCCCGCGCACCGACATAGTCGGGCAGCGGGTCGAGGGGTTCGCCGGGCTGGAAGCCCTCGTACATCTGCCGGAACGGCGGCGCGACGAAGTTCGTGGCGCCCTCGATCTTGAGCATGCACTTGCCGGTATCGGTCGGGAAGTTGCCCTCCCGGTGCGGGGCGCGGTCGTCCGGCGTGCCCACCTTCAGGCGGGCGAAGCCATGCGCGCGCATGTAGGCGAGGTCGATCCCCGCGCAGGCGGGCGAGGCCCAGTCGACGTAGTGCTCCAGGCACTCCGCGTCCGACCATTTGAAGTTCTCTTCCTCGAAGCCGAACCGGGCGGCGAGCCTGCGGAAGATCTCGTTGTTGGGGATCGCCTCGCCGGGCGCCTCCGCGCACTTGGTGTTGTAGGTGAGGTAGAGGTGGCCCCAGGAGAGGATCATGTCCTCCATCTCGGCGCCCATCGCGGCCGGAAGCAGGATGTCGGCGTAGGCGGCCGTGTCCGAGATGAAGTGCTCGGCCGAGACCATGAACAGGTCCTCCCGCATCAGGCCCGCGACGATCTTGTCGGTCTCGGGGGCCTGCGTCACCGGGTTCGAGTTCCAGCACATCATCGACATGATCGGCGGGTCGAGCTTCAGCTCCCCGGTGAGCGCGCGGCCGATCTGCAGGTTCGAGACGACCCGGGTGCCCTCCGGGATCAGGTCGGGCCGGCACATGACGTCGAACTTGTAGGGATGCTCCCAGACCGGGAACTGCGTGACGCCGCCGCCGACATGGCGCCACGCACCGGTGAGCGCCGGGATGCAGGTGACCGCCCGGATGGTCTGGCCGCCGCCGAAATGCCGCTCCAGCGCCACGCCCATGCGGATGCCCACCGGCTGGGCCGTCGCCATCTCGTGGGCGAGCCTGCGGATGTCGGCCGCCGGGACGCCCGTGATGGATTCCGCCCATTCCGGCGTGCGCGGGGCGGCCCGCTCCTTCAGATCGGCGAAGCCGATCGTGTGGTTGTCGACGTAGTCCTGGTCGACGAGGCCCTGCGCGATGATCGAGTTGATCAGCGCCATGGCGAGGGCGCCGTCGGTGCCGGGCTTCGGGGCGATGTGCCAGTCGGCGGCCTTGGCGGTGCGCGACGCGTAGGCGTCGATGACGACGACCTTGGCGCCCTTCTTCTGCGCGTCCTTCACGATCGCCCAGTGGTGGAGGTTCGTGCTGACGGAGTTGCAGGCCCAGATGACGATGTACTTGGAGTGGATGTAGCTCTCCGGATCGAGGCCGGCGGTCGGCCCGACGGTGAGGAGCCAGGCCGTGCACGAGCCCTCGCCGCAGAAGGTCCGCTCGGTCACGGTGGCGCCCAGGCGGTTGAAGAAGGCGTCGCCGCCGTTCAGCCCGTGCACGAGGCCCTGGTTGCCGAGATAGCTGTAGGGGGCGATGGCCTGCGGCCCGTACTGGTCGATGATCGCCGTCCAGCGGCTGACGATCTCGTCGAGCGCCTCGTCCCAGGTGATGCGCGCGAATTGCTTGGAGCCCTTCGGGCCGACGCGCTTCATCGGGTAGAGCACCCGGTCCGGATGATAGTGGCGCTTCTCATAATCCTTCAGCTTCACGCAGAGGCCGCCCCGGGTCATCGGGTGGTCCGGGTTGCCGCGCACGCTCAGAAGCTCGCCGCCCTTCACCTCGAACAGCATGGAGCAGGTGTCGGGACAATCATGCGGACAGGCGCCGTAGAAGACCTCTGAGACGGCCTCGGCCTGGACGATCTCGTTCATCGTTTCCTCCCTGACTCCGCAGGCGTCTCGTTATTATGCGTGTTTCTCGGCGCGGGTCGGGTCCAGCCTATATCGGGAAGAAGAAAAATTCTAATTCGAGCGCGGTGCCCGATCCGTGCCGGGCGGACGCGCGGGGTCAGCCCTCCGGCAGTCCAGCGCGGCGCAGGCCCTCGTAGATGCGTGCCCGCTGGGCCAGGAAGGTCGGATCGGTGGAGGTCAGGCTTCGGTAGCGGGCGAGGGTGTAGCCGGGGCGCAGCCTGAGGAACTCGGCGAGGGAGGCCCGCGCCTCCACATCCCGGCCGAGCCGCGCGAAGGCGCAGGCGAGATAGAGGTGGGGGAAGTCGAAGAGCGGGTTCACCGCCGCCGCGCGGCGCAGCGGCTCGATCGCCTCCTGATCCTGCCCGAGATGGAGCTTGGCCAAGCCGTCCCGGGCGAGCCACGCCCCGAGCAGGGGATCCTTGGGGCTGAGGCGGATGGCGGCGGCGATGTCGCGCTCCGTCTCCTCGGCCCGTCCGAGGAAGATCTGGATGAGGCCGCGATAGGCGTAGGCCCGGGCGAAGCTGGGATTCAGGGTGAGCACCCGGTCGAACGCCGCGAGGGCCTCCGCGTAGCGCGATCGGGCGCGCAGGGTCTCCCCGCGCAGGTAATGCGCGAAGGGATGTGTCGGGTCGCCCTGGAGGACCGATGCGATCGCCTGCTCGGCCGTGTCGAGATCCGCCGTCCGCTCGGTCGTCCAGCCGTTCAGCACCCCGTCGACGAGCACCTCGGCGAGCCCCAGGCGCGCATCGACATTGGCCGGATCGAGGCCGAGCGCGCGCTCGAACAGCGGACGGGCCTGGGCGTGGTTGTCGCGGGCGAAGGGCCGGTTGAGCAGCGCCTGTCCGCGCATGACCAAGTCCACCGCATCCGCCGGCTGGCCCGACCGGGCCTGCGTGGCGGCCTCGAGAAGACGCACGCCGAGAGCGCGGCCGACCTGGGCGACGAGGACGTCCTGCGCGGCGCCGACGGCGGTCCGCGGTCCGTCGTAGCGGTCGGCCCAGAGGGCGGCGCCGGTCTCGGCATCCGTCAGTTGCACGGCGAAGCGCACCTGCTCGCCGCTCTGCCGAAGGCTTCCCTGCACGACGTAGCGGACGCCGAGTTCGCGGCCGACGGCGCGCGGCTCGAGAGGCCGCCCCCTGTAGGCCTGTGCCGTACCGTGCGCGATGACGAAGGTTCCCGGGGCGCGGGCGAGATCGGCGGAGAGATCCTCGGCGAGCTGCTCGGCGAGATAATCCTGGTCTGCTTCGCCGCTCTGGTTCGCCAGGGGCAGGACCACCAGGGACAGTCTCGGGCGCAGAGGCTCGCCCGGCCCATCCGTGCGCTCGGATCCGACGAGACGGGGCCAGGTCAGAGCCAGCCCCGCGGCGGCGAGGACCGCGACGGCGCCGAGCGTCGGCCGGAGGGCGGCGCGGGCGCGGCCCGCCCGGATGGCGCGCGACGTCCGCTGGTCCGGGGGCGGCACGGCGTAGACGCGCACGGGGCGTGCGATGTTCTTGAGGCGCTGCGGGCCGAGATCGATGAACGGGATTTCCGAGAGACCACGAACCTGCAGGTAGGCGGCTTCCGAAAGCCTCAGGGCACCGGGCTCGGCGGCGCTCTGCAGACGCGCGGCGATGTTGACGCCGTCGCCGAAGAGATCGCCGTCATGCACCATGATGTCGCCGAGATGGATCCCGATGCGGAGACGGAACTGCGCGGCCTCCCCCTCGGCCTCGGCGAGGGCTCGCTGGATCGCCACCGCACAGCAGACGGCATCCATGACCGAGGCGAACTCGGCCAGCACGCTGTCCCCGGCCGTGTTGGCGATCCGTCCGTGACGGGCCGCGATCATCCGGTCGACGATCCGCCGCGTGGCCTGGAGGGCGCGCATGGCGCCGCTCTCGTCGGCATGCATCGCCTTCGAATAGCCGGCGATGTCGGCGGCGAAGATCGCGGCCAGCCGGCGTTCCGGAACCGACCATTCCGATGCGCTGGACAGTGCCCTGTTCTCGCTCATCGCGATCCGTTCACGCCACGGCGACCCGGCAAGCCCGACCGTGGCCGCGTGATTCGCCACCCGCAGCGATGCAGCCGAATACTGCTTTGATCCAATGATGTCGAGCGAACACAGGCATTCGTTCGCGCAAAACAAAGAATCGAGCCGGATCCGAGTCCGTCGCCGGGACTTCTCGAGCCCCCCGCAGCGGATGGTCCTTCCGCGACCGTCGCCCGACCGGACGGCCGCTCCGGCGCGGGCAGATCCTTTTATTGGCCGCGCCGTGCCCCCATTTCTGCCGACGGACGAATGGGGGCCTGCATCATGCGGTTCGAACTCTATCGGGACGCCAAGGGTGAATGGCGCTGGCGCCTCCGGGCGCGCAACGGCGAGGTGATCGCCGAATCCGGCGAAGGCTATAGCCGCCGCGAGGATTGCGAGCACGGCATCGCCCTCGTGCGCCAAAGCGCCGAGGCCCGCATCGAGGACATGACGACGAAGATCGCCTGACCCGTCGGGTCTCAACCCGCGATCAACCCTGTCCGAAACGTCGCAGCGGTTATGCTGCAACGCTTCCGCTCGCCTACGCGTTGCAGCGTTTCGGACCGGGCGGAGGGCCCTCGCTTCCCGTGCGGTTCGTCGACCAGGACGTAACCACACGAAGGGAGTCGAGACCGTGCTGAGGAAATTCCTGCTCGCGGCCCTGCTGGTGCTGGGCTTCGCGGCTGCGGCGCCGGAGGGCGCGTCCGCCGCGCCCATCGGTCCGGGGCTGGCCCTGCCCGCCGAAGCCGCGCCGGCAGTAGCCGAGAAGGCCCAGTACTACTACCGCCGCCGCTTCTACGGCCCGCGGCCCTACTGGCGCCGCCCCTATTACCGTCGCCGGTTCTACTACGGCCCGCGGCCGTTCTACCGCCGTCCCTATTACGGCCGCCGGTTCTACTACTGAGCGGTTCTCCGACCTGACCGGCCCGGCGGCTCCCTCGAGCCGCCGGGCTTTTTCATGCGCCGATTCGGGGTGCGCGCGGGCGGCCCTTGCTTTATCGTGCCGGGAACGGGACCGCCGACGGCAGATCGGTGCGCCCGAGAGGAAGCCCGATGAACGATATTGCGCAACGCGCCGAGCCTGCGGCGGCGACGCCGGACCTCTGGCAATCCATCCCGCTCGAATGCATCCTGAGTGCGGTCGCCGTGCTGCTGGCGGCGGGTCTCAAGCTCGCCGGCCTGATGTCCTGACGGCGCAGACGGGGCGGATGGACGGCATGCAGCACGTCACACTCTCACCGGCCGGAAGCGCGACACCGCCCGTGGAGGTCGATCTGCCCAAGGGCGACCTCACGGTGCGCACCATCGCCATGCCGGCCGACACCAATGCCAACGGCGACATCTTCGGCGGCTGGGTGCTCTCGCAGATGGACCAAGCCGGTGGCATCGCGGGGGTGGACCGGGCGCAGGGCCGCGTGGTCACCGTGGCGCTCGAATCCATGACCTTCATCCGGCCGGTCCGGGTCGGCGACGTGCTGTGCGTCTATACCCGGGTGGCGCATGTCGGCCGGACCTCGATGAAGATCGAAGTCGAGGCCTGGGCGCGGCGCTTCTGCACCCAGGTTCGCGAGCGGGTCACGCAGGCCACGTTCACCTTCGTGGCCATCGACGAGGCCGGCCGCCCGCGGCCGATCCCGCCGGCGGTGCCCTCGCCCTCCGCGACTACTTGATCACCCCGCAGGCGATCCGGTCGCCGGCGCCGCCGATCGGCTGGCTGGTGTGGTCGTCCTCGTTGGCGTGAATGATCAGTGCCGCGCCGTCACCATCCTTGAGGCCGCCCTCGCCGTTCAGCGGCGTCTCGCTCGAGACCTCGGCATTGGCCGAGCCGTCCTGCGCGGCGTAGAGGTTCGGCAGGTCGCCCTCGTCGGGCCCCTCGGCGTTGAGCAGCCCGTGCTTGCTCTGGTCGTGGTTCACGTGGGCCTTCGAGTTCATGAACTTCGGATCCGAGCAGTCGCCCACGGCATGGAAATGCATCCCGTGCCAGCCGGGCGGCAGACCACCGGGCTGGATCGTCACGCGCAGGACCAGGGCATTCGCCCCGTCGCGGATCGACAAGGCGCCGATCGCGTCGCCCTTGGCGTTCTTGATCGGCGCCGTGTAGGTCTCTGCCGGTTTGGCGGTCTCCTTCGGAGGCTCCTGCGCCAGGGCGGCGCCGGCGGCGACGGTCCCGAGCAACGCGAGCAGCGGCAGGGTGCGGGTCATACGGTGGCTCTCCTCTCCGGCCCGGTCTAGTTAGGGAGCGCGCCGGCCTTCGACAGGGCGGCGGCCCGAAACCTCCGCCGCAGATCTGCCGGGACCGCACGAAGCCCTGATGACCCGAGACCGGCCTATCCAGGACCGCGCGCCGCCCACGGACGATCCGTCCCCGCGTCGCGCCGACCTGTTCCTCGTGGCGCACGGCCATTTCGAGAGCCGGGCCCGGGCCCAGGCTGCGATCCGCGCCGGGCTCGTGCGGGTCGACGGGCGCCCGCTCGCCCGCCCCTCGGACACGATCGCCCCGGGGGCACGGGTCGAGGCGGAATCCGAGCATCCCTACGCCTCCCGCGGCGGCATGAAGCTCGCCGCCGCCCTGGATGCGTTCGGCCTCGACCCGGCCGGCCGTACCGGCCTCGACGTCGGCGCCTCGACGGGCGGCTTTACCGACGTGCTGCTGGCCCGCGGCGCCCGCCACGTCCACGCGCTGGATGTGGGCCGGGGGCAATTGCATCCGCGCCTCGCCGGGGATCCGCGGGTGACCAACCGGGAGGGGACCGACATCCGCGTCCTCGACCCGGACGCCCTCGTCCCGCGCCCCGATCTCGCCAGCGTGGACGTGAGCTTCATCGGTCTGCGCCTCGTCCTGCCGGTCCTGCCGCCGCTGCTCGCCCCGGGAGCGGAGGTCGTCGCGCTGATCAAGCCGCAATTCGAGGCCGGGCGCGGGCGGGTCGGCCGCGGCGGCCTCGTGCGCGATCCGGCGGTCCACGCAGAAGTCTGCGCGGCCATCCGCAAAACCCTGGAGGCGCTCGGCGCCGAAATCCTGGGCCTCATCGACTCGCCGGTGCCGGGCGGCGACGGCAATGCCGAGTTCCTGATCGGTGCGAGGTTGCCGTGAGCGAGACAGCCGACATCGAGACAGTCACGATCCGCGACCTCGGCGCCCGCGGCGACGGGATCGCCGAGGATGGGATCCTCGTGCCCTACACCTTGCCCGGGGAACGCGCGGAAATCCGCCGGGAGGCGCGGCGCGGCGACCTCATCGCCGTCACGCAGGCCTCCCCCGACCGGGTCGCGCCGTTCTGCCCGTACTACATGCGCTGCGGCGGCTGCCGCACCCAGCACCTCGCGCGGCCCGCGGAACTCGCCTGGAAGCGCGGCCTCGTCGCGCAGGCCCTGTCCCAGGCCCGCCTCAACGTGGCCCCTGCCCCGATCATCGACGCGCACGGGACCGGGCGTCGCCGCCTCACCCTGCACGTGCGGGAGATCGATGGCCGGGCCGAGGCCGGGCTGATGGCGGCGCGCAGCCACGCGCTGGTCCCGATCGACCATTGCCCGATCACCGTGCCGGCGCTGCACGCGGCGCCCGCGGTGGCGCGCCGCCTCGCCGCCCCCCTGGGCCATGGGCGCAAGCCCCTCGACGTGGCCGTCACCGCCACCGACCAGGGCCTGGACGTCGATCTGCGCGGCCACGGCCCGGTGAGCGCCGGCGTGGGCACCGCGCTGGTGCGGATCGCCGGCGAACTCGGCCTCGCCCGCCTCTCCCTCCACGGCGAGCGGCTCATGGAGGCCGAGCCGGTCTCGGTCACCGCCGACGCGATCCGCCTCTACCCGGCGCCCGGCGGATTCCTGCAGGCGACCGCCGCCGGACAGGCGACGCTCTGCGATCTCACCCTGACGGCCCTCGGCCCCCGTGTCCGACGTGTCGCCGACCTGTTCGCGGGCTGCGGGCCGTTGAGCCTGGCGATCGCCCGGACGGCCGCCGTTCACGCCGTCGAGTCCGACGCCGCCGCCCTGGCCGGGCTCGAACGTTCCGCGCGCATGGCCTCGGGCCTGCGCAGGATCACCACCGAGCGCCGCGACCTGTTCCGGCGGCCCCTGCTCCCCCTCGAACTCGAGGCCTTCGATGCGGTGGTGTTCGACCCGCCCCGGGCCGGCGCGGAGGCCCAGGCCCGCCAGCTCGCCGCCGCGCGCGTGCCCCTCGTGATCGGCGTCGCCTGCGACGCCGGCACCTTCGCCCGGGATGCGGCGACGCTGGTTGCCGGAGGCTACCGGCTGGAGGCCGTCACGCCGGTGGACCAGTTCCGCCATTCGGGCCATGTTGAGATGGTTGGCGTGTTCCGACGCGAGCCGGCGCGGCGCCGATGAGGCAGGCAACCCGCAGTGAAGTTCGGCGTTCTCTCGAAGACTGGAGAGGTTCCATGAGCCGAGGATATTTTCGTCTCGCAGGTCTGGCCGCGCTGAGTCTCACCCTCTCGGCTCCCCTCGCGGCACAGACGGTCGCGCCCGATCAGACGGGCACCGGCGGCGGCCCGGCCTCCACGATCACGGCGCCGAACACCAACAGCCTCGGCGTCACCAAGCCGCCAGGCACGTCGCTCGGGGCCGCCGAAGTGCCGTCCCGCACGGAGGAGCGGCGTGAGCGCGCCCTGACCGATCGGATCGAACGCAGCATCTGCGACGGCTGCAACTGAGCCTGGGTCTGGGGCACTCGCTCGCGGTCGGCGGACCTTGCCGCTGCAGGGTCGTCCTGGGCCGGGCGGCAGGCGACCACGGCCGCCAGGGTGAGCCCGGCTCGCCGGACGCGGGGACGATGCCACCCGGACCGAGCAGGCGCCTCTCCGGGCGGCGATGGCCGAATTCGGCGGGATCGCCCAGACGACGGTCGGCTGACGGCGCCCAGGCCGGACGAACCGGTTGCGCCCGCGGCGGTCCATGAGACGGTCCATGAGAGGGCGCGCGACCGCTCCGTCACCCCTATTCACCGCCCTTTCGACGCCAAGGCTCTCGGCGAGGCGGCGACCGGCCCCGCAGCGACCGACCCCGAGCTGTTCCGAGGGATTGGGCCGCGATGTCACGGAAGCGTCAGAAAACAGCGCCACATCCCCGGCACAGCTTGCATCGATCGTCGCGGTGCCGGATGCGGGCTGCGGCCCTGCGCTGTCCCGTGACCGATCCGTATCCGAGACCTGCTCGTGATCTTCATCCACCAGCCCGCCATCGGCGCCGGAGCCACGCTGCTTGAACGCCGCGTCATCGATCTCCAGGACACGATCCCCGAAGACACCGTCTGGCTCGACCTGATCCGCCCGAGCCGCGAGGAGGAGCTGAAGGTCGAGGCCTTCGCCGGCATCGAGGTGCCGACCCGCGAGGAGATGAAGGACATCGAGCCCTCGGAGCTGCTCTACGTGGAAGACGGCGCCCGCTACATGACCGGGCGCGTGCTCTCGAAGGTCAGCGATGCCGAGGAGCCGGGGCTCGCCGGCATCACCTTCATCCTGCGCGGCAACCGGCTCGTTACCGTGCGCCACGAGGAGCCGCAGGCCTTCCGCATGTACACGCAGCGCGCCGGGCGCTCGATGGGCAACGGCAGCGCGTCGGCCACCTCGGGCGAGACCATCCTGGCCGGGCTGATCGAGGCGGTGATCGACCGGGCCGCCGACGTGCTCCAGCTCCAGGGCGAACGCATCGACCGCCTGTCGGGCAAGATCTTCGAAGTGCAGGAGGATCCGTCCGCCCGCAACACCGCCCTCCAGGACACGTTACGCGCCCTCGGCCGGCACGGCGATCTCATCTCCAAGCAGCGGGAGAGCCTCGTCTCCATGGAGCGTATTCTGCTCTCGCTGTCGGCCACCTACCGGACCAACAAGGCCCCGCGCGATCTGCGCGAGGATGTCCGTTCCACCCTGCGGGATCTGCAATCCCTCGAGGAGCACGCCACCTTCCTGTCCACGAAAATTCAATTTTTGCTCGACGCAACACTCGGTCTTGTCAATCTTGA
Source organism: Methylobacterium sp. UNCCL125 (assembly GCF_900116795.1). Taxonomy (NCBI): domain Bacteria; kingdom Pseudomonadati; phylum Pseudomonadota; class Alphaproteobacteria; order Hyphomicrobiales; family Methylobacteriaceae; genus Methylobacterium; species Methylobacterium sp. UNCCL125. Next base: position 31,044 of record NZ_FPBW01000029.1, on the reverse strand, counting down.
ACAGAACAACATCATCAAGCTGTTTTCGGTCATGGCGGTCGTCTTCATGCCGCCGACGCTGATCGCGTCGATCTATGGCATGAATTTTAAAGCCATACCCGAACTAGATTTCTCATTCGGATACCCGATGGCGCTGGTCATGATGGTCGTCGCAGCGGTATTCCCTTACTTTTTCTTTCGCTGGAAGAAGTGGCTTTAACGGCAAAGTCTGCTTCAGAACTGGAAAAATATTAAGGTCTCTGCGGGAGCATGGTGAGACCTGCAGGCGCGGCATGGCCGCGATGACGGAACCTCCCATGCGTTTCTCCCTCAAGACGGTTCTCGCCGGTGCGATCGGCCTGCTTGCCCTCGCCGCCGTCGGCCAGGGAATCGCCAGTGTCGTGAGCCTGTCGGAGATCGAGCGCAACGCCGCGGCGATCTCCCAGCAGGCCCTGCCCACGCAGAACCAGGCCGAGGCCATCGGGACGGCCGTGCGGGACGCCCGCCTGCGGCTCTACCGGCTGGTGGTGGCCTCGCCCGACGCGGCAGCCCTGGACAAGAACCAGACCGCGCTCACCGACACCCTCGGCGAGCTTTCCGGCCTCCGTCAGGCTTACCAGGAGCGCCTGACGGGTCCCCAGGACCGGGAGATCTACGAGCGCTTCACCAATGCCTGGAACGCCTACCAGAACGTCCAGCTGCAAGTGGTCGAGCTGATGATCGCAGGCGATCAGCCGGGCGCGCTCGCGCTGGTGCTGGACCCCGCGACGGGTGCGCAGAACGATGCCGCGGTGGCGAGCCTGACCGAGTCCATCGCCTCTGCCCGGGCACAGACCGCGGCCAATGTCGCCGTGACCGTGCAGGCGGCGACGCGCGCCAAGCTGATCGCGATGGCCGCCACCGTGGTGGGCCTCGTGGTCGCCGCCGCCGCGATGCTGTTCGCCCTGTTCGGGATCGCGCGCCCGATCGAGCGCATGACCGGGGCGATGGGCCGCCTCGCCCAGGGCGACGAGAGCGTGCCGGTCCCGCACACCGGGCGCCGCGACGAGATCGGCGCGATGGCGGCGGCCGTACAGGTCTTCAAGGACAACCTGATCCACACCCGCGCCCTGGAGCGGGAGACGGCCCAGGCCCGGGAGGGCGCCGAGGCGCAGCGCCGGCGGGCCGTTCACGCCATGGCCGAGTCCTTCGAGGCCGCGGTCGGCGGCGTGCTGACGCGGGTGGCGGACGCCGCCCTCGGCCTGCGGGCCGAAGCCGAGGCGATGACCAGCACGGCCACGCACACGGCCGAGCGCTCGGCCACGGTGGCGGGGGCCGCGCAGGAGGCCGCCCAGCATGTCGGCACCGTCGCGGCGGCCGCGGAGGAACTCGGCGCCTCGGTGCAGGAGATCGGCCGCCAGGTGGACGGGTCTGCCGAACTCGCCCGGAGCGCGGTGGTCCAGGCCGGCGCCACCGCCAGCCTCGTGCAGGACTTGAGCACGGCGGCGGGCCGGATCGGCGATGTCGTGCGCCTCATCACCGACATTGCAGGCCAGACGAACCTGCTGGCGCTCAACGCCACGATCGAGGCGGCCCGCGCCGGCGATGCGGGACGCGGCTTCGCGGTGGTCGCCAGCGAGGTGAAGCAGCTCGCCGCCCAGACCGCCAAGGCCACCGAGGAGATTGCCGGTCAGGTCGGCCGGATCCAGGGCGCCACCGGACAGACCGTGGACGCCATCGACGGCATCGCATCCCGCATCCGCGAGATCGACGGCGTGGCGACCTCGATCGCGGCCGCCGTCGAGCAGCAGGGCGCGGCGACCCGGGAGATCGCCCGGAACGTCGCCGAGGCCGCATCCGGAACCAGCGCGGTCACCGGGACGATCGACGCAGTGGCGCGGGCGGCCGACGACACGGGCTCGGCCGCCACACGGATGCTCGCCTCGGCGACAAGCCTCTCGGAAGAGACCGCCGAGCTGCGGCGGGAGATCGACGGCTTCCTGCACACCGTGCGCGCGGCCTGACGCTCAGCCGGGGCTCGACAGCTTCATCAGGACGAGCCCGGATCCGATCAGGCCGGCCGCGAGGATCCGGCTGGCGCTCGCCTGCTCGCCGAGCACGGCGATGCCGACCAGGAAGGCGCCGACCGCGCCGATGCCGGTCCAGATCGTGTAGGCGGTTCCCAGGGGCAACGTGCGCATCGCCAGCGCCAGGAAGCCGACACTGCCGGCCATCGACACGGCCATGATCGCGGTCGGCCAGAAGCGCGTGAAGCCGTCCGACTGCTTCATCGCGTAGGCCCAGACGACCTCGAGAACGCCCGCGATGACGAGAGAGATCCAGGCCATGGCGGCCCTCCTGAAAGGGCCGGGCCGTCCCGGACTTGTGCCCCGTTAACCGGAGGGAGGACGTGGCCTCGCGCGGGATCAGCTAAGGTTTACGGGGGACGGCGGCAAGGGCGCCGCACGGGCCCGATCCACGGACCTTATCCTGAGGTGACCGCGCAGCGGGCCTGGAAGGCGGCCTCCCGGAAGCGCGCCGCCCGGTGGCGGTCTCGTTCGAGACCAAAGCTGCGCTCCGGCACCTCGGGACGAGGGCGCGGGTCGGATGACCCGAACCGACGCCCCGTCACGCCACCGCAGCCAGGTGCTTCACCTCGGCCCGCGCCACAACCTTACCCACGGGCGGCGCCTTGCAGGTCTCAGCCTCGGGGGCCAGGACCGGCGGCTGCACCCAGCGGCCGGCGTCGAGGTCCGCGATCCGGCTGTTGATCTCGCGGATGACGTAGCGCGAGAACGGGTAGACGTGCAGGTAGATCACCATGTTGGTGACCACCGCCTCCAGGGCGGCCGGATTGCGCCGGGCGGTCTCCAGGAACACGCTCCAGAAGTGCTTGGCGAGCTCGGGACGGCGCACGGTCATCCGCCAGCACACGCGCAGCAGCGAATAGAGATCGTGGGCGATGTGGCGCCAGTTCAGCTTCTGAGCGGCGAATTTCGGCCGCTTCACCTGCCGCGCGACCACCCGGACCCGGTCGAAGAAGTTCGGCGGGTCGTAGATCTCCTGGAGGACGTCGCGGTAATCGGCCAGCACGTCGCGCTGCGGGCGCAGGGTCACGAAGTTGATGCCCTGCGTGCACTGGTCGCCCTGGTCGGCCGTGGTCGCCGCGTAGTTCTCGTAGAGGCGGCCCTCCTTGCGCAGGCGGCGCGAGAGCTGCGTGTTCGGCAGCGCGAAGAGCAGGCCGACCATGGCGATCGGGATGCCGGTCTGGCTGATGCACAGCGACATCGCCTTGCTGATGCTGTCCTTCTCGGTGTCGAAGCCGACGATGAAGCCGGCCGTGACGAACATGCCGTGCTCGTAGAGCTTGTGCACGCTGTCGGCGATCGAACGCTTGGTGTTCTGCTTCTTCTGCGTCTGGATCAGCGTCGCCTCGTCGGGCGTCTCGATCCCGGTGAACAGGGCGAAGAAGTTCGCGTCCCGCATCATCCCGAGCAGCTCGTCGTCGTCCGCGAGGTTCAGCGAGGCCTCGGTGGAGAACTTGAACGGGTAGCCGTGATCCTCCTGCCACTTGATCAGGTGCGGCAGGAACAGCTTGATGGCCTTCTTGTTGCCGATCAGGTTGTCGTCGACGAAATCGACATGGCCGCGGTAGCCGAGGCCGTAGAGCCGGTCGAGCTCCGCCAGCATCTGCGGCGTGGTCTTGGTCCGCGGGGCGCGGCCGTAGAGCTCGATGATGTCGCAGAACTCGCAGGTGAACGGGCAGCCGCGGGAGAACTGGACGCCGATGTAGAGGTAGTGGCTGAAGGTCAGCAGGTCGAAGCGCGGGATCGGGCTCGTGGTGACGTCGGCCTTGAACTTCTCGGCCGTGAGCCGGCCGCGGCGCTCGCCGGCCTCCCAGGCGGCCACGAACTTGTCGAGGATGCCCTCGGCCTCGCCCAGCACCAGGAAGTCGGCCTTGTCGTAGACCTCGGGCGTCGAGGTCGGCGCGGGGCCGCCCACGCAGACCGGGGTGCCGAGCGCCACGCAGCGGTCGATGACCACGAGGCAATCCGGCTCCTGGGGGAGCATGCCGCCGGTCATCACGAGGTCGGCGGCGCGGATCTGCTCGTCGGTCAGCTCCTCGCAATTGCGGTTGACGAGCGACACCTGCCAGGCCGGCGGCAGCATCGCGGCCAGCGTGATGAGGCCGAGCGGCGGCGCGGGCGCGCGGGCGCCCTGCAGCTCCATGGCCTCTTTGAAGTTCCACATGGAGTTTTCGTAGAACTTCGGGAACACCATCAGCACGCGCGGGGCCGTGTTCGCTTCCGACATGCCAGTTTCCCTCGTCCACACATACCCGGCCCCGCCGGCTCCAGACGGAACCGGGTGCAGGATCGCCCTCTGACCTGCGGGTCAATTAAGGCCGTTTTTCGCTCCCGCAGCAATCGGCACCGCCAATCCCGACAGGACGCCGGACCGAACGCCGAAAATCGCCCCGCCGGGGAGCGTTGAGGCTCGTTTGGCCCGTCCGTCGGGAGCGTGCGCCGGTTCCACGACACGCCCGACAAGGCCCCGTCACGGCCCGACCCGGAACCGCTCCGGCTGCGTCCCGTCGGCGTCCGTGAAGCCGTAGATCCGGGCGAGGTCGCCGGCATGCAGCACCGCACCGGCCCGGGCGGCGATATCCGGATCTGCCGCCAGCGCCGCCAGCGCTCGGCCAGCATAGAGCGGGCTCTCGGTGGCGTGCACCTCCTGGCCGAGATCGCGCGCCCGCTCGGTGGCGACGAAGCCCGGTGAGAGGCCGAGGGCGGTGACGCCGTGGGGCGCGAGTTCGCGGGCGAAGGCCAGGGTCAGCCGGTTGGTGGCGGCCTTGGCGGAATCGTAGAACACGTCACCGAGGTAATCCTCGGTCCCGAAGGAGACGAGCGCCAGAAGCCCGGTCCGCGCCGCCACCAGGGCGGGGGCGACCGCGCGGGCGAGCAGCAGGGCCGGCAGCGGCCCGGCTTCGAGCAGTCCGAGATACGGCTCGGCCGAGCGGCGCCAGAACGGCGTGCCCCATCCGGCCCCGTCCGGGTAGCGCTCGCCGTCATAGCCCTCGTTGCCGCTCCACACGCTGCAGGCCACGACGTCGATCCGACCGAACCGGCGCAGGGTCCAGTGGACCAGCGCGTCGGTGGCGCGCTCGGAGCGGTGGTCGCAGAGGTAATGGTGACCCCGCCCTCCGGCCGCGTCGACCATGCGGGCGGTGTCCTCGATCGCCTCCGGGCGCATCTCGGTGCGCGGGCCGGTCTCGCTGGAGCGCGCCGTGACGATCACCGTGGCCCCGGCCTCTCCCAGCGCGCGGGCGAGCCCCCGGCCGACGCCCCGCGACGCGCCCGCCACGAGGCAGATCTTCTTGGAGAGGTCGGGCGGGGTCACGCCGAGACGGGCTTGGTGCGGTTGAGGAAGGCGGCGAGCCGCTCCTGGGATTCGGGCGAGCGCAGCTGCGCGTCGAAGGCCTTGGCCTCCGCTTCGAGGGCGGCCTCGACCTGCGCCTGATCACCCCGGATCAGCGCCCGGGTTGCCGCCAGCGCCCCGCGGGGCAGGGCGGCGAGGCGCGCCGCCTGCGCGACCGCCTGCTCCACCAGCATGTCGGCCGGCAGCACCGCGTTGACGAGGCCGAGCGCCTGCGCCTCGTCGGCCTCGAGCGGCCGGGACAGGAGCAGCAGCTCGGTCGCCCGGAGGCGCCCGACCCGCAGGGGCAGCAGGTAGCTCGAGGCCGCCTCCGGCACGAGGCCGAGTTCGACGAAGGGCATGCGCAGCCGCGCCGCCGGGCTCGCGTAGACGAGGTCGCAATGCAGGCAGAGCGTCGCGCCGATGCCCACCGCGATCCCGTCGACCGCCGCCACCATCGGGGTTCGGGTGCGGGCGAGCTGGCGGATGAAGGCCAGCGCCGGCGAGGCGCTGAACCCGTCCCCGGCACGATCCCCGGAGGACTGGCCCATGAAGTCGGCGAGGTCGTTGCCGGCGCTGAACATGCCGGGCTGCCCGGCGAAGACCACGGCGCCGATCCGGTCCGAGGCGTCGGCCTCGACCAGAGCTGCACGCATCGCGTCGTACATGGCGCCGGTGAGCGCGTTCTTCTTCTCCGGGCGGTTCAGGGTGATCAGGCGGACGCCGCCCGAGAGGTCGTCGATCGCGACGGGTTCGGCCATAATCCGCTCCTCAAACCGCCAGCGCCAGGGGGGCGTCGTCCGTGAAGGCGCCGCCCGCCACGACGGTTTGCTCCAGGCCGCCGGCCGCGGTGAGCAGGTTCTCGGCGTAGAACCGGGCGAGCGCGATGCGGGCGGCCTGCGCCGGATCGGTCTCGCCGGCCTTCAGGGCGGCGCTGGCGGCGAGCGCGCTGCGGGCGAGGCAGGCGCCCCCGAGCGTCAGGCCGAACAGGCGCAGATACGGCGTCGCGCCCGCCAGCGCCGCCTCGGGGCGGTTGGAGCTCAGCGCGGCGAGCTGGTGGCTCGTGGCCCGGTCGAGGCTGCCGATCCCGTCGCGCAGCCGTGCCGCCATGTGGCCGAAGGCGGGATCGCCGGCCTTGAGCAGGCCCTCGGCCGCCCGGCGCATCCAGGCGATCTGCGACCGGGCCGTGGCGCCGCCGTTCAGCGGGAGCTTGCGGGCGGTGAGGTCGATCGCCTGGATGCCGTTGGTACCCTCGTAGATGCCGAGGATGCGGGCGTCGCGCATGAGCTGCGCCGCCCCGGTCTCCTCGACGAAGCCCATGCCGCCATGGACCTGCACGCCGAGCGAGGTCACCTCGTTGGCGAGGTCCGTCGCGAAGGCCTTCGCCACCGGCGTCAGAAGCGAGGCGCGGTCCAGGGCGGGTTGCCCCTCGGGGCCCTTCGACGCGTCGAGGGCGGCGGCGGTGAGGTAGCAGATGGCGCGTGCCGCGGCCGTGTACGCCTTCATGGTCAGCAGCATCCGCTGCACGTCCGGATGCGCCACGATCGGGCTCGTCGCCTCGTCGGCCCCGATGGCCTTACCCTGGCGCCGCTCTTGCGCGTAGGCGAGTGCCCGCTGGGTCGCGGCCTCGGCCACGCCGACGCCCTGCAGGCCGACGTTGAGCCGCGCCGCGTTCATCATCGTGAACATGCAGGCGAGGCCCTTGTTCTCCTGGCCGATCAGCCAGCCGGTGGCGCCGCCATCGTCGCCGAAGGCCATGGAGCAGGTCGGCGAGGCGTGGATGCCGAGCTTGTGCTCGATGCCGGAGCAGCGCAGGTCGTTGCGGGTCCCGTCCGGCAGCACCTTCGGCACCAGGAACAGGGAGATGCCCCGCGTGCCGGCGGGCGCGTCGAGCAGCCGGGCCAGGACGAGGTGGACGATGTTGTCGGCGAGATCGTGCTCGCCGTAGGTGATGTAGATCTTGGACCCGGTGATTCGGTAGGTGCCGTCGCCCGCAGGTTCGGCCCGGGTGCGCAGCAGAGCGAGGTCGGAGCCCGCCTGCGGCTCGGTCAGGTTCATCGTGGCGGGCCATTCGCCCGAGACCAGCTTCTCGAGGTAGCGCGCCTTCAGGTCGTCCGAGCCGTGGGCCGCGAGCGCCTCGATGCCGCCCTGGGTCAGGAGCGGGCAGAGGCCGAAGGCGAGGTTGGCGCCGTTCCACATCTCGGTGCAGGCGGCCTCGATCAGCTTCGGCAGGCCCTGGCCGCCATGGTCGGCCTCGGCCGAGAGCCCGTTCCAGCCGCCCTCCGTGAAGGTGCGGTAGGCCTCGCGCCAGCCGGGCGGCGTGGTGACCCGCCCCTCCGCGAAGGGGGTGCCGTGCCGGTCGCCGACCCGGTTGAGCGGCGCGATTACGCCGGCGGCGATCCGCCCGGCCTCGCTCAGGATCGCCTCGGCGTCGTCCGGATCGATGGAATCGAGCCCGGCCACGTGCCGGAGGGTGAAGAGCATCTCGGGGACCGGGGCGCGGTAACTCATACGATCCTCCCGTGTTGCGGCCCGCCCGCTCGTTCGATCCGGGGCGGGTTTGACCGCGCCCGCGCACCGGCGCTAGGGCGGGGCGAGGATAGGCGCGCGGGGCTCGCATCGCCATGACCTCGGAGACGGCTTCCCGCATGAATGATCCCGGGTCAACGGGTCCGACCGCGACCCGCCGGCTTCCCCCCGACGCGGCCGGCATCGCGGAGGCCGCCGCGCTCCTGCGGGCGGGGCGCCTCGTCGCCTTCCCCACCGAGACGGTCTACGGGCTCGGGGCGGACGCCACCGATGCCGCCGCGGTGGCGGGCATTTTCGCCGCCAAGGATCGGCCGCGCTTCAACCCGCTGATCTCGCATCTGGCTGATGCGGACGCGGCCCTGGCGGAGGGGGTCTTCGACGCGCAGGCCCGCCGCCTCGCCGCGTCCTTCTGGCCGGGTCCCCTGACCCTGGTCGTCCCGGCTCATCCGAGCACGCGGGTCTGCGACCTCGCCCGCGCCGGCCTGCCGAGCCTCGCCCTGCGGGTGCCGGCGCACCCGCTCGCCCAGGCGCTCCTCGCGGAAGTCGGCCGTCCGGTGGCGGCGCCCTCGGCCAACCGCTCCGGGCGCGTGAGCCCGACCCGGGCCGCCCATGTCCTCGACGATCTCGCTGGCCGGATCGCCGCGGTGCTCGACGGTGGCGACACGATGGTGGGCGTCGAGTCGACGGTGGTGGCCTGCCTCGGCGGCGCGCCGCGGCTTCTGCGGCCGGGCGGCATCACGCGGGCGGCGCTCCGGGACGTGCTCGGCCTCGATCCGGCATCTCCGGAGGCGGCCGACGCCGACCGGCCGGCGGGCCCCGGCATGCTCGCCTCGCATTACGCGCCCCGGGCGCGGGTCCGCCTGGATGCGGTGCGGATCGAGCCCGGCGAGGCGGTGCTGCTGTTCGGCGCCGGGCGCCCGGCCGGTCACGAAACCGCGCGGGCCAGCCTCAACCTGAGCCTGTCGGGCGATCCCACGGAGGCCGCGGCCCGCCTGTTCGGCGCCCTGCGCGACCTCGATGCCTCAGGGGCCGGCACCATCGCGGTGGTGCCGATTCCGGAAGACGGCCTCGGCGAGGCAATCCGCGACCGCCTCGCCCGGGCCGCCGCGCCCCGCTGACGGCGCAGAAATTTTTGCCGGCAGCGGAACAGATGTCGGCCTGATCCGTTTATTGATCACGAAGGCCTTCTCAGCCCCCAATGGCCTTTTTCCTTTCAGGCTCGGAGCAATCCGAGCCTTTTTTCTTGCCTTCTCAGTCTCGGGCCAGCTTGGCGGCAATGCCGGCCACATGGCGACCCTGGAAGCGGGCCCCCTCCAGTTCCACGGCGCTCGGCTGGCGGGATCCGTCACCATCCGCGATCGTGCTGGCTCCGTAGGGTGTTCCGCCCTTGACCGCCTCGACACCGCCCTGGCCCTGGAAGCTGTAGGGCAGGCCGACCACCACCATGCCGTGGTGGAACAGCACCGTGTGGAAGCTCGTCAGCGTCGTCTCCTGGCCGCCATGCTGCGAGGCCGTCGATGTGAAGACGGAGCCGACCTTGCCGACCAGCGCGCCCTTCATCCAGAGACCGCCGGTCTGGTCGATGAACTGCTTCATCTGCGACGCCATGTTGCCGTAGCGGGTCGGCGTGCCGAAGATGATGGCGTCGTACTGCGCCAGTTCGTCCACGGTGGCGATCGGGGCCGCCTGATCGAGCTTGAAATGGCTCTGCCGGGCGACCTCCTCCGGGACCAGCTCCGGCACGCGCTTCACGACGACCTCGGCCCCGGTCTCGCGGGCCCCCTCGGCGACCGCGTAGGCCATCTGCTCGACGTGACCGTAGGTCGAGTAGTACAGCACCAGAACCTTGGCCATGGACGGGTCTCTCCTGTGTGTCGGGCGGCCGAATCGTCGGCCAGCGTCGTGCCCCTCCATCGCGCATTTGGCGCCTTGCAAGAATGCCCCACCATGCAAGAGTGATCTTGCGCAGACGCAAGGACCCGGGTGTGGCGCTCGACTGGGACGAGTTTCGGTTCGCAAAGGCCGTGGCCGACCGCGGCGGCCTGACCGCGGCGGCGGCGGATCTCGGCATCAACCACTCGACGGCGTTCCGACGCCTCGCGGCCCTGGAGGCGAAGCTCGATACGCGCCTGTTCGAGCGGCTGCGCACGGGCTACGTGCCGACCCCCGCCGGACAGGCGATGATCGCGGCGGCCGGGCGGATCGAGGCGGACGTGGCGCGGTTCACCCGCGTGGTCGCCGGCCAGGGCGAAACCCCGTCCGGCGAATTGCGGGTGACCGCGCCGGCCGGCTTCGCCGCAGAGCTGCTGATGCCGATGCTCGCGAGCTTCACGGAGCGGTACCCCGACATCCGGATCGAGCTGATCCTCGCCGAGGCGACGCTCAACCTGTCGCGCCGGGATGCCGACGTCGCGATCCGGATCAGCCGCGAGCCGAGCGAGACTCTGGTCGGGCGGCGTCTCGCAGTCACGGCGTGGGGGGTCTACGGCCGGGCCGACCGCGCCTATGGCGACCTCGCCCGAGAGGCGTGGATCAGTCCGGGACCGCTGGTGGCAGGGGGCTCGTTCATGCGCTTCGTGGAGGCGCGGGTGCCGCCCGACCACATCCGCCTCCGGCTCAACGCGGTGATCGGCCTGGAGGCGGCCGTGCAGGCCGGCCTGGGGATCGGCCCGCTCCCCTGCTTCACGGCCGACGTCAATCCGGCACTGCAACGCCTGTCCGGGCCGCATCCGGAGTTGGGGGCGGATCTCTGGATCCTGACGCATCCGGACCTGCGCCACGCGGCACGGGTCCGGGTCTTCATGGAACATATTGCCGAGGCGCTGTTGCCCCTGCGACCGCGCTTCGAAGGCCGCTGAACCGGCTCAGCGGATCTCCGCCACCTCGACCTCGTTGCCGTTCACCTCGACCACGTCATCGATCGTCTTGCCGGTGATCGCCCGGGCGAGCGGCGCCACGTAGGAGATCGAACCCTTGTGCGGATCGGCTTCGTCCTCGCCGACGATCCGGAAGGTCTGGCGGGTCTCCTTGCCGGACTCGTCCTCCCGGACCACCGTGACGGTGGAGCCGAACTGAACCGTGTCGCCGGCCTTGGGCTCGACGAGCTGCGCGGTGTTCTTCCGGGCCGCCCAGTAGCGCAGGTCGCGCCCGATGCGGGAATCCTCCGCCTTGTCGGCAGGGTCCAGCGAGGCGACTTCCTTCTCCAGGCGGGCGACTTCGGCCTCGATCTGCGCGAGGCCTTCCGGCGTCACGAAATTCGTGTGCGGCGAGATCGGCCGATCCGGCAAATTCTCGAACGCTTCTCCACCCTCGGGCTCTTTGACGAATGCAACGCTCATGAAAACATCAACACGCGATGCACGGCAAAGGTTCCGGGGCCGCGGCGAAATTCCGGTCCAGCCCGGTGCCGGGACGGGTTGGCCGAAACCCCTGAGGATCAGCGAGGACCGCCCGCCCGATCCACCTCCACCACGATCCGCCCGCGCACCTTCCCGGCCAGGATCTCAGCGCCGAGCCGGCCGACTTCCTCCAGGGGGACACGGCTCGTCATGGCGGCGAGCTTGCCCAGATCCAGATCCCGGGCGAGCCGCGCCCAGGCCTCGCGACGCTTCGGCTGTGGGGTGGTGACGCTGTTGATGCCGAGCAGCGAGACGCCGCGGAGGATGAACGGCGCCACCGAGGTCGGCAGATCCATGCCCTGCGCCAACCCGCAGGCGGCGACGGCGCCGTCCGCCTTGGTCATGGCCAGCACGTTGGCGAGCGTCGTGGAGCCGACCGCATCGACCCCCGCGGCCCAGCGCTCCTTGCCGAGCGGCTTGCCGGGCTTCGACAACTCGGCCCGGTCGAGGATCTCCGCAGCGCCGAGGCCCTTCAGGTAGTCGGATTCGCCGTCCCGGCCCGTGGAGGCGATGACGTGCCAGCCCGCCCGCGCGAGGAGGGCCACGGCGACCGAACCGACGCCCCCGGAGGCGCCGGTGACGATGACCGGGCCGTGCTCCGGCGTCACGCCGTGGGCCTCGAGAGCCATGCAGCACAGCATCGCCGTGTAGCCGGCGGTGCCCACCGCCATGGCCTGCTCGGGCGTGAGCCCCTGGGGTAGCGGCACCAGCCAGTCGCCCTTCACCCGGGCGCGCTGGGCGTAGGCGCCGAGATGCGTCTCGCCGACGCCCCAGCCGGTGAGCACCACCGCGTCACCCGGCTTGTATTCGGGATGGTCCGACGTCTCGACGATCCCCGAGAAATCGATGCCGGGGATCATCGGGAAGCGGCGCACCACCGGCGACGTGCCGGTGAGGGCGAGGCCATCCTTGTAGTTCAGGGTCGAGTGCGTCACCCGCACGGTGACGTCGCCGTCCATCAGGTCGGCGTCGTCGAAGTCCTTGAAGGCGAGGCTCTGGCCGGCCTCGTTCTTCTCGACCACCCAGGCCTTGAACGTCCCCATCGTCACCTCCCGTGTTGCGCGGTGAGGTGTCGCCGGGACGTCCGGAATCAAGCCTTCGCGGCCGGATCAGTACCCCTCGTACCGGCTGCCCGTGTAGAAGCCGAGCCCGACGCCGATATCCGAAGAACTGGCCCCGGTAATGCCGACGGCGTCCGGGATCGAGCCGACCAGCGGGCCACCGTAAGAGGCCGGCCGGTAACCGTAGCCGCCGCCGACCGGCACCCAGCCGGCCCGAGCGGGCGCCACGAGAACCCGGCGGCTGACGCTGGCGTATTCCGGCGGGATCGTCTCGGGGATCGATTGCGCCGGACGGACCAGCACGGTCCGCGTGCGCACGGCGAAGCGCGGCGGCGTGGTGACCCAGCAGCCGATCAGCTCACCGCCGGGACCGCGGCTCGTCTGCCAGTAGCGGCCACCCGGCGAGACCATCACGCGCTCGGACACCGTATCGTAGACTGGCGGGGTGGTCCGGTAGACGGTGCGGGGCGGACGGACCAGCACGTTCTCCTGCACGGTGTCGTAGACCGGCGGCGTGACGACGTGGCGGTAGCATTCGGAGCCGTAACAGCCGCCGGCCTGGGCGGGTGCGGCAAGGAGAACGCCGCCGAGGGCGGCGGCCAGGAGAGCGGTGCGAGCGACCGGCGCGGTCATGGAAGTCCTCTGATACGCATTACAACGAGAAGCGGCGCGCAAGCGGCGCTCGTCTCGACGTACCAGAGGCCAGACTCGTTGCCCGGCGCGCAAGCATTATCGGGAACGAAGGTAAAATTAACCCTTGGTTTCGACTGCTTAGTCGTCGCCTACCTAGGTAGCATTGTTCGAATTTTCCACAGTCTCTCTTACGAAGTCAGGCCAGAGCCGCCTCAGGTCTGACCCGCCCGGAGCTGGTAGAAGATGTGCCGGCCGATCACGTCCATCTTGCGCAGACGGCGCGCCCAGCCCGGACGGACGTAGTCGGCGTGGTAGTGGGTCGCGGCACCGACCTCGGCGAGGTAGGTCCGGCCCTCGATCACCGAGCGGGCGATGCGGGTCGCCGATTCCCAGGCGCCCGCATCGGTGATGCGCAGGGACTTGCCCTCGCAGGCGAAGGAGAACTGGCAGCCCATGTAGTGGTGCCGGTTCTGGTAGACGACGCCGCAGACGCTCGCCGGGTAGAGGCCGCTCTTCACGCGGTTGAGCACCACCTGGGCGACGGCGGCCTGGCCGGCCTCCGGCTCGCTCCGGGCCTCGAAATAGACCGCCTCGGAGAGGCAGCGCTGCTCCTTGTCGAGGGCGTTCGGGTCGATCAGGTCGGCGTAGCGCCGGCGCGCATCCTCGGGCACCGGCTGGGCGCTGTCCGGGCGCTCCGTGCGGATCGCGAAATCGGGGAGCGCGAGACTCGCCGCGGCGATCTCCACGGGGATCGCGTCCGCGGGCGCCGGAGTCGTGGACGAGAGGGCGATGGCGCGGGGCACCGGCGGGGTCGAGCCGTCGAAGCGCTCGGGCCCGCCATCCGCGGTGAGGTCGGCCGTGCCTTCGCCCGTGGAGGCGGCCGTGCCGGCGCCGGTGGTCAGGCCGAGATCGGGCACGGGGACGAAACCGGCCTCCGGCTCGGAATCCGGATCCCAAACCGCAGCCCCCTGCGTCAGCACGCCGGTGACGCTGCCGGTGACGTCGCCGAACACCAGGGCGCCGCCGGGCTCCCGGAGGTTGGCGGCCCGGCGGGCGAAGCTCTCGGCCGGCGGCCGGGTGGGGTTGCCCTTGCCGCCCCGCTGCACCACCGGGAAGACGTGCGCACCGGTCTTGAACACTGTCTGGGGCGGCTCGTCACCGAGACGGCGCAGGGCGGATCCGATCAGCAGGGTGCCGGGCGGCAGGGGCGGAACGGTCTCGGCATCGATCACCCCGAGCCGGCTCGCCCCGATGGCGTTCTCCGTGCCGGCATCGGCCGTGAACGACACCAGCAGGCCGAGCCCGACCATCCAGGGCGTCATCGCCGCCGAGAGCCAGCGCAGGCTCGATTCCCGTCCTCGTCTCGTGCCCACGACGCCAGACCCGCACTCACGCACCCGCACCGGCCCGATCCTCCCCGTTTCCAGGGTGTTTCTGGGGCCGCTCAGGATTTATCGCGCGGCATGGTTGAGCCTCGGTTAAGTCGGCCGCCGTGCAGGCGTCCCGGTTTGGAGAGCAACCACGAAAAAGGGCGGCCCGAAGGCCGCCCTCTTCATTCTCAATCCTGCCTGTCGCCTTATTCGGCGGCGGGCGGAAGCTCCTCGACCGGCATCGCGCCGCTCTCGGTCTGCTTCTGCTGCAGGATCATCGCGTCGCGGCGGCGGGCGATGGAGCGGATGTCCGCCACCATCGACCCGGTGCCGGCCGGGATCAGCGATCCGACGATCACGTTCTCCTTCAGGCCTTCCAGGGTGTCGACCTTGCCGTTGACCGCCGCCTCGGTGAGGACGCGGGTGGTCTCCTGGAACGAGGCCGCCGAGATGAACGACTTCGTCTGCAGCGACGCCTTGGTGATGCCGAGCAGGACCGGAACGCCCTGGATCGGCTTCTTGCCCTCGGCAAGCAGCTTCTCGTTGAACTCGGTCAGCTCCGTCCGGTCAATCTGGTCGCCCGAGAGGATGTCCGAGTCGCCGCCATCGGTCACCTCGACCTTCTGCAGCATCTGACGGACGATCACCTCGATGTGCTTGTCGTTGATCGACACGCCCTGCAGCCGGTAGACCTCCTGGATCTCGTTGACGAGGTAGGCGGCGAGTTCCTCGACGCCCTTGATCGCCAGGATGTCGTGCGGAGCCGGGTTTCCGTCGACGATGTAGTCGCCGAGCTCCACCACGTCCCCGTCCTGCAGGTGGATGTGCTTGCCCTTCGGGATCAGGTACTCGACCGCCTCCGAGCCGTCATGCGGCGTCAGCGTGAGCCGACGCTTGTTCTTGTAGTCGCGGCCGAACGCGATGGTGCCCGACTTCTCGGCGATGATCGCCGCGTCCTTCGGGCGCCGTGCCTCGAACAGCTCCGCCACCCGCGGCAGACCGCCGGTGATGTCGCGGGTCTTGGCCGAGTCGGTCGAGACGCGGGCCAGGATGTCGCCGGCCTTGACCGTCGCGCCCGGATCGAAGCCGATGATGGCGTCGACCGGCAGGAAGTAGCGGGCGTCCGAGCCGCGCGGCAGCTTGAGCGCCTTGCCCTCCCGATCGACCACGACCATCGCGGGCTTCAGGTCCGAGGTCCGGGCCGAGCCGCGCCAGTCGACGACGACGCGCTTGGCGATGCCGGTCGACTCGTCGGTGGTCTCGGTCATGGACTGGCCGTCGACCAGATCCTCGTAGGCCACGAGGCCGTCGACTTCGGTGAGGATCGGACGGGTGTAGGGATCCCACTCGGCGATCCGCTGCCCGCGCTTGATCTTGTCACCCTCGTCGACCCGGAGCTTGGCGCCGTATTGCAGGCGGTGGACCGCCCGCTCGACGCCGTCCGACCCCACGATCACGACCGCCACGTTGCGGCCGGTGGCGATCAGGTCCCCGTCCGTGTTCTTGGCGACGGCGCGGTTGCGGATCTTGATCGTGCCTTCGAAGCTCGACTCGATGAAGGACGAGTCGGCGATCTGGGCCGCACCACCGATGTGGAAGGTGCGCATCGTGAGCTGCGTGCCCGGCTCGCCGATCGACTGCGCCGCGATGACGCCGACGGCCTCGCCCATGTTGACGGGCGTGCCGCGGGCGAGGTCGCGCCCGTAGCAGGTGGCGCAGACGCCGCTCTTGGTGGCGCAGACCAGCACCGAGCGGATCTTCACCTCCTGGATGCCGGCGGCGTTGATCGCCGGCAGGTGCCGCTCCTCGATGGTCTCGCCGGTCTTGACGATCACCGTGCCGTCCGCGGCCACGAGATCCTCGGCCGTGGCGCGGCCCAGGATGCGGGTGGCGAGCGTCGCCACGACCTGGCCAGCATCCACGATGGCGCGCATCTTGATGCCGTTGGTCGTGCCGCAATCCACCTCGCGGATGACGGCGTCCTGGGCCACGTCGACGAGACGGCGGGTCAGGTAGCCGGAGTTGGCGGTCTTCAGGGCGGTGTCGGCCAGGCCCTTACGGGCACCGTGCGTGGAGTTGAAGTACTCCAGAACGTCCAGGCCTTCCTTGAAGTTCGAGATGATCGGGGTCTCGATGATCTCGCCCGACGGCTTGGCCATGAGGCCGCGCATCGCCGCGAGCTGCTTCATCTGGGCGGGCGAACCACGGGCGCCGGAGTGGCTCATCATGTAGATCGAGTTGATCTGCTTGTCGGCGCCGTGCTCGTCCTTCTGGACCGCGGAGATGCGGCCCATCATCTCGGCGGCCAGCTTGTCCGAGCACTTGGCCCAGGCATCCACCACCTTGTTGTACTTCTCGCCCTGCGTGATCAGGCCGTCGTTGTACTGCTGCTCGTAATCCTTCACGAGCGCGCGGGTCGTGTCGACGATCGACCACTTGTTCTCCGGCACGACCATGTCGTCCTTGCCGAAGGAGATGCCGGCCTTGAACGCGTGGTTGAAGCCGAGCGCCATGATCCGGTCACAGAAGATCACCGACTCCTTCTGACCGCAGTGGCGGTAGACGGTGTCGATCATCGCCGAGATCTCCTTCTTGGTCATCAACTTGTTGACGACCTCGAAGGGCACCTTGGCGTGCTTCGGCAGGGCACCGGACAGGATCACCCGGCCGGGCGTGGTCTCGTAGGTCTTGGTCAGTGGCTGATTATCCGGGCCGATGCCGGTCCAGCGCCACTTGATCTTGGTGTGCAGCGACACGGCCTTGGCGGCCAGGGCGTGCTCCAGCTCGCCCATGTCGCCGTAGACGCCCTGCATCGGGTTCTTGGCGTTGTCCGCCTTGAACTCGCCCGGCATGCCCTCGGCCACGATCGACAGGTAGTAGAGGCCGAGCACGATGTCCTGCGACGGCACGATGATCGGCTGACCGTTGGCCGGGTGCAGGATGTTGTTGGTCGACATCATGAGGACGCGCGCTTCCAGCTGCGCCTCGAGCGACAGCGGGACGTGCACGGCCATCTGGTCGCCGTCGAAGTCGGCGTTGAACGCGGCGCAGACCAGCGGGTGCAGCTGGATCGCCTTGCCCTCGATCAGCTTCGGCTCGAAGGCCTGGATGCCGAGGCGGTGCAGCGTCGGCGCGCGGTTCAGCATCACCGGGTGCTCGCGGATCACCTCATCGAGGATGTCCCAGACCTCCGGCTTCTCCTTTTCGACCAGCTTCTTGGCCTGCTTGACGGTGGCCGAAAAGCCCTTGGCGTCGAGGCGCGCGTAGATGAACGGCTTGAACAGCTCCAGCGCCATCTTCTTGGGCAGGCCGCACTGGTGCAGCTTCAGCTCCGGGCCGACCACGATGACCGAGCGGCCCGAATAATCGACGCGCTTGCCGAGCAGGTTCTGGCGGAACCGGCCCTGCTTGCCCTTCAGCATGTCGGCGAGCGACTTCAGCGGACGCTTGTTGGCGCCCGTGATGACGCGGCCGCGGCGGCCGTTGTCGAACAGGGCGTCGACCGCCTCCTGCAGCATCCGCTTCTCGTTGCGGATGATGATGTCGGGCGCGCGCAGCTCGATCAGCCGCTTCAGGCGGTTGTTGCGGTTGATGACGCGGCGGTACAGGTCGTTGAGGTCGGAGGTCGCGAAGCGGCCGCCGTCCAGCGGGACCAGCGGGCGCAGGTCCGGCGGGATCACCGGGACGACCGTGAGGATCATCCATTCCGGCTTGTTGCCGGACATCTGGAAGGCCTCGATGATCTTGAGCCGCTTCAGGAGCTTCTTGGGCTTCAGCTCCGACGTCGTGACCGCGATCTCCTCGCGCAGATCGTTGGCGATCTTGTCGAGGTCGAGTTCCTGCAGGATGCGCCGGATGGCCTCGGCGCCGATCATGGCGGTGAACGAGTCCTCGCCGTACTCCTCCTGGGCGCGCAGGTACTCCTCCTCCGACAGGAGCTGACGCTCCTTCAGGGGGGTGAGGCCCGGCTCGATGACGCAGTAGGACTCGAAGTACAGGATCCGCTCGAGGTCCTTGAGCGCCATGTCGAGCAGCAAGCCGATGCGCGAGGGCAGCGACTTCAGGAACCAGATATGCGCGACGGGGGCGGCCAGCTCGATATGGCCCATGCGGTCGCGCCGGACGCGCGCGAGGGTGACCTCGACGCCGCACTTCTCACAGATGACGCCCTTGTACTTCATGCGCTTGTACTTGCCGCACAAGCACTCGTAGTCCTTGATCGGCCCGAAGATGCGCGCGCAGAACAGGCCGTCGCGCTCGGGCTTGAAGGTCCGGTAGTTGATGGTCTCGGGCTTCTTGATCTCGCCGTACGACCAGGAGAGGATCTTCTCCGGGGACGAGATCGAGATCTTGATCTGATCGAAGCTGACCGGCGTGGCCTGCTGGTTGAAAAGGTTCATGACCTCTTGGTTCATGATCCGCTCCTTGTTGACGCCGGCAGCCCCGCGCCGGGCCACCGCGTCCTGAAAAAGATCCGGCGCCGCACCCCGCACGGGCGCTGCTCACCGTCGTCGAACCCGGAAGGCCCCTCCCCTCCCCGCTCGACCGTGGCGGCGGGATCCGCCGCCACGGGAGGTGTTTGTGACTGGCTCTACTCGGCCGCGTCGGCCGGCGGCTCCAGCTGATCGTTCGCGGCCTTCTTCGAAGACGTCAGCTCGACGTTGAGGCCGAGCGAGCGCATCTCCTTGACGAGCACGTTGAAGCTCTCGGGGATGCCGGCCTCGAAGGTGTCGTCGCCGCGGACGATCGCCTCGTAGACCTTGGTGCGGCCGGCCACGTCGTCCGACTTCACCGTGAGCATCTCCTGCAGCGTGTAGGCCGCGCCGTAGGCCTCCAGCGCCCAGACCTCCATCTCACCGAAGCGCTGGCCGCCGAACTGCGCCTTGCCGCCCAGCGGCTGCTGGGTGACGAGCGAGTACGGGCCGATCGAGCGCGCGTGGATCTTGTCGTCCACGAGGTGGTGGAGCTTCAGCATGTAGATGTAGCCCATCGTGACCTTGCGGTCGAAGGGCTCGCCGGTCCGCCCGTCGTAGAGCGTCGACTGCGCCGAGCGGTCCAGCCCGGCCATCTCCAGCATCTGCTCGATGTCGGCTTCCTTGGCGCCGTTGAACACCGGCGTGGCCATCGGCACGCCACGGCGGACGTTGTTGCCGGCCTCGGCCAGCTCCTCGTCCGTCAGCCCGTCGAGCTCGCCCGGGGAGTAGATCGCCTTCATCTCCTCCCGCAGCGGCGCGATGTCCTGCGACTTCAGATAGGCATCCACCGCCTTCGACACCTTGCGACCCAGGCCCGCAGCCGCCCAGCCCAGGTGCGTCTCCAGGATCTGGCCGACGTTCATGCGCGAGGGCACGCCCAGCGGGTTGAGCACGATGTCGGCATGCGTCCCGTCCTCCAGGAACGGCATGTCCTCGATCGGCACGATCCGCGACACGACACCCTTGTTGCCGTGACGGCCGGCCATCTTGTCGCCCGGCTGGATCTTGCGCTTCACCGCCACGAAGACCTTGACCATCTTCATGACGCCGGGGGGCAGCTCGTCGCCGCGCTGCAGCTTCTCGACCTTGTCGAGGAAGCGCTGCTCGAGGCGCTTCTTCGACTCGTCGTACTGCTTCTGCATCGCCTCCATCTCGGTCATGAGACGGTCTTCGATGACGGCGAACTGCCACCATTGCGAGCGCGGGTAGTCGTTGATCAGCTCGCGGGTGAGCGTGGTGTCCTTCCGGAAGCCCTTCGGGCCGGCCACCGGCGCCTGACCGATCAGCACGTCCGCGAGGCGCGCGTAGGTGTTGCGGTCGAGGATCGCCTGCTCGTCGTCGCGGTCCTTGGCGAGCCGCTCGATCTCCTCGCGCTCGATCGCCTGGGCGCGCTCGTCCTTGTCGACGCCGTGGCGGTTGAACACCCGCACCTCGACGATCGTGCCGGTGACGCCCGGCGGCACCCGCAGCGAGGTGTCGCGCACGTCCGAGGCCTTCTCGCCGAAGATGGCGCGGAGGAGCTTCTCCTCCGGCGTCATCGGGCTCTCGCCCTTCGGGGTGATCTTGCCGACGAGGATGTCGCCCGCATTCACCTCGGCGCCGATATAGACGATGCCGGCCTCGTCGAGGTTCTTGAGCGCCTCCTCGGAGACGTTCGGGATGTCGCGGGTGATCTCCTCCGGCCCGAGCTTGGTGTCGCGGGCCATCACCTCGAACTCCTCGATGTGGATCGAGGTGAACACGTCATCCTTCACGATCCGCTCGGAAAGCAGGATCGAGTCCTCGAAGTTGTAGCCGTTCCACGGCATGAAGGCGACGAGCACGTTCCGGCCGAGCGCCAGCTCGCCGAACTCGGTCGAGGGACCGTCGGCGATGATCTCGCCCTTCTTCACGAACTCGCCGACGCGGACCAGCGGCTTCTGCGTGATGCAGGTCGACTGGTTGGAGCGCTGGAACTTCTGCAGGCGGTAGATGTCGACGCCGGGCTTGTTGGCGTCGGCCTCCTCGGTGGCGCGGATGACGATACGGGTGGCGTCCACCTGATCGATGATGCCGGCCCGGCGGGCCGCGATGGCGGCGCCGGAATCCCGGGCGACCACCGCCTCCATGCCGGTGCCCACGAACGGGGCGTCGGCGCGGACGAGCGGCACCGCCTGGCGCTGCATGTTCGAGCCCATGAGGGCGCGGTTGGCGTCGTCGTTCTCAAGGAACGGGATCAGCGCAGCGGCGACCGAGACGAGCTGCTTCGGCGACACGTCCATGAGATCGACGCGCTCGGGCCCCACGACGATCACCTCGCCGGCCCGACGGCAGACCACGAGATCCTCCGTGAGCTTGCGGGCCTCGTCCATCTGGGCGTTGGCCTGAGCGACGTAGTACTTCGCCTCCTCCATGGCCGAGAGGTAGGCGACCTCATCGGTGACCACGCCGTCGCGGACGCGGCGGAACGGGGTCTCGATGAAGCCGTACTTGTTCACCCGCGCGAAGGTGGCGAGCGAGTTGATCAGGCCGATGTTCGGGCCTTCCGGCGTCTCGATCGGGCAGATGCGGCCGTAATGGGTCGGGTGCACGTCGCGCACCTCGAAGCCGGCGCGCTCGCGGGTCAGACCGCCCGGGCCGAGCGCCGACAGGCGGCGCTTGTGCGTCACCTCGGAGAGCGGGTTGGTCTGGTCCATGAACTGCGAGAGCTGCGACGAGCCGAAGAACTCGCGCACGGCCGCGGCGGCGGGCTTCGCGTTGATGAGATCCTGCGGCATGACCGTGTCGATATCGACCTGGCTCATGCGCTCGCGGATCGCGCGCTCCATGCGCAGGAGGCCCAGGCGGTACTGGTTCTCCATGAGCTCGCCCACCGAGCGGACGCGGCGGTTGCCGAGGTGGTCGATGTCGTCGACCTCGCCCTTGCCGTCGCGCAGCTCCACGAGCGCCTTCACCACCGCGAGCATGTCCTCCTTGCGGAGGGTGCGCACGGTGTCGGCGGCGTCGAGGTCGAGGCGCATGTTCATCTTCACGCGGCCGACGGCCGAGAGGTCGTACCGCTCGGAGTCGAAGAACAGCGAGTGGAACATCGCCTCGGCGGTCTCGAGGGTCGGCGGCTCGCCCGGGCGCATGACCCGGTAGATGTCGAACAGCGCGCCTTCGCGGTTGGAGTTCTTGTCCACCGCCAGCGTGTTGCGGATGTAGGGGCCGACATTGACGTGGTCGATGTCAAGCACCGGGAGCTCGGTGATGCCGACATCATCCAGGCTCTTCAGGAGCTTGTCGGTGATCTCCTCGCCGGCCTCGGCCCAGATCTCGCCGGTCTGCGCGTTGACGAGATCCTCGGCCACGTACTGGCCGACGAGATCCTCGTCGGTGGCCTTGAGAAACTTGGTGCCCTTGTCGGTGATCTGACGGGCGTTGCGGGCGTTGAGCTTCTTGCCGGCCTCGAGCACGACCTCGCCGGAATCGGCGTCGATCAGGTCGACGGTGGCCTTCATGCCCTTCATGCGCTCGGCGTCGAACGGCACGCGCCAGTCGGCGCCGTCGCGGTCATAGACGACCTTGTTGTAGAAGGTCGACAGGATCTCCTCGCCGTCGAGGCCGAGGGCGTAGAGCAGCGACGTCGCCGGCAGCTTGCGCTTCCGGTCGATGCGGACGTGGACGATGTCCTTGGCGTCGAACTCGACGTCGAGCCAGGAGCCCCGGTACGGGATGATGCGGGCGGCGAACAGGAGCTTGCCCGAGGAATGGGTCTTGCCCTTGTCGTGGTCGAAGAACACGCCCGGCGAGCGGTGCATCTGCGAGACGATCACGCGCTCGGTGCCGTTGACGATGAAGGTGCCGTTCTCCGTCATCAGGGGCATGTCGCCCATGTAGACGTCCTGCTCCTTGATGTCCTTGACCGACTTCGCCTGCGTGTCGGGATCGACATCGAACACGATGAGGCGCAGCGTGACCTTCAGCGGGGCCGCGAAGGTGATGCCGCGCTGGCGGCACTCGTCGACATCGTACTTGGGCGCCTCGAAGGTGTAGCGCACGAACTCGAGCAGGGCCGTGGAAGCGAAGTCGGAAATCGGGAACACCGACTTGAACACGCTCTGCAGCCCCTCGTCGGCGCGCCCACCCTCGGGCTCGTCGACCATCAGGAACTGGTCGTAGGACGCCTTCTGAACCTCGATGAGGTTCGGCATCTCGGCAACTTCCTTGATCTTGCCGAAGAACTTCCGAATGCGCTTGCGACCGACCAGCGTGTTGGCCATGTGACCTCGCTCCTACCCGCGTACCTCTCGCCCGGGGAAGCGTTCCCGAAAGGGACCTCCCGCACCGGGCCGCGACGCGCGCCCCGCCGGGCAGCGCCACCGAACCGAAACTTCTCGCCGGTCCCTTCCGGGACCATCCGCCGAAGCGGCCTAAAGCCCGCGGGTGTTGCACCCGCGGGCTCCGGTCACGACAGGCCCGAAGCGGACCTCCGTGGGGTGATGGGCCGGGACCGGCCCATCGTCGACTTACTTGAGCTCGATCTTGGCGCCGGCCTTCTCGAGCTGGGCCTTGAGCTTCTCGGCCTCGTCCTTGGCAACGCCTTCCTTGACCGGCTTCGGCGCGCCCTCGACGAGGTCCTTGGCTTCCTTGAGGCCGAGGCCGGTGATCGCGCGGACCTCCTTGATGACCTCGATCTTCTTGTCGCCGGCCGAGGCCAGGACAACCGTGAACTCGGTCTGCTCCTCGACGGCGGCGGCGGCGCCACCGGCAGCCGGGCCGGCGGCAACGGCGACGGCAGCGGCGGCCGAGACGCCCCACTTCTCTTCGAGCATCTTGGCCAGGTCAGCGGCCTCGAGCACGGTCAGCGAGGACAGGTCGTCGACGAGCTTGGCGAGATCAGCCATTTTGAATTCCTCTCAATATCGGTTCGAACGGATGGTTTTTGAAGGGCCTCAGGCGGCCTCGTCCTTCTTGGCATAGGCCCCGAACACGCGGGCGAGCTTGGCCGCCGGCGCGTTGACGACCTGAGCGATCTTCGTCGCGGGAGCCTGCACGAGGCCCACGATCTTGGCGCGCAGTTCGTCGAGGGACGGGAGCGAGGCGAGGGCCTTCACGCCGTCCGGGTTCAGGGCGGTCTTCCCCATCGCGCCGCCGAGGATCACGAGCTTGTCGTTGGCCTTGGCGAAATCGACCGCGACCTTCGCGGCTGCGACCGGGTCGCCGGAATAGGCGAGCAGGGTCGGGCCCTTCAGGAGCGGCTTGATGGAGGCGACGTCCGTGCCATCGAGTGCGATGCCGGCGAGGCTGTTCTTGGCGACCTTCACGGTGGCGCCAGCCTGCTTCATCTGCGAACGCAGCTTCTGCATGTCGGCGACCGTGAGGCCCTTGTAGTGGGCCACGACGACAACGGCGCTCTCACTGAACACGCCGTTGAGCGTCGAGACGAGATCAGCTTTAGCTGTCCGGTCCACTGGGCTCTCTCCGGTTGGCGGAACCCGATCTCGGGTCCGCCGGTTGCACATGCCGCCCGGACGTCATCTCGGCCAAGAAACCGGGAACGTCCGAACGACGCTTCGCGGCCCTGTCCCCGCGCGTGCCCCTGGAGGCCGCCTCGGGCGAGTTGGTTCAAACCGACACCCCTCCGCGGCCGAGGCCTGGGCGAGGCTTTTCGAATTCGGTCTTCCCCGTCTGTGCAGGCTTGGGGATTAAGCCGGCGAGCCGGCACCTGCAGTCTCGGACAGGACATGGCCGGACAAGGCTCCGCGGGGCTCGTCGCCCCTGGGATCCGTCCGGCCTTTGCCACCCGGTTGCCCGGGCGACATTTCGAGCGGAAACCGGCCGATCGGCCGTCTCCTTCCGTGAGGATGAAATGCGTGAGGCGCGGTGTATAGAGCCTAGCAAGCCGCCTGCCAAGGGCTGAAGCGCGACTTTTCCGCCGCAGGCAAGGACTTGCTGCGGAATGTCCGGGCCTGGCCGGCAACCCGCCTCACGCGGCCTCGCGTTCCGGCGCCAGCCTGCGCCGGGCCGATTCCCACCAGCTCCGGTCGCGGGCCGCCTTCGCCTCCGCGGCCTTGGCGGCGTAGAAGGAGGCGTTGTGCTCGCCGCGCAGGGCCTCGCGGGTGAAGCGGATCAGGTGGTGGGCCACGAAGCCCATGTTGAACACCGCCTCGATCTGCCCGCGCTTCAGCGCGTAGCCGGCCGCACTCCAGAACGGCTTGCGGTAATCGGAAAAGATCCCGACCCGGGTGATGATGTTGAACCCCAGGATCAGGCCCCGGCGGAGATTGGTGAAGGTCAGCTTGCCGGCGGTCGGCGTGGTGATGCGGTTCGGGTAGGTCACCGCGCATTGGTGCTTGAAGCGCTCGAAGATCTTCTCCGGCGTATAGGCGTGCGCGATGGCCCGGCGCCAGCTGCCCACCACGGTGTCGTGCGGGCGCTTGAACAGCACGTTCGATTCCAATGCCGCATCATGGACGAGCCGGCCCTCGCGTTCCAGCCGGTCCCAGAGTGGGGTCTTGGGCAGGGCCTGAAGCAGGTTGATGGTCAGCACGGGAATGGCCGAGCGGTCGATGAAGTCGATCAGGTTCTGCTCGGATTTGTCGGTGTCGGAATCGAGGCCCAGGATAATGCCCGAGGTCACCTCCAGCCCGTAGGAATTGAGGGTCTCGATCGCCTCGTACATCGGGACGGCGGCGTTGTGGGTCTTGTCGATGCCCTTGAGGGCCTCGGCCTCCGGGGTCTCGATGCCGACGAACACCGTCATGAAGTTCGCCTGCCGCATCAGCTCGAGGATCTCGGGCTGCTTGGCCATGTTCAGCGTCGCCTCGCAGGCGAACTGAAGCGGGTAGTTGTTCTTCTTCTGCCACGCCACGAGGTGCGGCAGCATCTCGCGGGTCGCCTTGCGGTTGGCGATGAAATTGTCGTCGACGAAGTACACGACGGCCGGATGGCCGGGCTGGCTGATGATGGCGTCGAGCTCGGCGCACATCTGCTCGGGGCTCTTGAGCCGCGGCTGGCGGCCATAGAGCTGCGGGATGTCGCAGAACTCGCAGCGATAGGGGCAGCCCGAGGAGAATTGCAGCGAGCCGATCAGATAGCGCTTGAGCGGTGCGTGGTCGTAGGCCGGGGCCGGGAAGTCGGCGAGCGCGAGCCGGTCCTTCGTCTCCAGCACCACCTGGGCGGGCGGGGGCGCGACATCGGCGTCGAGGCGTGCGACGAGCTGGTCGGTGGCGTCGCCGATCTCGCCGACATGGAGATAGTCGAAGTCGCCGTATTTCTCCGGCGCGCCGGAGACCGAGGGACCGCCCAGAACCGTGACCTTGCCGGCGGCCCTGGCACGGTCGCGGATGTCGTGGATCTGCGGTTCCTGGATGTGCATGCCGGAAACGAACACCGCGTCGGCCCAGGCGAACTCGGCCGGGCTCGCGCGGCGGATATTCTCATCGATGAATCTGCATTCCCACGCCTCCGGCATGTAGGCCGCGATCAGCAGCAGCCCCTGCGGCGGCATGAACGCCTTCACCCCGCCCATCAGCGGGTAGGCGTGGGAGAACGTCCCGAAGGACGGCGTGTAGGCGGGAAAGACGCACAGGATGCGTCGCTTGGAGGTGACCGTCAGGGTGCATCGCATGTCGGCCTATCTAGCACAGCCGCGCGCGTTGGCGCCCCCTCTGCCGTTAAGAATGGCGTGAAGGAGAACGGCGCCGCTGTCGCGGCCTGTCGCGTGCCGGGTCCCGGATCAGGATCCGCTTCACCCGTCCGGAAAAGGGGTACGGGTTTATTTCTCACCGGCCCTTCCCGGGCACAGGGCGCGTCAGCGATATGCGACCCGGGATCCAGCACGAGAATCGCCGCGATTCGGCCCCGCCGATCAGATCCGCCGACGGGCCTCGGACGGGACTAGCATGGTCACGCCGTAATCCGGGGCGTTTCCCGGCAAGGTACCCACGCGATGCGCCAGATCGGTCGCCGAGCCCGCGTCGAGCGTGCCGTTCCGGCGGCTCGCCCGACTGTCGCGGCGGGACGGCGGCTCCGTCCGCATGCCGGCAACGGAAAACGCCCGGCCGTTTCCGGCCGGGCGCTCTTCAGCGTAGACGCTATGCCTTGCCTCAGGCGGTCAGAACCGTGTTCGGCTCGACCTTCACGCCCGGGCCCATCGTCGAGGTGACGGCGATGCGCTGGACGTAGGTGCCCTTGGCGCCCGCGGGCTTCGCCTTGGCGACGGCGTCCGCGAAGGCCTTGATGTTCTCGACGAGCTTGTCGGCATCGAACGAGACCTTGCCGACGCCGGCATGGACGATGCCGGCCTTCTCGACGCGGAACTCCACCGAGCCGCCCTTGGCGCCGGCGACGGCGCCCTTCACGTCCATGGTGACGGTGCCGACCTTCGGGTTCGGCATCAGGCCGCGCGGGCCCAGCACCTTACCGAGACGGCCGACCAGCGGCATCATGTCCGGGGTCGCGATGCAGCGATCGAACTCGATCTTGCCGCTCTGCACGATCTCCAGCAGGTCCTCGGCGCCGACGATGTCGGCACCGGCGGCCTTGGCGTCGTCCGCCTTGGCGCCGCGAGCGAAGACCGCCACGCGCACCGTCCGGCCGGAGCCGTTCGGCAGGTTGCAGACGCCGCGGACCATCTGGTCGGCGTGGCGGGGATCGACGCCGAGGTTCATGGAGACCTCGACGGTCTCGTCGAACTTCGCGGTCGCCCGCTCCTTCACCAGCTTGATCGCCTCGTCGAGGGGATAGAGCTTGGTGACCTCGATGCCCTCGCGGGCGGCGCGGATGCGCTTGCCTTCCTTAGCCATGCTATCCTCCCTCAGGCCGTCACTTCGAGGCCCATGGCCCGGGCGGAGCCGCGGATCATGGCAACGGCCGACTCGATCGAGTCGCAGTTGAGGTCGGGCATCTTCTTCTCGGCGATCTCGCGCAGCTGCGCCTCGGAGATCTTGCCGACGGTCGGGCCCTTGCCCGGAGTCTTCGAGCCGGAGGCCGGCTTCTTGCCGATCTTCAGGCCGACGGCCTTCTTCAGGAAGAAGGTGACCGGGGGCTGCTTCATCTCGAAGGTGAAGGAGCGATCCTGATACGCGGTGATGATCACCGGAATCGGGGTGCCCTTCTCCATCTGCGCGGTCTTCGCATTGAAGGCCTTGCAGAATTCCATGATGTTGAGGCCGCGCTGACCGAGCGCGGGACCGATCGGCGGCGACGGGTTGGCGGCGCCGGCCGGGACCTGAAGCTTCACGTAGCCCGTGATCTTCTTCGCCATGGGACTGCTCCCAATGAGAATCCGCCCCCACGCGGCCTGAAGCGCGGCGGGTCGGACGGTTGCAGGTCGCGGTGCGAGCCGTGGATCCCGGAGGCGAGGCCGGGCGGATCTCCCGCGGATGATGCCCCAGCCTCAGGAGGATGGGGCAAGTTCGCGGCCGCCGCACAGCGACGGCCGGAAGGACGCGGCGGCCTCAGGGCCGCCGAAATCAGGAGGCTCAGGCCTTCTCGACCTGGGCGTATTCGAGCTCCACCGGCGTCGCGCGGCCGAAGATCGACACGGCCACCTTGAGGCGGGAGCGGGCGTCGTCGATCTCCTCGACGGTGCCGTTGAAGCTGGCGAACGGACCGTCGGCGACCCGGACGGTCTCGCCGATCTCGAAAGAGATCGAGGGCTTCGGCCGGTCGACACCCTCGGCGACCTGGCCCTTGATCCGCTCGGCCTCGGCGTCGGGGATCGGAACCGGCTTCGACTTATCGGCGCCGAGGAAGCCCGTGACCTTCGGGGTGTTCTTGATGAGGTGGTAGACCTCGTCGGTGAGGTCGCACTTCACCAGCACGTAGCCGGGGAAGAACTTACGCTCGGCATCGACCTTCCGGCCGCGGCGGACCTCCACGACCTTCTCGGTCGGGACCATCACCTCGTCGAACAGCTCGGTCAGCCCGCGCTGAGCCGCCTGATCCTTGATGGACTGGGCGACCTTGTTCTCGAAGTTCGAGTAGGCGTGGACGATGTACCAGCGCTTCGACACGGTTCCGTTCAACTCCGACAAGTCCGCGGGGTCTCCCCCGATCGGCGGCGAGCCGCCCTCGTACGCCTCCGACTCAGACGCCCAAAATCAGGCCGACCAGGAAGCGCAGGGCCTGATCCACGACCGTGAAGAACAGGCTCGCGGCCACGACCATCACGAAGACCATGATCGTCGTGATCGTGGTCTCCCGGCGGGTCGGCCACGTGACCTTGCGGGCCTCGTCGCGAACCTGCGCGATGAACTCGCCCGGCGTGGCACGCTTCTGCGGCGCCCGGTTCGGCGTCGCCGGCCGGGCCGGCGGCGGATTCGCGGGACCGCGGGCTGCGCCGCGCACCAGGTCCACCTTCTTGGTCGCTTCGTTCGATGCCATGGCGCCAGTATCTGTGCGTGTTCGGCCCCGAGGCAGAGACCGCATCCGGGAATGCGAATGTCGGCGCCGAGGACCCGGATGGGCCCGCACCGACGGTCGCTTCAGATCTCGGATTGCGCCCGCTCTAGCGCAACTCCCCCGGCTTGTCGACCGGGCCACCGCGCGGGATCGGGCTGAATGTCTGGCAGGAGTGGAGGGACTCGAACCCGCAACCTCCGGTTTTGGAGACCGGCGCTCTGACCAGTTGAGCTACACTCCTAGCGCACCGCCCAATGCCTCATCGCGGCGCGGCTTGCAAGAGGTTCGCCGCCGATCGCCGCGCATCACCGGCCGTGATCCGCCCGCTCGGCGGCGGTCAGGGGCCGTAGCCCGCCCCGGCCGAAGTGGAACAGCTCGTCGCTGCGGCCGTAGGGTCCGGCGCGCATCTGCGTGGTGGCCTCTGCGGCCAGCTCGCGCCGCGCAGGGCTGTCGGCGGGCCACGCCATGAGCAGATTGCGGGTCGGCCCGGTCAGCGTGATGCCGTCGGCCTTCAGCGCCTTGCGGATCTCCTCGAGCCAGTCCGGCACGAGCAAACGCGCGAGGGCGTAATTGCCGTCCTCCCTGGCGAGGGCGGCGACGGGCGTGCGGTCCGCGACGACGAGCTGGAACGGCACATCCTTGGAGGCCCCCGCGAGGTTCCGCACCGCCGTGGCTTCCACCACGGCAGGATCGACATGCCAGCCGGCGATCATCTCGCGGGTGACGTACTGGCAGCGCCTGGGCTCGTCGAGCAGGTAGACGACGTTCAGCGTCTCGGAGAACCGGCGATGCGCGAGCTGCGGGTTCTGCTGAAGGATCTCATCCGGCACCAGCTGCACGCGCAGGCGGCCCTTGATCGCCGCGAAATCCGCCGGCTCCGGCGCAGGGCCGGCCTTGGCGAAGGCGAGGCCGAGGAATTCGTCGACCTCCCGCCGGCGCTCGGCCTCGGTGAGACCGCGGACATGCTGGTGGAGATTGGTGAGATCGAGCGTCTGGGTGCCGATGCCGAGCTGCGCCGGATCGGCATTGAGGTCGATCGCCACGTCCGGTCGACGGATCCGGATCTGCTTGATCACCGCGTCGCGAAAGCGGCCGTCGCTCAGGTCGTCTGCCCGCGCGCCGACCGGCAGGAACACGGAGCCGGCACAGATCAGGGCCAGCAATCGCGCGGCCCACCGCGCGGAATCTCCGAACATCCGAGTCTCCCCCAAGACAAGGCGGAGACAAGACAAAACAACGCCGGCACCCCGTCAAGACGGAGGCCGGCGCGAGTCACATCGAAGTCGATGGCCAGAGCCCTGACGCACCCCCGTGGTCTAGAGATGACCACGGACCATCCGCCGGCTGACGGCGCGGGACCGGCGCATCGTCTGTCGCGACGCGCCGGCCCTGCTCGAGCTCAATCGTTGATGGCGGCGACGACGCCGGCACCGACGGTGCGGCCGCCCTCGCGGATGGCGAAGCGCAGCTTCTCCTCCATGGCCACCGGCACGATCAGCGCCACGTCCATGGTCACGTTGTCGCCCGGCATCACCATCTCGGTGCCCTCGGGCAGCGTCACGATCCCGGTCACGTCGGTGGTCCGGAAGTAGAACTGCGGCCGGTAGTTGGTGAAGAACGGCGTGTGGCGGCCGCCCTCTTCCTTGGTCAGGATGTAGGCCTCGGCCTTGAACTTGGCGTGCGGCTTCACCGAACCCGGCTTGCACACGACCTGGCCGCGCTCCACGTCCTCGCGCTTCGTGCCGCGCAGCAGCACGCCGACGTTGTCGCCCGCCTGGCCCTGGTCGAGCAGCTTGCGGAACATCTCCACGCCCGTGACCGTCGTGGTCTGCGTGTC
>NZ_FPBW01000028.1:0-86381 GCF_900116795.1 Methylobacterium sp. UNCCL125 | reverse complement strand
GACGCCTCGCCGAACCTGACGCTGCGCACGGGCTTCGCCTACGAGACCTCGCCGATCGACTTCCGCAACCGCTCGGTGCGGCTGCCGGACGGGGACCGCTACATCGCCTCGGTGGGCGCCAGCTACCGCTGGAGCCGGCAGCTGACGCTGAACCTCGCCTATTCGCACTTCTTCCTGGACCGGTCGCGGATCCTGGCGGGCCTCGGCCGCGACTACAACGTCGGCAACATCGCCTTCGCGGGGGTGGTGGATTCCAGCGCCGACATCGTCTCGGTGGGCTTCCGCTACGTGTTCGGCGCGCCGCCGGCCCCCGCCCCCGCGCCCCTCGTGCGGAAATGGTGATGCGCCTGCGCGGGGCGCCCGGCTCCCCCGGGCGATCCGCGACGGGCGGTGCCCCGCTCCGGTTCGCCGCGGATGGCGCGCCTCAGGCCCGCATGCGCACGTAGGTCCCCGGCGCCGGGCCGAGGGATTGGAGCGCATCCCCGCCGGGTTTCCGGGCCGGCACCCGCTCCGGCGCCTGCGCCTCGATCCACTGGAACCAATACGGCCACCACGAACCCTTGGTCTCGACCGCGGCGCTGATCCAGTCCTCCAGCGTCCCCTTGACCGGGCCGCCGGTCCAGTAGCCGTATTTCGGCTTGGACGGGGGGTTGATCACGCCGGCGATATGGCCCGATCCCGCCAGCACGAAATCGACCTTGCCGCCGAACACCTTCGAGCCCTCGAAGACCGAGAGGGCCGGCGCGATGTGATCCTCCCGGGTTGCGAGGTTGAAGATCGGGACCTGCACCTTCTTGAGGTCGAGGCGGACGTTGCCGAGCACCATCCGTCCCTGCGCCAGCGTGTTGTCGAGGTAGCAGTTGCGCAGATAGAAGGAATGATTGGCCGCTGGCATCCGCGTGGCGTCGGAATTCCAGTACAGCAGGTCGAAAGCCGAGGGCGATTTGCCCTTGATGTAGTTGTTGACGATGTAGGGCCAGATCAGGTCGTTCGGCCGGAGCATGTTGAAGGCGTTCGCCATCCGGGCGCCCTCCAGGTAGCCCTGCTCGGCCATCCGGGCCTCGACCTGCCGGATCTGCTCCTCGTCGGCGAAGACCTTCAGGTCGCCGGCATGGGTGAAGTCGACCTGCGTGGTGAGCAGCGTCGCGCTCTTGATCCGCCGGTTTCCGGTGGCGGCCTGCATGGCCAGCGTCACGGCGAGCAGCGTCCCGCCGACGCAGTAGCCGGCCGCCGTGACCTCGGTCTCCCCGGTGGCGACCCCGATCGCGTCGATGGCCGCCTCGATCCCCTCGCGCATGTAGGACTCGAAGTCCTTGTCGGCATGCCGGGAATCCGGATTCACCCACGAGATGCAGAAGACCGTCAGGCCCTGGTCGACCATCCACTTCAGGAAGCTCTTCTGGGGATTGAGGTCGAGGATGTAGAACTTGTTGATCCAGGGCGGAACCATCAGGAACGGGCGCCGCAGCACGGTCTCGGTGGCGGGCGCGTACTGGATCAGCTCGATCAGATCGTTGCGGAACACCACTTCGCCGGGGGTGACCGCCATGTTGCGCCCGACCTCGAACCCGCTCGGGTCGGTCTGGCGCACGCGCAGATGTCCGCCGCCCGCCTGTAGATCCTCCTCGTACATCTTCAGGCCACGGACGAGGTTGGCGCCGTTCTCCTGGAGGGTATGGCGGATCAGCTCCGGGTTGGTCGGCAGGAAGTTCGACGGCGAGAGCATGCTGGTGAGCTGGCGCAGGTAGAATTGCGCCTTATGGCGCGTGTGCGCATCGAGCCCCTCGGCCTCGTCCACGAGGCTTTCGGCCCAGCGGGCGGCGAGCAGGTAGGCCTGCTTGATGAAGTCGAAATACGGGTTGGTCGACCACTCGGCATGGGCGAAGCGCGCGTCCCGGGGCTCCGGAAGAACCACCGGGTCGGCGGGCTGGCCCTGCAGGCGCATGTAGGTCGAGCCCCAGAGCGACAGGAAGGCCTGCGACAGGCGGGCCTGGGCCTCGGCGCTCCGCTTCGGGTCGGCGAGCCAGGTCTCGGCCACCTGCCCGAGGACCTTGGCGGCCTCGTTCATCTCGCTTCCGGGGGCGCCTCCCTGTCCCTCGGGCCCGAGGGCGCGGGCGATATTGCGCCCCATCGCCTCGACGAACTGTCCGGCATTGCGGGACAGCGCCTCGAAATCCGGCATCGGAGCAGCCATGCCGTCCGGCATCGCGCCGTTCGAGACCGACTTCGGAGGGGCGGTCCGATCCGGCGCCTGCGGACTCGTCAAACGTGCCTCCCTGTGTTTCGTCTGTCGACCCGATCGCGCGGGCCTCGTTTCCGACAAAATAAGGAGCGAGCCAGAGCTTTCGCCACCCCGGTTGCGGACGTCGCCGAAACATCCGGCCGTTCTTTTCAAACCCATGTGACGATGGATCGTGCCATTTTGAACCCTGTCGCCCGCATGTCCCGCAGCCTGCCGCTGATCCGCACGGCCGGCCTCGGGCTGCTGGTCAGCCTGCTCGGGGCCTGCTCGGGCGACGTCGTCCGCTCGCTGGCCTCCGATGCAGGCTACGGGCCGCGGACCGT
Source organism: Methylobacterium sp. UNCCL125 (assembly GCF_900116795.1). Classification (NCBI taxonomy): domain Bacteria; kingdom Pseudomonadati; phylum Pseudomonadota; class Alphaproteobacteria; order Hyphomicrobiales; family Methylobacteriaceae; genus Methylobacterium; species Methylobacterium sp. UNCCL125. The sequence goes on along the minus strand of NZ_FPBW01000028.1, from coordinate 83,816 downwards.
CACCGCGCCGGATTTCGTCGCGGAATCCCGCAGCAAGGCGCAGCCCGACTTCATGCCGGTGGGCGTCGACGCGCCGAAGCGCCCGGTCCGGGCCAAGTCGGTCACCGGCCAGAAGGCCCTGGAGGCGGAGCTGGAGAGCGCCCGCGGCCGCAACGAGGTCCGCGGCCGGGCGGCGGCGAGCGCCGGGCAGGGCGCCGCGGCCACCATCAAGCCGGCCCCGGCGCCGCCGCAATAGCACCGATTTGAGCACCGATTTGTGGGTCGGCGGCGGCCCGCAACTCTGCTAGAGCATGGGGTTCGCGCGACCGGCCCAGACGAAAGACGCCAGATTCGGGACGCGCCGATGGACACGCCCATGACCGACTTCCACCGCATCAAGCGACTGCCGCCCTACGTCTTCGAGCAGGTCAACCGGATCAAGGCCGCCGCCCGCGCGCAGGGCGCCGACATCATCGATCTCGGGATGGGCAATCCCGACCTCGACGCCCCCAAGCACGTGATCGCCAAGCTGTGCGAGACGGCCGGGCGGCCCCGCACCGACCGCTACTCGGCCTCGAAGGGCATCGCGGGCCTGCGCAAGGCCCAGGCCGGTTACTACCAGCGCCGGTTTGGCGTGACCCTCAACCCCGACACGCAGGTGGTGGCGACGCTGGGCTCCAAGGAGGGCTTCGCCAACATGGCTCAGGCGATCACCGCCCCGGGCGACGTCGTACTGGTGCCGAACCCGAGCTACCCGATCCACGCCTTCGGCTTCCTGATGGCCGGCGGCGTCATCCGCTCCGTGCCGGCCGAGCCGACCCCGGCGATGTTCCCGGCCCTCGAGCGGGCCATGCGCCACTCGATCCCGAAGCCGGTCGCCCTGGTCGTCTGCTACCCGTCGAACCCGACCGCCTACGTGGCGAGCCTCGACTTCTACCGGGATCTCGTGGCCTTCGCGAAGCAGCACGAGCTGATCCTGCTGTCGGACCTCGCCTACGCGGAGGTCTATTTCGACGACAACCCGCCGCCCTCGGTCCTGCAGGTGCCCGGCGCCATCGACTGCACGGTGGAGTTCACCTCGCTGTCGAAGACCTACTCGATGGCCGGCTGGCGCATGGGCTTCGCGGTGGGCAACGAGCGCCTGCTCGCGGCGCTCACCCGGGTGAAGTCCTACCTCGATTACGGCGCCTTCACGCCGATCCAGGTCGCCGCGACCGCCGCCCTCAACGGGCCGGACGACTGCATCCACGAGATGCGCAGCATCTACAGGAAGCGCCGCGACGCGCTGGTGGAATCCTTCGGCAAGGCCGGCTGGACCATCCCGTCGCCCGCCTCCTCGATGTTCGCGTGGGTTCCGATCCCGGAGCGCTACCGGGAGATGGGCAGCCTCGAATTCTCCAAGCTGCTGCTGGAGAAGTCGGATGTCGCGGTGGCGCCCGGCATCGGATTCGGCGAATTCGGCGACGAGTATGTCCGCATCGCGCTGGTCGAGAACGAGCAGCGCATCCGGCAGGCCGCGCGCAACATCCGCCGGTTCTTCGACGGCACCGACAAGACCCTGCACAACGTCGTGCCGATGGTCCGGGCCGGCTAGCCGACCCCGCGCGGATTGTTGCCGCGGGGCGACAGGCTCCGCCAAAGGCGCCGACGCCCCGCGCCGGCGCTTGTCAGGACGGATCGCGATGGCCAGGGTCAGGTGCGGGGGTCCTCCCGCGTCCCGAGTGTCGCATGCGCCGCCTGAACCTGATCGCCGCCCTGCTGCTCGCCGCCGCGGCCTCGGCCTGTGCGCCGAACCCGATCATCGCCCGGGATCCGATCCCCGCGCCCGGCCCGGCGGACGTGTATGCGTGCGACTCGAAGCCGTTGCCGGTCAACGCCTTCACGACGGATTGCCGCCCCGTGCCGGCGAGCCCGCAGGTTGTCCTGCGCGCCCGCGGCTGATCTGCGCCGGCATTTCGGTAACCGGTCGATTCGGATGGGCCGGACAAGCCGCCCGCGATCAGCTAGACTGTAGGCCAGATGCCGGCCCGGCCGGCCCCCTGACGGAGCATCGCGTGAGCACCAAGACCCTGATCGCCGCCGGACTGCTCGCCCTCCTGGCGGGGCAGGGCGCCTCGGCCTCCGACGCCGCCTACCCGCCCGCGCCGTACCAGCCCCGCGCCTTCGTGTTCACCGCGCCGAACGGGCCCACCGTTCTCGAGACCGAGGGGTGCTGCCAGGTGGTGGTGCCGCCGGGCCGTCCCGATCTCGCGCAGCCCGCGGTCCCGGTCGCCGAGGTGATGAACGGCGGTGGTTTCGGCTATACGGGCTTCGACTATTACAACGACCAGATCACCGAGGGCCGGTTCGGCGCGCGCAAGCGGCCGAAGGAGTACGTGATCGCTCCGTCCTACATCGTGCCGCCGCGCTACTGAGCCGCCGGGCGTTCCGGAGCCTCAATCCTTGTGCGGATCGTGGCCCCAATTCATCAGCGACAACCGCCACGGTGAGTCGGGGTCCTTCCGGGCCTCTCCGCCCTGCTTGAGGTGGCGGTGGACGTAGCCCACCACCTTGCGCATGGCGGCGTAATCGTCGTCCGTCAGGTCGGCCTTCTTCGTATCCTTGATCGCCAGGATGCGCCGGCCCATCGCGTGGCCGGTGGACTCGCCGCCGCCCTTCTTCTGGCCGACCTCCTTGCTGGCCTCGCTGTCGAGGTGCTTCTTCAGCGCCGCGGGCGTCATGTTGACGGCCTCGTTGAAGTCCGCCCACGTCGCCGCGTGATCGTCGTCCGCCATCCGCTTGCCTCCTGGGCCCTGTCGTTCGTGCCCGACAACGCGCCCGAGGCTTGCCGGCTCGCCTCCTTCCCTGCGGTCGGGCGCCGCACGGGCGGCATGCGACGCGACGCGGAAGCGTTTACAGGCCGGGTCCCGGGGGCTATCACCCCGACCCGACGGACCTCCATTCTTTCCCCAAACCCCATTCCCGAAAAACCAGATGCGCGCCGAGATCGAGCAAGCCTCGGATGCCGCCAAGCAGTCTATAGGGCTGCTGAGGAGGCATCTTTGACTGGGATACAGTCGATAAACGCCTCGCGGAGCTGAACGCGGCTTCCGAGAACCCCGACCTCTGGAACGATGCCGAGGCCGCCCAGAAGGTCATGCGCGAGCGCCAGCAGCTCGACGAGGCCGTCACGGCGATCAAGAAGCTCGAGCGCGATCTCGAGGACGGCGCCACGCTGATCGAGCTCGGCGAGATGGAGGGTGACGAATCCTCGATCCGCGAGGGCGAGGCGGCGATCCTGGCCGTCGAGAAGGAGGCCGCGAGCCGGCAGGTCGAGACCCTGCTGTCCGGCGAGGCCGACGGGTTCGACACCTATCTCGAGGTCCATGCCGGGGCCGGCGGCACCGAGAGCCAGGACTGGGCCAACATGCTCCAGCGCATGTATGCCCGCTGGGCCGAGCGTCGGAAGTACAAGGTCGAGGTCGTCGAGATGACCGACGGCGAAGAGGCCGGGATCAAGGGCGCCACGCTCCTGATCAAGGGCCACAACGCCTATGGCTGGCTCAAGACCGAGTCCGGCGTGCACCGTCTGGTGCGGATCTCGCCCTACGATTCCAGCGCCCGGCGGCACACCAGCTTCGCCAGCGTCTGGGTCTATCCGGTGATCGACGACCGGATCGAGATCGAGATCAAGGAATCCGACTGCCGGATCGACACCTACCGGTCGTCGGGCGCCGGTGGCCAGCACGTCAACACCACCGACTCGGCGGTACGTATCACCCACAATCCGACCGGGATCGTGGTGGCGTGCCAGCAGGAGCGCTCGCAGCACAAGAACCGGGCGACCGCCTGGAACATGCTGCGCGCCCGCCTCTACGAGGCGGAGCTGAAGAAGCGCGAAGAGAAGGCCAACGCCGAGGCCGCGTCCAAGACCGATATCGGCTGGGGTCACCAGATCCGGTCCTACGTGCTGCAGCCGTACCAGCTGGTGAAGGACCTGCGCACCGGCACCCAGTCCACCGATCCGGACGAGGTGCTCGACGGCGATCTCGACCCGTTCATGGAGGCCTCGCTCGCCCAGCGGGTCTACGGCGGTGGCGAGGCGGTCGAGGATATCGACTAATCCGAACCTCCGGGGATCCGAACGACTGTCGTTCCGGTCCCCGGGGCGTCCAATCCGATCACCTCATCCTGAGGTGCCGGAGCGTAGCGGAAGCCTCGAAGGAGGCCTCCGGATACCGTTGCGATTGCTGGAGCCCTCCTTCGAGGCCCGCTGACGCGGGCACCTCAGGATGAGGGCGGTGGGTGGCAAGGCCTTGAGCATCCCACCGGCCACGCCCCTCAATACCCCAGCGCCGCCCCGTCCTTGCGCGGGTCCGAGCCGGCCGCCAGCGTGCCGGCCTTGCGGTCGATCCAGATGATCTGGCCGCCGCCGAGCGGCAGCGGCGCGCGGATCGCCGGGTGGCCGCGCTCGATCAGCCCCGCCATCACCGCGTCGGAGATCCCGCCCTCGACCTCCAGGCTGCCGCCATAGGCGAAGCTGCGCGGGGCATCGAGCGCCTCCTGCACGTCGAGGCCGCGGTCGATGAGGCCGGAGAGCAGCTCGACATGGCCCATGGCCTGATAGTGGCCGCCCATGACGCCGAACGGCGCGACCGCCTGCCCGTCCTTCATCAGCATGCCGGGGATGATCGTGTGCATCGGCCGCTTGCCGGGCCCGACGCTGTTCGGGTGGCCGCCCTCCGTGCGGAACGACAGGCCGCGATTGTGCAGCAGGACGCCGCTCTCGGGTGCCAGGATGCCGGAGCCGAAGCCCTGGAAGATCGAGTTGATCAGCGACAGGGCGTTGCCGTCCCGATCGACCACGCAAAGATAGACCGTGTCCTTGTGGGCGCGGCCCTCGGCGATCTCCTGCCTGATCTCGGGATAGATCTCCGGCTCGCGGGCCCGGCCCATGTCGATCGCCCCGTGGGCGGCGGCCTTCCAGGCGTCGGAGAGGAGGTGCTCGATCGGCACCTGGGCGAGGGCGGCGTCGCCGAACAGGACGTCGCGGTGATGATAGCCCTGCTTGCAGGTCTCGGCGAAGAGATGCAGCCGGTCGAGGTCCGAGAGGGCGCCGACGTCGTAATGCGTGAGCACGTTGAGCATCATCAGCGCCGCCAGGCCTTGGCCTGCGGGCGGGCACTCGTAGACGTCGTAGCCCCGGTAGCGGGTTGAGACGGGTGTCACCATGTCGGGCCGGGCAGCGGCGAAGTCGTCCAGGGTGTGCAGGCCGCCGAGCGCGTTGAGCCGGCTCACCATGTCTTCGGCCACCGGCCCCGTGTAGAAGCCGCGCGCGCCCTCCTGGGCGATGCGCCGGAGCGTCGCCGCGAGCTTCGGCAGGCGCAGGACGCTGCCGATGGCCGGCACCTGCCCGCCGGGCAGGTAGGTCTCGGCGGCGTGCGGATCGGCGGCGACGCGCTCCGCGCCCCGCTGCCAGTCCCAGCCGACCCGTTGCTGGATCACGAACCCGTCCTCCGCGTAACGGATCGCCGGCTGGAGGAGCTCACCCAGCGAGCGGGTGCCGTGCTCGCGGACGAGCAGGTCCCAGGCTGCGACGGCACCCGGCACCGTGACGGCGTGCGGCGAAGTCGGCGTGATGGCGACGCCGTGCTCGGCGTACCAGTCGGGCGTGGCGGCCGCCGGGGCGCGGCCCGAACCGTCCAGGGCGAGGGGCTTGGTGGCGCCGGCGGGGGCGTAGAGGGCGAAGCAGTCGCCGCCGATGCCGGTCATCAGCGGGTCGACCACGCATTGCACGGCGACCGCCGCGATGCCGGCATCCACGGCGTTGCCGCCCGCGCGCAGCACCTCGATGGCGGCGAGAGTCGAGAGCGGGTGCGAGGTCGCGACGGCGGCGTTGGCGGCGTAGACCGGGGAGCGGCCGGGGGCGGAGAAGTCTCTCACGGGATGTCCTGCTGTATGGATCGTCTCGACGAGACGACGCTGCTTGATCCAAAAATCGGCCTGAGGTGCCGGAGCGAAGCGGAGGCCTCGAAGGAGGGCTCCAGAGATCGCGCGGCTCGCTGGAGCCCTCCTTCGAGGCTCGCTGCGCTCGCACCTCAGGATGAGGGAGGAGGGTGGGAAAGAGAAAGTGGGCTTGTCACGCGCCCTGACCCTCGGGCATCGCCACCCAATGCCCCGGTGCCACTTCAATGAGCGGCCCGTCCGGCGGCTGGTCGTGGCCGGCGAGGTCCCGCGCGGCGAGGCGGGCGCGCTCCTCGGCCGGGTGCGGCACCGGCACGGCCGCGAGCAGGCGGCGTGTGTAGGGATGGCGCGGATCCTCGTAGAGGGCGTCGGCCTCGGCCATCTCGACGATCCGCCCGCGCCAGAGCACCGCGACCCGGTGGCAGAGGTAGCGGACCATCCGGAGGTCGTGGGAGATGAACAGGTAGGACAGCCCCATCTCGTCCTGCAGGTCCTGGAGCAGGTTCACCACCTGCGCCTGGATCGAGACGTCGAGCGCCGCGATCGGCTCGTCGGCGACGATGAAGCTGGGCTTCAGGGCGATCGCCCGGGCGATGCAGATGCGCTGGCGCTGGCCGCCCGAGAACTGGTGCGGGTAGCGCCCCATGAACCGCGGATCGAGCCCGACCCGCTGGAACAGCGCCGCGACGGCCTCACGCCGCTCCGGGCCCCGCATGTCCCGCCGGTGCAGCTTGAACGCTTCGGCGACATAATCCCCAGCGGTCATGCGCGGGTTGAGGGCCGCGTAGGGGTCCTGGAACACGGTCTGCATCCGGGCGCGCATTCTGCGCATCGCCCCCGCCGAGAGCTTGGCGAGGTCGGTGCCCTCGAAGGCGATCGTGCCGGATGTCGGCGGGTTGAGCATCGTCACGGCCCGGCCGATCGTGGACTTGCCGGAGCCGGATTCGCCGACGAGCCCCAGGGTCTCGCCGGGACGGATGTCGAAGCTCACCCCCTCGACGGCGCGGAACACCGAGGCCTTGCCGCCCCACCACGAGCGCAGGGGATAGTGCTTGGACAGGTCCCGCACCGAGACGACCGGATAGTCCTGCGGGCTCATCGCGCGGCCTCCCGGCTCAGAAGCTGCGGCAGGTCGTACCAGGCGGCGACGAGGTGGCCGGGGGCGGCGCCGGGCGCCTGCGCCAGGGGCGGCATCTCGGTCCGGCACCGGGGCGTCGCGTAGGCGTTGCGCGGCGCGAAGGGATCGCCCGGCGGCAGGTGGCGCATGTCCGGGGGCGCCCCCTCGATCTGGTGCAGGCGACGGCGCCCGGCCCGGCCGCCGGAGAGGTCCGGCAGGGAGCGCAGAAGCCCCAGCGTGTAGGCGTTGCGGGGATCCGAAAAGATGTCGTCCACCGGGCCGCGCTCTAGGATCCGGCCGGCATACATCACCTGCACGGTGTCGCTGATGCCGGCCACCACGCCGAGGTCGTGGGTGATCCAGATGATCGCCATGCCGAGCTCGCGCTTCAGCTCCTGCACCAGGCCCACGATCTCGGCCTGGACGGTGACGTCGAGGGCGGTGGTCGCCTCGTCGGCGATCAGCAGCTTCGGGCGACAGCTCAGGCCGATGGCGATCATCACCCGCTGGCGCTGGCCGCCGGAGAACTCGTGCGGGTACTGGTCGAGGCGCGCTCCCGCGTTCGGGATGCGGACGAGGTCGAGCAGTTCCTTCGCCCGGACGCGGGCGGCGCGGGCGTCGAGGCCCAGATGGATGCGCAGGGGCTCGATGATCTGCGCCGCTACGGTCATGCCGGGGTTGAGCGAACTCATCGGGTCCTGGAACACGAACCCGATCGCGCCGCCCCGAACCTTTCGGAGTTCCCGCTCCTTCAGGGCGAGGAGATCGCGCCCCTCGAACAGCACCTGCCCGCCGGTGATGCGGCCGGGCGGGCGCGGGATCAGGCCCAGCATGGCGAGCACGTGCACGCTCTTGCCGGAACCCGACTCGCCGACGATCCCCAGGGTCTCGCCCTCGTGCAGGGTGTAGGAGACGCCGTTGACGGCGTGGACCGCGCCGCCGTCGGTGTCGAAGGCGACCGCGAGGTCGCGGACGTCGAGGAGAGGCTTGGTCATGGGCGCTGTCATGTGCGCTGCCTCGGGTCGAGGGCGTCCCGCAGGCCGTCGCCGAACAGGTTGAAGGCGAGGACGGCGAGGAAGATCGAAAGGCCGGGCCAGATCGCCATCCAGGGCGCCTCGTCCATGAAGTTCTTGGCGGTGTTGAGCATCGCCCCCCAGGAGGGTTCCGGAGGCTGCTGGCCGAGGCCCAGGAACGACAGGCTCGCCTCCGCGATGATGGCGGCCGCGATGGTGAGCGTCGCCTGGACGAGGATCGCCGGCACGATGTTGGGCAGGATGTGGACCCGGGCGATCCGCCAGGGCGGGTTGCCCATGGCCCGGGCCGCCTCCACGAACTCCTCCGCCGCCACGGCGCGCACCTGCGCCCGGGTCAACCGGATGAAGGTCGAGGTCGCCGAGAGGCCGATGGCGATCATCGCGTTGACGAGGCTGGGGCCCAGGAAGGCCGCGAGCGCGATCGCCAGGATCAGGAAGGGAATTGCCAGGAGCGCGTCGGTAAGGCGCGAGATCGCCCCGTCGATCCAGCCGCCCGCGTAGCCGGCGAGCAGTCCCAGCGGCAGGCCGAGGGACACCGCCAGCGCCACCGATACGAGGCCGGCGCCGAGGGAGGCGCGGGCGCCGAAGATGATCCGCGAGAGGACGTCGCGGCCGACCTCGTCGCCGCCGAACGGGTGCGCGAGGCTCGGCGCGCCGCGGACGTTGCCCCAGTCGGTGGCGGTGGGATCGTAGGGGGCGATCCAGGGGGCGAAGACCGCCATGAGGATCAGCAGGCCGACGATGACGAGGCCCGCGACGGCGCTCGGGCGCGCCCGCAGGCGCCGCCAGAAGGCCGCGAGGGTGCCGGGTTCCTGGATGAGGGCCGGCGTGCCCGCGGGGGCCGCGAGGCCGGTGGCTTCGGCGATGGGGGTGCCGGTGCTCATCGGGGGCTCGCGGGGTTGGCAGCGATGCGTACGATCCGCGCACACTGCTTTTCAGCGCAGCCCATGATGGTTTCAGGCCGGCCAGTGCGAGATGCGACGCGCTCCCTCTCCCGCTCGGGAGAGGGGACCCGCGCTTCACTCTGTGCACTCAATTGTAACTCCCGAAGTCGCAGCTCTGAAGACTGCGAGAGCGAGGCGCGGGCAATCATTGCGCTCATGCCCGCCTGAGCTTCGGGTTCACGGCGGCCGAGAGCAGGTCGGCGGCGAGGTTGAGGGCGATGTAGGTGGCGGCCGTGCAGATCACGACGCCCTGCACCGTGGCGAAATCCCGGTTGAACACCGCATCGACCATCAGCTTGCCGAAGCCTGGCACGGAAAACACCTGCTCGGTGAGCACCGCCCCCGACAGGAGCTGCCCGAATTCCAGCGCCCCCAGGGTGATGATCGGGATCGCGGCGTTCGGCAGCGCGTGCCGCAGGGTGACCCGCAGGGGCGAGACGCCCTTGGCGCGGGCCGTGCGGACGTAGTCGGAGCCGAGCACGCCCAGCATCGCCGCGCGGGTGTGGCGCATCATCACCGCCGCGATGGCGTTGCCGAGCACGAAGGCCGGCATCACCATGGCGGCGAGGTTGTCCGACAGGCTCTCGAACGGCGAAACGTAGCCCGAGGCCGGCAGCCAGCCGAGTTCCACCGAGAACAGAAGGATCAGCAGGATCCCGAGCCAGAAGTTCGGCACCGAGAGGCCCCACAGGGCGATCCCGTTGGCGATCGTGTCGGCGGCCTGCCCGCGCTTCACCGCCGAGAGCACGCCCATCGGTACGCCGATGGCCAGCGCCACCAGCATGGCGAGACAGGCGAGTTCGAGGGTGACCGGCAACTTCTCGACGATCAGCTCGGAGACCGGCTTCTGCAGCCGGATCGACTCGCCGAGATCGCCCCGCAGCACGCCGCCGGCCCAGTAGGCGTAGCGTACCGGCAGGGGCTCATCGAGGTGGTACTTCTCGCGGATGAAGGCGATCACCTGCGGGTCGCGCTCCTCGCCTGTCAGCGCGGTGGCGACGTCCCCCGGCAGCAATTGCTGCAGGGCGAAGATGATCATCGAGGCCAGGATCAGGGTCGGGATCGCCAGGGCGAGGCGTCGGGCCAGAAATCGAAGCATCAGAGCCGCAGCATCAGTTGAACTTCAGTCCGGTGAAGCGCACGAGCCCGTCCGGATAGGGCACGAAGCCCGAGAGCTTCTGGCTGTAGGCCCAGAGCAGCTTGCGGTGCAGAATGTAGATGCCGGGCCGGTCCTTCAGCACCTGATCGGCCAGGGCCTTCCAGGCGGCCTTGCGCTTGGCCGGATCGATGGTGCCGCGTTCGGCCTGGAGGGCCGCGTCGGCCTCCGGGCTGCAGTATTTGGGATAGTTCAGCGCCGCCTTGCAGGCGAGGAAGCTGTAGGTGTTCCCGTCCGGGTCGGACCGGCCGCTCCAGGAATAGAGCTGCGCCTCGTAATTACCCTTGTCGGCGGCATCGAGCGCCGTGGTGAAGTCCACGGCCTGGATCTTCACGTCGAACCCGGCTTCCTTGGTCATCGCCTGGATCACTTGGCCCACCTGGGGCGACTCGCTGTTGGCGTAGACGGTGAGCGTGATCTGCGGGTTCGGCTTGCCGGCCTCGGCGAGCAGGGCCTTGGCCTTGGCCACGTCCCGCTTCGGGATCGGGTATTCGGCGACGTAGTTCGGGTTCTTCGGGTTGACCCACTGGTTCCCGGCCAGGAACTCGCCGTTGTAAACGACCTGATTGATGGCGTTGCGGTCGATGGCGGCCTCGAAGGCGGCGCGAACCTTCGGGTCGGCCACCGGCGAGCCGGCCTTGTTGGGATTGAACAGGATCTCCTGGAAGCCGAGTTCGGTGGTGGACTCGAGCTTCAGCTTGGCGTCGCGCTTCACCTGCGCAACGTCGGTGGGGGCGAGCCGCTCCAGCAGGTCGAGTTGCCCGGCCCGCAGATTGGTGAGCCGGACCGTGGCGTCTGGGATCGGCCGGAACTCGATCCGCTGGATGTGGATCGCGTCCTTGTTCCAGTAATCGGGGAAGCGTTCGACCACGATCCGGTCCTGCGGCACCCGCTCGACGAACCTGTAGGGACCCGCGCAGACCGGCGCGGAGGCGAACTTGTCACCCAGCCGCTCGGCGGCCTTCGGCGAGACCATCATGCCGGCCCGGTCGGTGAACTGCGCGAGCAGCGGCGCGAAGGGCTGCTTCAGGTTGATGCGGACGGTGAGGTCGTCGACCACGTCCACCGAGTCGATTGGTGCGATCTCCGACCGGCGCTGCGAGCCCGGCATCGTCCTATGCCGCTCGATGGAGTACTTGGCCGCGGCCGCGTCGAGCTTCTCGCCGTCATGGAACAGCACGCCCGGACGCAGGTGCAGGGTCAGCGCCTTCTCGTCCGGCGACAGCTCCCAGGAGGTGGCGAGCTGCGGCACCGGCTTCAGGTCCGGGCCGATATCCACGAGCTTGTCGCACAGGGCGGCGAAGACCATCCGGCTCGCAAAGGTGCGGGCGAGCGTCGGGTCGAGAGCGTCCGGATCCTCCATCATGCCGTAGCGCAGGGTCTGCGCGGCGGCAGGCCCGGCGAGGGTAAAACCGGCAAGGAGGCAGGCGGCGAGACGCAACATGAGACCAGTCCGGATGCAGGCGGAGAGGGCGGCACGGATCGGCCGCAGCCGATCCGGGAGACGGGCGACACTGTCGCGCAGCCTCCTGGCATGCACAATCCCAGGCAGCATCCATGCCATGCGACCAATCTGCATCTTGTATTCGGTTTCCCGCGGCAATCCGGCCCGGGTCTCCCGGCTCAGGCTGGCGCCGCATCTGGTCGGCGCCCTTCGAAGGCCCGGCGCCGACCGCGTTCGCGATGCGAAGGTCCGGCTCGAGAGGGATTGTACAGGGCCTGAGATAAGTCCAATTTTATAGATCGCCTGAACAACCCGGAAAAATTTTGGGCCGCAAAAGACAGCCTGTGTATTCCTATTGATGATGCAGGTGTGATGGTCCGGCGGCACGTCGTCATGTTGCCTGCGTTGTGCTGGAACCAGCGCCGTCGCGACTTCTACGCCGTGACCGCCGACGTCTCGACGGAGGGGATCCGCTTCCGCTCCTCCTCGCTGTTGGCGATCGGCGAGGACCTGACCTGCAGCATCCGCCATGTCGGGACTCTGGAAGCGCGCATCGCCCAAGTGGCCGGTCAGGAATTCGTCGCCTGCGTCCGGGGTGGCCGCGCGATCCTCGCCGACCTCGCCCGACAGTTCGTGACGCTGGCGCGCGCCCAGGACCTGCAGCCGGAGCCGATCCGGGCCCACAAGCGGATCGTGCCGAAGCAGAAGATCGTCCAGGTCACGACGGCCTCCGGACAGGCCTTCCTGGGGCATGTGCTCAACGTTTCAGCCTCCGGGGTGGCGCTGCTCGTCGACCACGAACTGGAGATCGGCGCGACCATCCAGGTGGGGCACAAGGCTGCGACGGTGATGCGCCACTTCGCGCACGGCGTCGGGGTCGCCTTCACGGAGCCGTTCGAGCCGGCTGCGGTCCACGAGGCGATGTCGTTCTGACGCGCCGACCCGGGGCGGCCCGATCCGGGGAGGCGCCCCGCGGCGATGGCCGCCGGCCCCTCGCAGCCGCGGTGGAACGGCGCTACATCTTCGCAGATCCAGCGAAGGATTTCCGATGAAGCGTCTGCTCTCCTCCCGACCCGCCGTGTCCCTGGCGCTCCTGCCGGCCGCGCTCATCCTGCTGCCCCAGGCGGCGCTCGCCCATCCGGGCCACGGAGCCGCGACGGGCGCGGAGGCAGGCTTCCTCCACCCGTTGATGGGCGCCGACCATGTCCTCGCGATGGTGGCGGTCGGCCTCCTCGCCAGCCTGCGCGGCGGACGCGCACTCTGGGCGCTGCCCCTGTCCTTCCTGGCGCTGATGAGCGTGGGGGCCGGCCTGGGCATGGCCGGCTTCGCGCTGCCCCATGTCGAGGTCGGGATCGCGCTCTCCATCGTCGTGTTCGGCCTTGCCGCCATCATCGGCCTGCGCGCGCCGGTCGCCCTCCTGGCCGGCTTGGTCGGCGTCTTCGCGGTGTTCCACGGCTACGCCCACGGGACCGAGATGCCGGAGACCGCCACAGGCCTGACCTTCGGACTCGGCTTCCTGGCGGCCACCGCGCTCCTGCACGCGGCCGGGATCGGCCTCGGCGTCGCGGCGGCCCGGATCGGGGCGACGCGGGCAGCGCCGACCCTCGGCGCCGGCCTCGCCGCGGCCGGTCTCGCCCTTCTGGTGCTGCCCGCCTGAGTGCGGCGGCCGATAGGGTCCCGGGGCGAGCCTCCGCCGCAGGCGAAGGGCCGCGCCTGAGCATTCGCATCGATCTCGGGCCGGGGCACCGCCTCGGTCCCGGCAAGGTGCGGCTTCTGGAGATGATCGCCGAGCACGGCTCCATCGCGGCGGCCGGCCGCGCGCTCGGGATGTCGTACCGGCGGGCGTGGATGCTGGTGGAGGCGATGAACACCGGTTTCGGCCGGCCCGTGGTCGAGGCGCAGACCGGCGGGCGGGCCGGAGGCGGCGCCCGTCTCTCGGACTTCGGAACCGATGTGGTCCGCCGGTACCGGGCCGTGGAGGCGGCCGCGGAGGCGGCGGTCGCCCCGTTCCTGGGGCGGCTCGGGCAGGTCGGGGACACGTAACCGCCCCGGGCCCGGGCGCGATATCCGGGGTGCGATGTCACAGGCCCCCCGGGGCTGACCTCGCCCCAAGCCGCCCCACGTCCCGCCGGTCGCATCGATCCCGGCGGCAGGAAAAGGACCCGACATGACAAAGTTACCGACGCTCGTCCTCGCGAGCCTGCTGGCCGTCGTCACCGGCGCGCAGGCGGCCCCGAAGATCGAGCGCCTGCGCGGCACCGTCGAAGCGGTCTCCGGCGATGGCTTCACCGTGAAGACCCTGGACGGCGCGTCGGAATCCGTGGCGCTCGCCCCCGACGCGAAGGTCTCCTGGGTCGTCCCGTCGAGCCTGGACGCGATCAAGGACGGCGTCTTCATCGGCACGGCCACCAAGGGCGAGCCCCCGGTGGCCCTCGAGGTCGTCCTGTTCCCCGAGGCGATGCGCGGCACCGGCGAGGGGCATTACGACTGGGACATGATTCCCGACCGCACGGCGGCCGGGGCGCCGGTGAAGAGCGCCATGACGAACGGCACCGTGAAGGCGGACGTGCACGCGACCGCGCCGGACGCGCCCCGCGTGAAGAGCGCGATGACCAACGGGACGGTCAAGGCGAGCAGCGGCAGCGCGGAGCGGACCCTCACGGTCGATTACGGCCAGGGCCAGTCCCTGCAGATCCTCGTGCCGCCGCAGGCGCCGGTCGTCAGCTTCGAGCCTGCCACCGCGTCGGCCGTCGCACCCGGCGCTAAGGTCTTCGTGATCGTTGCGCGCGGGGATGACGGCCGCGTCACCGCCCGGCGGGTCGCCGTCGGCAAGGACGGCCTGACGCCGCCCATGTGAGGGAGATCCGCCGGCGCCCCGTCGCCGGCGAATCGCGAGACGCTGATGCGCCGCCCGGCCCGGGATCCGAGTCGGGCGGCGTCCTGCCTGTCGACGCGGCACATAAGCCTGTCAGGACAGCATTCGTGCACATTGCACGACCCGTTGCCGACTAAATCACCCGGGGAATGTTGCGGGGCCGCAACATCACTCTGGAACTGCCAAGGCGCTCACGAATCCTCGTTGCTCGCCGAAACCCGTTCGCACATGGTGATCGTGCACGGGGGCATCGCCAAGCGAGAGCCCGCAGGAGCCTGCCACCTAAGACGCGGGCCAAACCTACAGAACGTGCGGCTAGACCCGGACAACCGGGCACGTCCGCATCATTGGGTCTCGAAGCTTTGGAGATGTCTATGAAGCTCTTGAAGAGCTCATTGCTCGGGTCTGCTGCTGCGTTCGCGGCGGTAGGCGCAGCTCATGCCGCCGACCTCCCGGTCAAGAAGGCGGTTCCGATCGAGTACGTCCGCGTCTGCGGCGCCTACGGCGCCGGCTTCTTCTACATTCCTGGCACCGACACCTGCCTGCGCATCTCGGGCCGCGCCCGGTTCGAGGGCGGCTACATGACCAGCTACTCGCGCCAGGGCAGCAACGGCGACACGTCGGGCTACCAGGGCCGCTTGCGCATCAACATGGATGCCCGCACCCAGACCGCCTACGGCACGCTGCGCGCCTTCGTCCGCCTCGATGCCGGCTCCCGCACCGGCTACTCCGGCGTCGGCACCTCCGGCACCCAGCAGCGCATCGGCCAGGCCTTCCCGGGCCTCGGCATCGACCAGTTCGGCCGCGCCCAGCAGTTCGTGAACGTCGACAAGGCCTTCATCCAGTTCGCCGGCATGACCGCCGGTCGCGCCTCGTCGTTCTTCGACTTCTACGCCCACGACTTCGAGTTCGCCGGCGCCACGCTCGGCTCCGACATCGCCTCGACCAACCTGCTCGCCTACACGGCGACGTTCGGCAACGGCCTGTCCGCCACGATCTCGGCCGAAGATCCGGTCTTCCGCCGCAGCGTGATCTTCTCGCAGACCATCAATCCGGCTGGCGTGACGGTCAACGGCAACCTCGCGAACTTCGCACAGACGTCCTCCCCGGCCGAGGTGTTCATCGGCTACACCAACGGCGTGCCGACCCGGTACAGCTTCGTCGACGTGATCCAGCGCTCGCGCATGCCCGACTTCGTCGGCGCCCTGCGCCTCGACCAGGCCTGGGGCTCGGCTCAGGTCTCGGCCGCCGTCCACGAGCTGAACGTCGGCAACGTGGCGAACGGCGCCGGCACCGGCACCGGCTCGAACATCAGCATCCCGCACGCCAGCAACTCGTACGGCTGGGCGGTGCAGGGCGGCCTGAAGATCAACACGCCGTTCATCGCGCCGGGCGACGCCCTCTACCTGCAGGGCGCCTACGGCTCCGGTGCCCAGATGTACACCGGCTACTGCGCCTTCAGCGGCTGCTACTCGCAGAACCCGGCCACCATCCAGGGCCAGAAGTTCGCGCAGTACATGAACGACGCGACGCTCAACCCGTTCACGGGTCAGCTGGAGCAGTCGACGAGCTTCACCGCGACGGCCTCGTACCTCCACTATTGGTCGCCGGAGTGGCGCTCGGCCTTCTTCGGGTCGTACGGTGAGATGAGCTACGGCAGCGGCGCTCGTCTCGCCCAGGGCGCGGCCTTCGCGCTGGCGAACAACACCGGTGGCAACTCGTTCGGCGTGAACGGCGTCGGCGTGCCGGGCACCCGGTTCTTCCAGCTCAGCGAGGCGCTGCGCGACACCTACCAGTTCGTGGCGGGCGGCAGCATCATCTGGTCGCCGGTGAAGGACCTCGATATCGGTGTCGAGGGCTTCTACACCCAGATCGGCGTCAAGAACGGCCGCGTGATCGACCGCGACAAGAGCCCGACCGCTTACGCCAACGTCGCCGGCATCAACAACGGCACCTTCGTGCCGCGGACCACGACGGCGGACAGCGTCTCCACCTTCCGCTTCCGCGTCCAGCGCGACTTCTAAGCCGCTTCACCGGCGCCGGGGCTTCGGTCTCGGCACCGGTCCCCGTGCTTCAGGAACCTCAAGGCTCGGCTTCGGCCGGGCCTTTTTCGTTGTGGTCGCCCTTTTGGACGCGCGAAACGGCGCGTCGTCACGCGGCCTGATCGAGCTCCACAATCGCGCCTGTCGAGAACGGCGCCGAAACAATTCGGCCGCCCTCCGGCGCCCCGCCCGGCGCACGCGGGCGCCATCTCGCTTCCCCCTTCCCCTATGCGTCAAACCGAGGCGTCGGGCCAACCCGCCGCCTGTTCGGGTCCAGGCCGCACGCCTCTCCACGCCGACGCGGAGCGCGGGTCCGCCTGCTTCGGCAATTCGCGATAGTGCGGATTCCGGGTCGAGAGAGCCGCGCCATCGGCGCACGATCCCCTCTCTCGCCGCCCCGTCCGCGAGCGAAGCCGGGACCCTGTGTCGGGATGAACCGGCCGTGCCCTGGGCCGGGTCAGGGCCCGCGATCCCTTCTCAATCCTGATCGATGGCCCGGACGAGGGCCGCTCGCACGCCGAATCGGCGCCCCGGAATCACGCCGCGCTGCGGGTCCGTAGCGGCCTTCGGCCCGGTCCATCGCGGCTGCTCCGGCGACGCTGAGTGTCCGGAACTGGCGTTTGCAGCCGCCTCGGACGGAGGGATTTCGCGCGCCTCTGCGGTGTCTTTGATCGATGAGATGGCCTCCATCGGGAAGAAGACACTCGATTATTTTGCGGAATGAACAAAGTAAAAATCCAATACGACTTCAGTATTAAAATATAAAATGTTGCTGATCTACAACAAAAACGAAACTGTTGCTCCAATGAGAGATTTCTTGTTGCCCAGATATGATCACGCGCACAGTGTTGTCGACGTATCTGCTCGGCTTGGGACGAAATCAGTGAACGGAGACCCGGATTGGACTCCGTGTTTCCCAAGGGGGAGATAATTACTCTTTCGTTGTGTCGTAAATATTGAGGGATCGGGGGGTCTCAATGAACTATTTGGAATCGGTATTTCTCGGGGCCGTGGCGGTGATCACGACGGTGGGTGTCGCAGAGGCCGCCGACCTGCCGGCCAGGACGGCGGTGCCCGTCGCGTATGTCCGCGTCTGCGGCGCATACGGCCCCGGCTTCTTCTTCATCCCCGGCACCGACACCTGCCTGCGGCTCTCGGGGCGCGCCCGTTTCGAGGGCGGCTACAGAACCAGCTACGGGCGGCAGTTCGGCACGAACCTCGGCGACACGGCCGGATTTCAGGGCCAGATGCGCATCAACCTCGATGCCCGCACCCAGACCGCCTACGGCACGCTCCGCGCCTTCGCGCGCCTCGATGCCATCGCGCGGACGGGCTACATCACGTCCGGGACCCAGCAGCGCATCGGCAACGCTTTTCCGGGCTTGGGCATCGACCAGTTCGGCCGCGACCAGCAGCACGTGAATGCCGACAAGGCGTTCATCCAGTTCGCAGGGCTGACCGCCGGGCGTGCATCCTCGTTCTTCGACTTCTACGCCCACGATTTCGAGATCTACGGTGCCACCGCTGGCTCCGACGTCGCCTCGACGAACCTGCTCGCCTACACGGCGACGTTCGGCAACGGCCTGTCCGCCACGGTCTCGGCGGAAGATCCGGTCTACCGTCGCAGCCCGATCTTCTCGCCGACCAACAATCCGGCGGGTCTCCAGAACAATGCGACGCTCGCGAACTTCGCGCAAACCAGCGCACCCGCGCCGGTGTTCATCGGCTACACCGACGGTCTACCCTCGCGGTACAGCTTCGTCGACGCGATTGAGCGCTCGCGCGTGCCCGACATCGTCGGCGCCCTGCGCCTCGACCAGGCCTGGGGCTCGGCTCAGGTCTCGGCCGCCGTCCACGAGCTGAACGTCGGCAACGTACAGAACGGCGCGGGTATCGGCACCGGCTCCAACCTCAGCATCCCGCACACCAGCACCGCGTATGGCTGGGCGGTCCAGGGCGGCCTGAAGATCAACACCCCGTTCATCGCGCTGGGTGACGCCCTCTACCTGCAAAGTGCCTACAGCAATGGCGCGCAGATCTATGCCGGATATTCGGCCTTCGCCGGTAGCTATACGCAAGCCAGCGCCGGATATCATGGACAGAAATTTAATCAGTATTTCTCGGATGCGACGATCGACCCGTTCACCGGCCAGCTGCGGGAGTCGCGGGCCTTCTCGGCGGTCGCGTCGTTTCTGCATTACTGGACGCCGGAATGGCGCTCGGCCTTTTTCGGATCGTACGGCGAGCAGGATTTCGATCGGAGCGCCCGGCTGGGGCAGGGCGCGATCTTCGGACTGGCGAATCCGAGAGGCGCCAACAGGTTCGGCGCCAGCGCCGTCGGGTTGCCGGGGACACGGTTCTACGCGCTCAGCGAGGCCCTGCGCGACACCTACCAGGTCGTGGCGGGCGCCAGCCTCATCTGGTCACCGGTCCGCGATCTCGATATCGGCGTCGAGGGCTTCTACACCCAGGTCGGCGTGAAAAGCGGCCGCGTGATCGACTTGGACAAGAGCCCCACCGCCTACGCCAACATCCCCGGCATCAACGCCGGCACCTTCGTGCCGCGTACCGTGACGCAGGATTCGGTCTCGCAGGTCCGCTTCCGCGTCCAGCGCGACTTCTGATCGGCAAAGCCGGTGGCGGCGCGCGGTCCCGCCGCTTGCCGCCGTGCCCGCCGACTTCGAGGCCCGGCACCCAGCCGGGCCATTGTCATGCGCACAACGATGGAGAGTGGTCTTTAATCCCGGCTTACGGGACAGGTGGCGCCCTTTGTTCCGCGGGTCGCGTTGCCGCCCATTCTCGACGCTGATACGCCGAATGTCACTTTATCTCCGCCGACCGTGCGGGACTCGACGGACCGCGTCCCATCACGCGGCCGCGACGGCGCGGCGAAAGGCGAAACGGCCCGCAGGCGGCGAGATATCCGGGGGGGACGCCATGACCAGCACCGCTTCGACGAGCCCGATCCCATCACCGTCGAAAGACCGTACCCGAGACGGGCGCGCGACCCGGTTCTGGCCGGACGTGTGGTGGCGCCTCATCGACCTCAAGATCGGCATCATACCGCTCCCGATCTTCGTCGTGCTGGCGATCCTCCTCACCGTTCTGGTCCAAGAGGGCGAGATCAAGCCTGACGGGCCGACCATGATCGCCGTCCTGGTGATGGGCGGCTTCACCTGCGCGGAGATCGGCAAGCGGATCCCGATCCTGAAGAACATCGGGGCCGGCGCGATCTTCGCGACCTTCATCCCCTCGGCGCTCGTCTACTACGCCCTGGTGCCGCCGCAGATGGTGAAGGCGATCACCGATTTCACCAAGTTCACCAACTTCCTCTACATCTACATCGCCACGATCATCGTCGGCTCCATCCTCGGGATGGACCGCGAGGTCCTGATCAAGGGCTTCCTCAAGATCTTCGCGCCGCTCGCCCTCGGCTCGGTGGCGGCGGCCCTGGTCGGCACGCTGGTCGGCACGCTCCTCGGCCTCGGCCCCTACAAGACGTTCTTCTTCATCGTCGTGCCGATCATGGCCGGCGGTGTCGGCGAGGGGGCGATCCCGCTCTCCATCGGCTACGCGGCGATCCTGGGCGTGCAGCAGGGCGTCGTCTTCGCCCAGGTTCTGCCGCCGGTGATGCTGGGCTCGCTCACGGCGATCATCCTGTCGGGCACGCTCAATTCCGTCGGCAAGCGCTACCCGCACCTCACCGGCGAGGGGCGGCTCCAGCCCGATTCGGACGAGATGAAATCCAGCGATGCGCAGGCCAAGTCCGAGGCCGCACGCGGTCAGATCGACCCCGCCACGATCGGCGCGGCCGGGCTGACGGCGATCACCCTCTACCTGCTCGGCGTCATGGCCCACCACCTCGTCGGCCTGCCGGCCCCCGTGGCGATGCTGTTCCTGGCCGTATTCGCCAAGCTCGCCAGCGCGGTGTCGCCCCATCTCCAGGCGGGCGGCTTCGTGGTCTACAAGTTCGTGCAGGTCTCGATGACCTACCCGCTGCTCTTCGCCATCGGCGTGGCGATGACGCCCTGGCACGAGTTGATGGCCGCCTTCACGCTGGTGAACCTGATCACCATCGTGTCGACCGTGGCGACGCTGATGACCGTGGGCTTCGTCGTCGGGCGCTGGCTCGGGATGTACCCGATCGAGACCGCCATCGTGAACGCCTGCCACAGCGGCCAGGGCGGCACCGGCGACGTGGCGATCCTCACGGCGGCCAACCGCATGGCGCTGATGCCCTTCGCGCAGATCGCCACCCGGATCGGCGGCGCGCTGACCGTGACCGGCACCATCATCGCCATGAAGTGGATCGGTGCCTGACGGGCACCCGGAAAGGACGTCGTCATGGCCGGTGATCCCGGGGCCGTCGAGGCCACCCTCAAGTCCAGGATCGGAGCGATCCTCCGCTCGACCAGCGGCAACTTCCTGGAGATGTTCGATTTCTTCCTGTTCGGCTTCTACGCCACCTATATCGCGCGGGCGTTCTTCCCGGCGGGCAACGAGACCACCGAGCTGCTCCTGACCTTCGGCACGTTCTGGCTCGGGGCGCTGATGCGGCCGCTCGGGGCGATCGTGCTGGGCGCCTATATCGACCGGATCGGGCGCCGGAAGGGCCTGATCATCACGCTCGCGATCATGGCGAGCGGCACGGTGCTCATCGCCTTCTGCCCGAGCTACGACACGATCGGCGTCGCGGCCCCGCTGATCGTGCTCGCCGGGCGCCTGCTCCAGGGCTTCTCGGCGGGCGTCGAGATCGGCGGCGTCTCGATCTACCTGTTCGAGATCGCCACGCCCGGGCGGCGCGGCTTCTACACCTCGTTCCAGTCGGCGAGCCAGCAGGTGGCGATCATGTTCGCCGCCTTGATCGGCTACGGGCTGAACGCCTTCCTGACCAAGCAGCAGATCGGCGATTTCGGCTGGCGCATCCCGTTCCTGATCGGCTGCCTGATCGTGCCGTTCATCTTCTTCATCCGGCGCTCGCTCCAGGAGACGCAGGAATTCGCCAAGCGGACCCGCCACCCGACCACCCGCGAGATCCTCACCACGGTGGCCGCCAACTGGCGGATCGTGCTGCTCGGCATGATGCTGACCACGATGACCACGGTGACCTTCTACATGATCACCGTCTACACCCCGACCTTCGGCAGGAACGTCCTCAAGCTCACCGAGACTGACAGCCTGATCGTGACGCTGTTCGTGGCGATCACCAACTTCATCTGGCTGCCCGTGGGCGGAGCCCTGTCGGACGCGATCGGGCGCAAGCCGGTGCTGCTGACGATCTCGACCCTGTCGCTGCTGACGACCTACCCGGCGCTGCACTGGCTCGTGGCCGATCCGACCTTCGGCAAGATGCTCGCCGTCGAGCTGTGGTTCTCGTTCTTCTTCGGCGTCTACAACGGCGCGATGGTGGTCTCCCTCTCCGAGGTGGTGCCGGCCCATGTCCGCGCCAGCGGCTTCTCGCTGGCCTACAGCCTCGCCACCGCGCTGTTCGGCACGGCCACGCCGATGGTCTCCACCTTCCTGATCGAGAAGACCGGCGACCGGGCGGCGCCGAGCTACTGGCTCATGGCGGCGGCCGCCTGCGGCATCGTCGCGACGCTCGCGCTGTTCCGGGGCCGGCCGGGACTGGGGCGCGTGCCCGCCCACGCCTGAGGACGATCGCCGCTCAGCTCTCCTGCCAGATCCGGATCCGGGCCTTGAACGCGGCCCGGATATGCGCCCGGGCCGCCGCTTCTGCGCCGTCTGCATCGTGCGCCCGGATCGCCGCCACGATGGCGGCATGTTCGGTGAGCGACTCCGCGGCGCGGTCGGGGGCCGCCAGCGTGGTGGCGCCCGGCAGCAGCACCAGGGACAGGCGCATCGTCTCCAGCGTGCTCTGCAGGAAGCGGTTGCGCGCCGCTCCGTGGATCTGCCGGTGGAACAGACGGTTGGTCCGCGCGAGCGCTGGCGCGTCCCCCAGCAGCGTCCGGTCCCGGGCGACCATCTCCTCCAGGATCTCGGTCTCGACCGCGCTCGCATGGATCGCTGCGAGGCGGGCGGCCGTCCCCTCCAGCACCTCGCGCAGATCGTAGAGTTCGCTCACCTGCCCGTAATCGAGCTGCGCCACGCTGGCGCCCCGGTGCGGCTCGTGCGCGACGAGGCCCTGCGCCTCCAGCCGGCCCAGCGCCTCGCGCACCGGCGTGCGGCTGATCTGAAACCGCTCGGCCAGCTCCGCCTCGCGCAGGCGGCTGCCGGGCGCGAGTTCGCCCTCCTCGATCGCCCGCAGCAGCCGCTCATAGGCGCCGGCGCCGCTGGAGCGCTCCGATTCGCTCGCCTTCATTCCCGGCTCTCCTCGGCTTGGCCATAGCCCGAAACCGACGCCGCCGAAACGCTTGCGGCATATTGCATGCACTCGTATACAATGCTGCGAGGCCGAACGGCGAAGAGGAGGTTGGCATGCAACGCCCGGGCGACGCGCAGTGGGACGTGGTGGTGGTCGGGTCGGGAAACGCCGCCATGAGTGCCGGGCTCGCCGCCCTGGAGCGTGGAGCCTCGGTGCTGATGATCGAGAAGGCGGAGCAGGATCTCGCCGGCGGCAACACCGCCTACACGGCGGGCGCCATGCGCTTCGTCTACGCGGGCAACGACGACCTGATCCCGCTGCTGGCCGACCCCGAGGATCCGCGCCTGCCGCGCACCGATTTCGGCGCCTATACGGCGCAGACGTTCGAGAAGGACCTGCTCGGCTTCAACGACGGGCGGCCGCTGTCGCGCGAGCAGCGCATCCTGATCGACGAGAGCGGCGCGGCCCTGCGCTGGCTGGCGACGCAGGGCGTGAAGTTCGAGCCGATCTACTCTCGGCAATCCTTCGAGAAGGAGGGGCGCTTCGTATTCTGGGGCGGCCTGACGCTCGCCACCCACGACGAGGGCTTCGGCCTCGCCCGGACCGAGCTCGAGGCCTTCACCGAGGCCGGCGGTACGATCCGCTACGGCTGCCCGGCCACCGGGCTGACCGTCGAGGACGGACGCGTCGTCGGCGTGGAGACGCCGCAGGGAGCCTTCCGCGCCAAGGCCGTGGTGCTCGCCTGCGGCGGCTTCGAGTCGAACGCCGCCCTGCGGACGCGCTTCATCGGCGAGGGCTGGGACAAGGCCCGGGTGCGCGGCACGCCGCACAACCAGGGCGACGGGCTCCAGATGGCCCTGGACCTCGGCGCGAAGGCCCACGGCTTCTACGGCGGCTGCCACGCCACGCCGATGGACCTGCACACGCCCGATTACGGCAACCTCGACCTGCCGCACGGCGAGCGCAAGCACTACCGGAAGATCTGCTACTTCCTGGGGCTGATGCTCAACGCGAACGGCGAGCGGTTCGTCGACGAGGGCAAGGATTTCCGCAACTACACCTATGCCCAGTTCGGCCGCGCGATCATGGAGCAGCCCGGCCACGTGGCCTGGCAGATCTTCGACGCCAAGGTCGATCACCTGCTCTACAGCGAGTACCGGTTCCACGACGCGCATTTCGTCGAGGCGGATACCCTGGACGGGCTCCTCGACAGGCTCGACGGCATCGACCGCGCAGCCGCGAAGAGGACCATCGCGGATTTCAACGCCGCCGTGGACGGGACCGTGCCGTTCGACCCGACCGTCAAGGACGGGCGCGGCACGAAGGGTCTCGCCCTGCCGAAGTCGAACTGGGCCCAGACGATCGAGACCGGGCCGTTCAAAGCCTACCCGGTCACCGGCGGCATCACCTTCACCTATGGCGGCGTCGAGGTCGGCGACGATGGCGGCGTGAAGCGCGAGGACGGCCGTGCGATCCCTGGCCTCTACGCCTGCGGCGAGATGGTGGGCGGCGTGTTCTTCAACGGCTATCCCGGCGGCTCGGGGCTGACTTCCGGCGTCGTGTTCGGCCGCCGCGCCGGCTACGGCGCCGCCGCGGGGGCGCGGGGCTGAGGACCCTCGGCCGAGCGCGACCGGCTCCGTCTTCCGTGGGGGCTAGGGTGCTTGCCCATCGGCCCGGACCGGGCCCGACGCGCCCCCCCTTTCCCGCGTGGGGGAGGGGACCCGCGCGTCCTCCGGTGCCCGTGCTGCCAGACTGAGATGTGAATCCGGTCGCCCGCAGACGGGGGAGGGCGCGTGGGAGACCCGTCCGATCCCCGCATCTCGACCCCGCGCCCCCTGTCCGAGCCGCCTCGGCGGGCGTAGAAGCCCGCCCATGCCCGCCCGACACGCCGTCTTCACCATCTCCCGCGGCGTCCCGTTCCTTCCGACGCTCGCCGAGGCGCTGCTCTCCGGCCGGCTCGTCGGGCCGGTCGCGGACGATCCGCTGGCGCTCGCCGCCGTCACGATCTACCTGCCGACCCGCCGCGCCGCCCGGGCGCTCGGCGCGATCCTGGCCGAGAGGCTTGGCCGGGACGCGCCCGGTCGGGCCACCCTACTGCCGCGGATGATTCCTCTCGGGGAGGCCGACGAGGCGGAACTCGACCTCGCCGCCGAGCCGCTGCTGGAGGCCAACGCCGATCCCCTGAGCGCGCCGATGCCTCCGCTGGAGCGCCGGCTGATCCTCGCCCGCCTCGTCCAGGCCTGGGCCAAGACCGTCGACCGGACCCTGCTGCCGCTGGACGCCGAGGTGCCGTTCCTCGTGCCGTCCTCCCCGGCCGACGCGGTCGGCCTCGCCGGTGATCTCGAACGGCTGATGGACGCCCTCACCGTCGAGGGTCTGCCCTGGTCGGAGATCGGCGCCGCCGTCGAGGCCGAATATTCCCGCTACTTCGGCCTGACCCTCGACTTCGTGAAGATCGCCGCCGAGAACTGGCCGAAGCTTCTGTCCGAGCGGGGCCTCGCCGATCCCGTCGCCCGCGCCCGCGGCCTCGTGCTGGCCGAGGAGCGGCGTCTGTCGCGCAATGCGACGCCGGACCCCGTGATCGTCGCCGGCTCGCTCGGCTCGGTCCCCGCCACCGCCCGCCTCATCGCCGCCGTAGCGAAGCTGCCGCGGGGCGCGGTGGTGCTGCCCGGGCTCGACCTCGACCTCGACGCGGCCGGCTGGGACGGCATCGACACCGGCGAGGGCTTTTCCCGCGTCATCGCGCACGGCCACCCGCAGGCGGTGCTGCACCGGCTGCTCGGGCCTGAGAACCTCAACCTGGACCGCGCGGAGATCGTCGCCCTCGGCGCGCCCGACGCCGGCCAGGCTGCGCGGGCCGCGCTCTTGTCGCAGGCTCTGCGGCCGGCCGACACGACCGACGCCTGGGCCGCCCTCGACCCGGCCGAGCGCGACACCGTCGCCCGGCGCGGCCTCGAAGGACTGGCGCTGGCCGAGGCCGCCGACGAGCGCGAGGAGGCGCTGGTCGCGGCGTTGGCGCTGCGCGAGACCCTCCAGACCCCCGGCGCCACCGTGGCCCTCATCACGCCCGACCGGGGGCTCGCCGGCCGGGTCGCCGTCGAACTCCTGCGCTGGGGCATCGTCGCCGAGGATTCCGCCGGCCTGTCCCTGGCCGGAAGCCCGGCCGGGCGGCTCGCCCGGCTCGCCGCGGAACTCGCCGCCGATCTCGCCCGCAGCCAGGCGGACACGATCCCGGCCCGGCTGATCGCGCTGCTCTCGCACCCGATGGTCCATCTTGGTCTGCCACGCGCGGAGGTGGTCCGGGGTGCCGCGGCCCTGGAGATCGGGCTGCTGCGCGGCCCGGTTCCGGCCCCGGGTTTCGACGGCCTGCGCCATGCCCTCGCCGCCGAGCGCGCCGGACCGCCCGAGCGCCGACCCCGGGCCAAGCGCCGCCTGAAGGATATCGACTGGGACTTGGCCGCGGACCTGCTCGACCGGCTGGATCTGGTGTTCCGGGATTTCCCGGGCCCGGACGGGGCGGGGGCGTGCGACCTCGTGGCGACGGCTGCACGCCATCGGGAGGCCTGTGACCGGCTGATCGCCGGGCCGGAGGACGCCCCCGAGGAGGAGCCGGACGGATCCCTGTCCTGCCTCGACGCCCTGTTCGACGATCTGGAGATGGCCGAGCCCGACCTGATGCCGGGTCGGTTCGACGATTACGCCACCTTCTTCACGTCGCTTGCCCGGGAACGCACCGTCGCCTGCTCGGGCGAGGCGCCGCATCCGCGGCTGCGCATCCTCGGCCTGCTGGAGGCGCGCCTGCTCTCTGTCGACCGGGTGGTGCTCGGCGGGCTCGACGAGGGCGTCTGGCCGGTGCGCACGCTGACCGATTCGTTCCTCAACCGGCCGATGCGCGAGCGGGTCGGCCTCAACCCGCCCGAGCGGCGGATCGGGCAGATGGCCCACGATTTCGTGCAGGCGCTGGGCTGCCGGGACGCGGTGATCACCCGGGCCCTAAAGCGCGAAGGCGCGCCGACCGTGCCGTCGCGGCTGATCCAGCGCATGCGCGCGCTCTCGGGCGACGCAACCTGGGAGACGGTCCTGGACGCCGGGCGCCGGTTCAACGGCCTCGCGGCCCGGCTCGACGCCGCCCCGCCGGAGCCGCGGCTGAAGCGCCCCGCGCCCAAGCCGGACCCGGCGCTGTTTCCGCGCTCCCTCAGCGTCACCGAGATCGAGACGCTGGTGCGCGATCCCTACAGCATCTTCGCCCGCCACGTGCTCGGGCTCGACCCTCTCGATCCGCTGGCGGCGGCGCCGAGCGTCGCGACCCGCGGCTCCCTGGTGCACGAGGTCTTCGCCGAGTTCGCCCGCCGGCATCCGCAGGATCTGCCCCCGGATCCGGCGGAGCGCCTCCTGAACCTCGCGGTGAACGCCTTCGCGGAGATCGAGGCGGAGTACCCGAACCTCTACGCCGAGTGGTGGCCGCGCTACGAGCGCATGGCCGCGGCCTATCTCGACTGGGAGACGCAGCGCCGGCCCGGGCTGAGCCGGATCCACCCCGAGGTTTCCGGGCGCTGGGTGATCCCGATGGGCCGGGAGACCTTCACGCTGCGCGCCCGGGCCGACCGGATCGAGCTGCGCCCGGACGGCACTGCCTGCATCGTCGACTACAAGACCGGCACGCCACCCTCTGCCAAGCAGATCTTCTCCGGCTTCTCGCCGCAGCTCACCCTGGAGGCCGCGATGCTCATGCACGGCGCCTTCGCGGATCTGCCGGCCGTGACGGTGACGCCGGACCTGTTCTACGTCCACGCCTCGGGCGGGCGTAAGCCCTTCGTGCCGGTGCCGGTGAAGCCGCCGAGAGGCGAGGAGCGCGCCGTCGCGGCGATCGTGGCCGAGCACGCCGAGCGGCTGCGGGGTCTGGTCGCCCGGTTCATGACCGGCGAGGCCGCCTATACGGCGCGCCCCTATCCGCAATACGCCAGCAAGTACGGTGCCTACGATCACCTCGCCCGGGTGCTGGAATGGTCGCTGGGCGGGGAGGAGGGCGGGGAGTGACGCCGTCCCATCGGGCCGAACTCATCCCGCCCGCGCCCGCATCCTGAGACGCCGGATCGCCGCTAACGCCTCGAAGGCGGAGTCCGCACGGCGCCGCGATCCCTGGGCTCCGCTTTCGAGGCGGTTCCGCTGCACCTCGGGATGCGGGATCGGCTGGCAGGCGCGTCCCCCGGGGCTCAGAAGAACGCCTGCAGCCCCGTCTGCGCTCGGCCCAGGATCAGGGCGTGGACGTCGTGGGTGCCCTCGTAGGTGTTCACCGTCTCGAGGTTCTGGGCATGGCGCATCACGTGGTACTCGCCCATGATGCCGTTGCCGCCGTGCATGTCCCGAGCGGTGCGGGCGATGTCCAGCGCCTTGCCGCAATTGTTGCGCTTGACCAGCGAGATCATCTCCGGCGCCATCTTGCCCTCGTCCATCAGCCGCCCGACCCGCAGCGAGGCCTGGAGGCCCAGCGCGATCTCGGTCTGCATGTCGGCGAGCTTCTTCTGGACGAGCTGGGTCTGCGCCAGGGGGCGACCGAACTGCTTGCGCTCCAGCGTGTAGGTGCGGGCGCGGTGCCAGCAATCCTCGGCGGCGCCCATCGTGCCCCAGGAGATGCCGTAGCGCGCCCGGTTGAGGCAGCCGAACGGCCCCTTCAGCCCCGAGACGTTCGGCAGCAGCGCGTCCTCGCCGACCTCGACGCCCTCCATGACGATCTCGCCGGTGGTGGAGGCCCGCAGGGACAGCTTGCCCTTGAGCGTCGGAGCCGAGAGGCCCTTCATGCCCTTCTCGAGGACGAAACCGCGGATCGCGCCCTCGTGCGCGTCGGACTTCGCCCAGACCACGAACACGTCCGCGAAGGGCGCGTTCGAGATCCACATCTTGGCGCCGGTGAGCCGGTAGCCGCCGTCGATCTTCTCGGCCTTGGTCTTCATGCCGGCCGGATCCGAGCCGGCATCGGGCTCCGTGAGGCCGAAGCAGCCGATCCATTCCCCCGAGGCGAGCTTCGGCAGGAACTTCTGGCGCTGCTCCTCCGAGCCGTAGGCGTGGATCGGGTACATCACGAGGGAGGATTGCACGCTCATCATCGAGCGGTAGCCGGAATCCACCGCCTCGACGGCGCGCGCCACCAGCCCGTAGGCGACGTAGGACGCGCCGGCGCATCCATACTCCTCCGGCAGGGTGACGCCGAGGAGGCCCAGTTCGCCCATCTTGCGGAACAGGCCCGGATCGGTCGTCTCGTTCGCGTAGGCCTCGACGATCCCGGGCAGGAGCTGCTCCTGCGCGAAGCTCTGGGCGACATCGCGGATCGCCCGCTCATCCTCGGTGAGCTGATCCTCCAGCAGGAAGGGATCGTCCCAAACGAAGCGGGGCGAGGCCGGGGCCGACGGGGAGGCGCTGCCCGGAGGGCGCATCGGAGCGTTCATCGAAATTCCTCGCCTGCAGGGATGCGTCGGGCCTCGCGGACCCGCGCTTGCGCCTACCCTAGACCCGGAAAACGCCCCGTCCAACGCGCGCGGTGACGCCGGGGCGCCGCCGTCATGCCCGGCCGAGGAGCATCAGCCACGCTAGGGTGGTGAGCGGCGCCAGCAGGGTCGAGACCAGCACGGAGGCCGCTACCATCCCGGTTTCGGTCTTGTAGCGCGCCGCCAGCAGGTAGGCGTTGATCCCCACCGGCATGGCGGCGAACAGGGTCGCGACGCCCGCATAGGCGGCCGGCATCGCGAAGACGTGGAAGGCCAGGATCCAGACCGCCAGCGGGTGCAGGAGGTTCTTCAGGAGGGCGATGACCAGGGCGCCCTTGAGGTCGAACAGCACCCGGTAGCGCTTCAGGCCGGCTCCGAGCGCCACCAGCGCACAGGTGGAGGCGGTGCCCGCGAAGGCGTCGATGAGCGATCGGGCGGTGCCGACAGGCGCGAGACCGAGCCCCTTCATCGCCATGCCGATCAGGAGCGCCACGAAGATCGGGTTGCGCAGCAGCACCAGGGCGAGCCCCCGGATCCGCGCCAGGACCGGCAGGCCGGAATCGGATTCGATCAGGAAGGTGGCGCTGCCCATCATCAGCGGCAGGTGGACGGCGAGCAGCATGAACAGCGGGAAGGCGCCCTCCTCGCCATAGGCCTGGAGGATCATCGGCACGCCGACGAACACCGTGTTCGACTGGCTCGCCGCGAAGCCGTGCAGGATGGCGCCCCGCCGCTCGATCCCGGCGCGCCGCCGGGCGATCAGCGTGCCGACGAACCACGAGATCGCGGCGCCGCCGAAATACGCGACCCAGTAGGACCATGTGACGGTCCCGCTCATGCCGGGCTTGGTCAGCGTGGCGATGATCAGGGCCGGGACGGCGACGGCGAAGACGTATTCCGACAGACCGTCGCTCACCTTGTCGGAGAGAAGGCCCGCGAGGGCTGCCGCCCAGCCGATCAGGACGATCCCGAAGATCGGGGCGATGATGGCGAGGGCGTTCACGGATCCGGGCGGCGTGCGGGAAGGCGGGGATGACCGCCCTTAGCACGCCGCCTCGGTCCTATGCCTCGGCGCCGGGAGAATGGCTCGTCGGCGCCCGCCGCGGCCGGGACGGTCTCCGACGCGCGGGCCTATTTGTTCTCCAGCACCTTCATGGGATCCGTGCGCTGGCTCGCGGGCGGCTCCTTGGTGAGGCTGGCGGCGCCTTCGCGCTGCACCTTCACGTCCCGCGGCGAGCCCGGACCGCCCACCGCGCGGCCGCCCACGTCGCTCTGCGTCGGCACGGTGCCGGAGGCGAGTTCCAGGCAGGTCACCATCTCGACGTAGGACGGATAGCCGCCTGCCTTGAACTGATCCTCGCACTGGCGCTTGGCGGCGGGGGTATAGCTGCTCCAGTGCCGCTCGGCCTCCTTCCGCGCTTCGCGCTCGGAGCGGAGGCAGCCATCGTAATTCGCCTTGTCGCTGATGGACGTGTTGGTGACCTGCGCCGACTGGCAGGTCCGCTCGACATCGAGATTCGGGACGGCGTCGGCGCGCGCCGGGAGCGGGGCGAGCGCCAGGGTGAGCAGCGCGAGGGTGCCGGGGACCATCGCGCGGAAACGGGTCGTCATGTCGTCGGACTCGCGATCTGTGGCGGCGTGCGCCGTCGGAACTGCCGGCACAACGCGCCAGGAACCCGTTCGGCACCAACCACCCTCGACAATCAGCCCTCGTGGGCGCTGCGCAGAGCCTGGTCGAGATCGCCGTACAGGTCCTCCGTGTCCTCGATGCCCGTGGACAGGCGCAGGAGATCCGGCGGGCAGGGGCTGCCCGGGCCCTCCACCGAGGCGCGGTGTTCGATGAGGCTCTCGACGCCGCCGAGGGAGGTCGCCCGCTTCCAGAGCCGCACCCGCGCCGCCGTGGCGATGGCGCCGGCCTCGCCGCCGGCCACCCGGATCGACAGCATGAAGCCGAACCCGTCCCGCATCTGACGACGGGCGATCGCGTGCCCGGGATCGTCCGGCAGTCCCGGATAGAGGACGTGGGTCACGAGTGGGTGCCCGCTCAGGCGCTCGGCGAGCCGCAGGGCACCCGCCGATTGTGCCGCGGCCCGCAGGTGCAGGGTCCGGAGCGAGCGCATCAGCAGGTAGGCCTCGAAGGGCCCGAGGATACCGCCGCTGCCGGCCCGGATCCCTCGGATCCGATCCCAGAACGCGTCGGCCCGCGCGCCCGCCAGCACGCCCGCCACGACGTCCGAATGGCCGTTCAGGATCTTCGTGGCCGAGTGCATCACGATGTCGGCACCGCGTTCCAGGGGACGCGTGTGCACCGGCGAGGCGGCCGTGGAATCGACGGCGAGCCGTGCCCCCGCCGCGTGGGCGATCTCGGCGGCGGCGGCGATGTCGGTGACCGTCCAGAGCGGGTTGCCGGGGGTCTCGATCCAGACGAGCCGGGTCCGGCCGGGCGCGACCGCGGCGCGCAGGGCATCCAGATCGGCCGTGTCCACGAAGGTAAGCGTCAGGCCGCGCCGGGGCGCCTCCTCGCGCAGCCAGCGCTTCAGCGCCCAGTACATGACCGTGCCGGCGACCACGTGGTCGCCGGGCTCCAGGGCGCCGAACACCGCGGTCGCCGCCGCCATTCCGGAGCCGAACAGCAGCGCGCCGGCCTCCGCACCCTCCAGCATCGCCAGGACGGATTCGGCCTCGCGCACCGTGGCGTTGTCGGGCCGCGCGTAGCTGTAGCCGGAGCTGTAGCCGTTGTCGGGATCGCGGATGAAGGTGGTCGAGACGTGCAGCGGCATGACCACCGCCCGCGTCCCGGGCTCGATCCGGCCCATGGCCTGGGCCGCGAGGGTTCGGGGCGTGAATCCCGGCGCAGCGTCGCTGCGGCTATCCGATGGACCCTGCGGCGCGTTAGGCAGTGACATCTGGCGATTCTCGGCGGATGGAGACGGCCGCGTGCCACGGCGCGTGGGCCCCGGCAAGCCACGCCCGCAACCCGCGCCCGCACCCGCGCCTGCAAGCCACGCCCGCAAGCCCTGCCCGGTGGAGACGAACGATCATGACGGCCGCCATACACGTCCCCCAGGGGGCGCCTCTGTCGCGCTGGCCACGGCTCGCCGCCGCGATCCTGCCGGTGGCGGCCACCGCGGTGGTCGGCTCGATAGCGACCCAGGCCGAGATCCCGGGATGGTATGCCGGCCTGAACAAGCCGGTCTTCAACCCGCCGAATTGGGTGTTCCCGGTCGCGTGGACGATCCTCTACACGATGATCGCGATCGCACTCTGGCGGCTGCTCGGCACCATGCCGCGCACCGGACCGAGCCGCACGGGCTGGTGGCTCGCCCTGGCGGCCTTCCTGGTGCAACTGGTGCTCAACGCCGCCTGGACGCCCGTCTTCTTCACCGCCCACGCGATCGGCGCGGGGCTCATTGTCGTCGCGATGCTGCTCGTGATGGTGCTCTGGACCATCCGGCTGTCCTGGCGGTTCGACCGGATCGCCGCGTGGCTCCTCGTGCCCTACGCCGCCTGGGTGGGCTTCGCGACGCTCCTCAACGCGGCGATCCTGCGGATGAACTGAGCGCGCATGCGGCCTTCGCTCCGTCATCGCGGGCGGAGCGAAGCGACCCGGAGCGGGTGAGCCGCGTCAGGATTCGCCGGCGGGCTTCTCCTCGCCGGCCGGCCGCCCGTCGTCGCGGGCGCGGTGGAGCAGGAAGATCGCGAAGACCATCGTGAGGATCAGCCCCGCCAGCACGCCGAGTTCGATCATCGATGCCTGGAACAGCGCCTGCTTCTCGGGCGACCAGTCCTTGGCGTGCATGATCTCGGAGGATTGCAGCGTGATCACCAGGACGCGCCGGATCGAGGCGATCAGCCCGACGATCAGGAACGGCTCGCAGGTCAGGGTGCCCGACCGCATCGAGACCCGCACCGTGTGCAGGATCTCGATCAGCATGAGCAGGAACAGCAGCCGGTCGATCACCTCCAGGATCTGCTGGGCGCCGCCGAGCGCCCGCATGGCCTCCCAGGTGAGCCCCGCGGCATCGACCAGCGCGACAATGGCGGTGAGGGCGAGCAGGAGACCGAGCGCCGCGTAGATCGCGTGCTCGGTGTGCAGGAAGATCGCGCTGGCGAGCCGCGTCAGGCGGCCCTGGTCTTCCGAATGAGCTGACATCATTCCCCCCTGGAATGTGCCGAAACGATCAGCTTCCGGCGCGCGCGTCCAGCCCATGGACGGGCGCGGCCGATCAATCGGACGCGAGGGTGGCGTTACGCCGCTGACTCGCGGGGCGATTCCTCAGTGGAAGAACGGCAGGGCATGCGGCGCGAGATAGCCGAAGCCGAGGAGTGCGGCTCCGGCGAGACCCAGGAAACCGCCGGCGAAGACCAAGAGGGTGATGCCGGTGATGACCTCGGCCGATGCCAGCACGATGCCGATCTGGAAGGCCGCCGAGGCCAATTCGTAATGGTGGTAACGCAGCAGCGCGAGGTCGCGCCGGCCTTCCGAAGCGCGGGCCTTGGCGGTCAGCTCCTTGCGCCCCTCGCCGGTGGCGGGCTCTGATTCCCAGCGCGTCAGGGTCTTGGCCCACTCGGCACGCTTGGCGGCGATCGCGTCCTGGTTCGGTCCCGGCGGAAGCAGGGCCAGGGCCTCGTCGGCGGTCTTCAGCACCGTGGAGCGGATGGTGCGGGCCTGAAAATAGGCCCATTGGTTTGCGGCCTCGACATTGGCCCCGATCGACTCCGTCTGGGACGCCTTGCCCAGGGTCTCGCTGAAGGCGAGAAACAGCGCCAGCACCGAGATCAGCAGCGCCACGCGCTTGTTCGACCCTTCGATCGCCCCGTGACCACCCGACATCGTTTAGCGCGTCTCCATTGATTCGATGGGGGGAGTCACAGCCCATCGCGGCGCGGGACGCAATGCACCGCGCCGCGGGGGGCCTATTCCGCGGCGATCCGCGGCGGCAGCGGATGCCCGTCGTTGGCCGGATGGGCCGGGTCGAAGGTCGTGGCATCCTCCGGGTCGTCGCGCTCGCCCACGAAGCGGCCGAACAGGCGCTTCAGCAGGCGCGACAGGTCGTCCATCAGGACGAAGATCGCCGGCACGAAGACCAGGGACAGCACCGTCGAGACGATCAGGCCGCCGATCACCGCCACCGCCATGGGCGAGCGGAACTCGCCGCCGATCCCGTAGGCCATCGCCGACGGCACCATGCCGGCCGCCATGGCGATGGTGGTCATCACGATCGGTCGGGCGCGTTTGCGGCCCGCATCCACGATGGCGACGTTCCGGTCGACGCCGGCGCGGATCTGCTCCACGGCGAAATCCACCAGCATGATGGCGTTCTTGGTCACGACGCCCATCAGCATCAGGATGCCGATCACCACCGGCATCGAGATCGGCATGTGGCAGATCAGCAGGGCCAGGATCGCGCCGCCGATGGAGAGCGGCAGCGAGAACAGGATGGTCAGCGGCTGCAGGAAGTTGCCGAACAGCAGGATCAGCACGCCGAAGACCATCATCAGGCCGGCGCCCATGGCGAGCGCGAAGCCCTCGAACACCTCGCCCATGACTTCTGCGTCGCCAGTCTGGCTGATCGTCACCCCCGGCGGCAGGTTCTTGGCCGTCGGCAGGTTCATCACCTGGGTGATCAGCTCGGCGAGCGCATCGGTGCCCTGCATGTCGCCCTCGAGGGCGACGCGCACGGCGCGGTCGTAGCGGTCGATGCCGGTCGGGCCCTGGCCGAGGCTGATATCGGCGACGGTGGCGAGCGGCACGGCGGCCCCGCCCTTGACCGGCACCTTCAGGGTCTCGAGATCGGAGAGCCGGCCGCGCAGGCGCTCGGGCAGCTGCACGCGGATCGGCACCTGCCGGTCGGTGGCGTTGAACTTGGCGAGGTTCATGCCGATGTCGCCGATCGTGCCGACCCGCACCGTCTCGGCGATGGTGTCCGTGCTGACGCCGAGGTCGGCCGCCACCGCGGGCTTCGGCCGGATCCGCACCTCGGTCCGGTCGAGCGGCGCCGTCGACATGACGTTGACGAGGTGGGGGACCCGCTGGGCCTCGCGCTGGAGCTTGGCGGCGACCTCCGCCACCACGGCCTTGTCGGGGCCGGCGATGATCAGCGCGAGATCGCGCTGGCCGCCCTCGCGCAGGGCCCAGAACCGCAGGTCGGGCTCCTCCCGCAGGATCGCCGCGACCTCGGCGTCGACCTGCTTCTGGGTCTTGTGGCGGGCGTTCTTCGGGGTGAGGTTGATGGTCAGGCTCGCGAGCCGCACCTCCTTCTTGGCCGGCAGCTGGCGGCCGCCGTCCACGAACACGCTCTTCACCTCGGGCAGCGCGCGGATCTTCTCCTCGATGCGGTCGGTGACTCGGACCGTGTCCGGGAGCCGGGCGCCCGGCGGCAGCTCGACCACGAACAGGGTGCGGGCCTGGTCCTCCGCCGGCAGGAAGCCCGCGGGCAGCAGGCCCGTGGAGGCGATCGAGGCGGCGAAGCACGCGATGCCGAGCACCAGCGTGATGAACTTGTGCCGGACCGACCAGGCGACGAGGCGGGTGTAGCCGCGCATCACGAAGCCGTCCCGCTCGTGGTCCGGCCCGTGGTCGCGCAGGAAGTAGGCGGCGAGCAGCGGCGTGATCAGCCGCGCCACGAGCAGCGACATGAACACCGCCGCCGCGATGGTCAGGCCGAACTGCTTGAAATACTGGCCGGCGATGCCGCCCATGAAGGAAACCGGCGAGAAGATCGCGATGATCGTCGCCGTGATGGCGATGACCGCGAGCCCGATCTCGTCGGCGGCCTCGAGGGACGCGCGGTAGGGCGACTTCCCCATCCGCATGTGCCGGACGATGTTCTCGATCTCCACGATCGCGTCGTCCACCAGGATGCCGGTGACCAGGGTGATCGCCAGCAGGCTCACGGCGTTGAGCGAGAAGCCGAGTGCGCTCATCACCCAGAAGGTCGGCAGCACCGAGAGCGGCAGCGCCACGGCGGCGATCAGCGTCGCCCGCCAGTCCCGCAGGAACAGCA
Organism: Methylobacterium sp. UNCCL125; assembly: GCF_900116795.1. NCBI lineage: Bacteria > Pseudomonadati > Pseudomonadota > Alphaproteobacteria > Hyphomicrobiales > Methylobacteriaceae > Methylobacterium > Methylobacterium sp. UNCCL125. Next base: position 47,471 of record NZ_FPBW01000028.1, on the reverse strand, counting down.
GCACCACCACGACCGCGAGGGCTGCGCCCTCGATCAGGCCCATCATGGCCGAGTGGTAGTTGCCGATCGTGTTGACGACGCTGGTGTCGATCAGGTCGAACCGCACGTTCGGGTTCGCCGCATGGAGCGCCGCGATCTTCTTGGCGACGCCCACCGAGACGTCGGCGTCGCTGGCGCCGCTCGCCCGGGAGATCGCGAAGGCGACCACCGGCTCGCCGTTGAAGCGCGCGAAGGTGCGGGGTTCCTCGGCGGTGTCGGACAGGGTCGCCAGCTCGTCGAGGCGGACCTTGCGGTTGCCCGGCACGACGATGGAGGTCTTGGCCAGCGTCTCGAGGCTCGCCGAGGCGGCGAGCGCCCGGATCGACTGCTCCTGGCCGCCGACCTCGGCCCGGCCGCCGGCCATGTCGGCCGAGGTCAGGCGCAGCTGCCGGTTCACGTCCGCGGCGGTGATGCCCAGCGCCAGCAGCCGGTCGGGCTTGAGGGTGACGCGGATCTCGCGTGCGACGCCGCCGAGCCGCTCGACGCCGCCGACGCCCTTCACGCTCTGCAGGCCGCGGGCGACCACGTCGTCCACGAACCACGACAGGTCCTCGGGGGTCATGGCGGGCGCGGAGGCGCCGTAGACCATGATCGGCAGGCCGGCGATCTCCACGCGGGAGACGATCGGTTCGTCGATGGTGCGCGGCAGGTTCTGCCGGATCTTGGCGATGGCGTCCTTGACGTCGTTGGTCGCCCGATCCTGGTTTACCTCAAGGCGGAACTCGATCGTGGTGGTGGAGGTGCCCTCGGTGATCGTCGAGAGGATGTGCTTGACGCCCTTCACGCCGGCGACCGAATCCTCGACCCACTTGGTCACCTGGGTCTGCAATTCGGACGGGGCCGCCCCCGATTGGGTGATCGTCACCGAGACGATCGGGATGTCGATGTTGGGAAAGCGGGTGATCGGCAGCGAGCGGAAGCTCACCAGCCCGAGGATCATCAGGACCAGGAACAGGACCACCGAGGGCAGGGGCTTGCGGATCGCCCAGGCGGAGACGTTGAGGCGCATGGCCGGATCCTTCGACTCGTCCTACCGCGGGGCCGCGTCGGCGATCGGCGTGCTGCTGGCGGCAGCCGGCACGGGGCGTACCCGGTCGCCGTCGCGCAGGAAGCTGCCGGCGCGGGCCACGACGCTCTCGCCGGCGGCGACGCCCGCGCGGATCTCCGTGAAGCCCTCGGCGGAGAGGCCCGTGGTCACGGGCCGCGCCTCGACGCGCCCGTCCTTCACCACGAGGACGCTGGCGCGGCCGTCGGCGGCGTAGAGCAGGCTGGAGACCGGCACGGCGATGCCCGTACGGCGCGCGATCTCCACGTTGCCGCGGGCGAAGGCGCCGATGCGCAGGGCCGGATCGTCGCCGAGGCGGATGCGCACCTTGCCGAGCCGCGTCGCCCGGTCGACCTCCGGATAGACCCGGCGCACCGTGCCGGCGAGGCGGCGGCCGTCGTCGAGGTCGAGGCTCGCCGGATTGCCGACCTGGAGGCGCGCCAGGGACGTCTCGGGCACCTCGCCCTCCAGCTCGATCTCGCCCCGGGCGATCAGCCGGAACAGCGGCTCGGCCGCCGCGGTGGCGGTGGCCCCGATCCGGGCGGTGCGGCGGTTGATGATCCCGGCCTCGGGGGCGCGGATATCGGTGCGGGCCCGCCGCAGGGCGATCTCGGAGCCCGCGGCGCGGGCGGTGGCGAGGTCGGCCTGGGCGGATTGCAGACCGCCCTTGGCGGCGGCGAGGCGCCCTTCCGCCCCCTGGGCCGCCGAGACGCGCTGCTCCAGCACGGCCGCGGTGGCGTTGCCGGTCTTGGCCAGCGCCTGGGCGCGTTCCAGGGACTGACGCGCCTCGACGTTGGCGGCCTCCGCCTGGACGATCTGGCTCCGGGCCTGGACGATGGCCGCTTCGGCCCGGGCGATCGCCGCGGCGTTGGAGGCCTCCTGCGTGGCGATCATCTCCAGCGACAGCTTGGCGAGAACCTGCCCCTTGGTGACGCGGTCGCCCTCCTCGACGAGCAGGTCGGTGATGCGCAGGCCCTCGACTTCGGGGGATACGAGGATCTCGTCCCGGGGGACCAGCGTGCCGGTGACGACGGCCCGCTCGACGATCTCGCGGCTCTCGGCCGGCACGACGGTCACCGCCGGGGCGATGGCGGCCACGTCGGGAACGGCGGCAGTCTCGACGGCCCGGGCCGGCGCCGCGGCGAGGATCGCGAGCCCGCACAGGAGACTGAGGCGGGACGCGCGCCAACGGACATACTTCACGACGGGGGCCTCACAATCGGCGCTCGATTGATCTTGTCTCTCCCTCGCCGGGCAGGTCGGCGTTTTCATGGCGAGTCATCCTGGATGCGGACGAGAATAGCGCCATTGCGCGATGCCGTCGCCGGGCCTCGCGCCGCAGGGGATTGGCGCCGACGAACCGCGGCTGTTGTGTTCGGTCCCCCTGCAACCGGCGACGAACGGCGACGTTAATACCGTGAAGGTCTTTTCGCGACCGGGGAGGGATCGATGAGCATTTTCCAGATTAGGCAGACAAAGAGCGGCGCCGTGCTCTGGACCGGGGCGGCCGATGACGAGCAGACGGCCCTCGACGCGATGGCGCGCGAGGCGGGATATCGTGACTTCTCTTCGCTGCCGGACGCGATCCGCGCCGACGGGATCGAGGCCGCGAAGCTCGATCTGATCTCCTGAGCCCAACCTGAAACACGTCCGCCGGAGCGAGCTTCGCTTCGGCGGCGTTTAGAGACGGAGTTCGCTCTCCCGCCTCGCTGCGTCCGCAAGGACGCCCGCCCCGGACCGTCGCGGGCCGATCATTCAGAGGTGCCGGACCAACGCCTCGATCGCCGCTGCGCAGCCCCGGACCGCATCCGGATCGTGCAGGGCGCCGATCACCGCCGGGTCGAGGGCGAGGCCGTCCCGGATCAGGCCCGGCCAGGCCGAGGCCGGGGGCCAGCCCGGATGGACGATCGCGGCGCCGAGCCGCGCCAGCGCCTCCGCCTTCTCGGTCTGCTCGCCGTAGGCCCGCTCCTCCGGCAGGCAGAGGAAGCGCTTCGCCTGCGCGGCGGCGAGCGCGACCACACCGTCGCCGCCGCCGCCAACCAGCAGCGCCGCCTGCGCCACCCGCGCCTCGACGTCGGGGACCCAGCCGTGCAGGTGCAGGTTGTCCGGCATCTCGCCGCTGCCCGAGACCGGCCCGAGGACGTGCCAGGGCCGGTCGGGCACCGCCCGCGCCGCCGCGGCGAGATCCGCGAGGCTGCCCCCCGTGCCGCCGCGGCCGAACACCACCACGATGTCCCGGCTCCCCTCGGTGAGCCCTTGGGCCGGAGCGCCGAGGAAGCCCGCATACAGCGTCTTGGCCCGGACCCAGTCCGGGACGGACGACCCGTCGAGCGCGGCGGGGAAGGGCGCCAGCAGTCGCGTGGCGCTGCGGAAGGCTTCGAGGTGCGGCCGGTCGGTCCGCGTTCCGGCAAGCCGCACCACCAGGGTCGGCACCGACAGCAGGCGCGCCAGGAGCGCGACCTCCACCGAGACGTCGACCACGAGCAGGGCCGGGTCCGTTCGCTCCGCCCAGGCGGCGATGCGTGCCGTCCGGGCGCGGATGCCGGGATGGTTCAGAGGGGCGTAGTGGAGCGACTCCGGCCGCTCGGCCTCGCCGTCCCGGCCGTCGAAGGCCGCGGTGCCGAGGGGGCGATCATCGGGCAGGTCGACGACGTCGAGGCCGGCGGTGTCGAAACCGGCGAGCGTACCGAGGATCGTGCAGGGTCGAGGCAGGGCCCCCGCGACGGCCCGGGCGCGCTGGAGATGGCCGGCGCCCTGGTGGTGGACGTACCAGCCGATGCCGCGGGTCACGCGGCGGCCTTCAGGGAAAGGGCGAGGGCGTCGAGATCCGCGACCGCTTGCTCCAGGGCACATTCCCGCGCCGGCGCGCTGCGGGATTCGAGGATGCGGTCGGCCCGCTCCACGAAGGCGATGTCGTTGGGGCAGGCGCCGACGGTGGCGAGATCCTCCGGGGCGAGCCCGAGCCGCCCGCAGGCTGCGGTGCGGGCCTCGGGGTCCAGATGGAAGGCCCGGCGCAGCGCCGCCCGGCGCAGGATCAGCGCCTGCCAATGGGCGGCCTCCGGCAGCAGGTAAGCCTCTCCGTGAAGGACACGGGCGCGGCGCAGCATCTCGGTGGCCATGCCCCCCGAGACCCGCCCCTGATGGCGGGACGAGACCAGCACATGCACCTCCGGGCAGTGGCGCAGGCGCGCCCCGTTGGCGCGCAGGAGCCCGACGAGGGCATTGTCCTCGCCGCAGGGCAGCGCCGGCAGCCCCCCGACCGACCGGTACAGGACGGCCGGAACGGCGAGGCTCGCCCCGGTATGGTCGCCGTGGCGGGGGGCGGGATCGTGCGGCGGCGGGTCCAGGAGATCCTCCAGGCGGCGGACACCGGACCAGTAGCGCTCGATGCGTGCGTGCAGGGCCACGAGGTCGGGATCCGCGGTGCCGTCCTCGTCGATCACGAGCCGGCCGCCGACGACGTCCGCGGCCTCCAGCGCGCGCAGGTTCGCCGTCACCCAGTCGGCGGGCAGGCGGGCATCCGCGTCGGTGGTGAGGAGGATTCCGTCCGGCTGTCCGTCAGCCTCCAGCCAGTCGGCCCCGGCCTCCAGCGCCATGCGCCGGGCCGTGCCGACATGGGCCTCAGCGCCGGCCAGCTCGACGTCGGTCAGGCGGAGGGCGAGGGTTGCGAGAATGCCCGAGGCTTCGACATCCCGCACCGCCTGGACGGTCCCGTCCGTGCAGTTGTTGGTGAGAACCACAACCCTGAGGGGCGCCCGTGCCGAGACGCCCTCCTGCGCGGCCAGGGAGGCGAGCAGGCGGGGCAGGCGCTCGGCCTCGTTCCGGGCGGGAATGCAGACGACGCAGGGCAGGGGGGCCGGATGGTCGGCGTCCGTAGTCATGTCAGGTCTCCCGTGGCACCGTCATGCGCCGCGGAGGTCGGGGGCGGGACGTCGAGCCGCCGGGCTCCGGGCTCGGGTGCGGAAATGCGGCACGGCGCGCGTATCTGCGCCGGTCAGCCGCGTCCTCCGGCGACGCGCAGGGCGGGCCGCGCCCGCTCGGCGCAGCGCGCGATCACCGCATCGTACGCTTCCAGGTAGCGTCCTGTCATGGCGGTGGCGTCGTAGAGCGCCTCGGCCCGGTCGCGGCAGGCCCGGCGCGACAGGCCGGCGGCCTCCCGGATGGCCACTGCGAGATCCTGCGGATCGTCCGGACGGGCGAGGCGGCCGCAGGACGCGTCCAGGATGTCAGGCATGGCACCGCGGCGGAAGGCGGCCACGGGGGTGCCGCAGGCGAGCGCCTCCGCCACGACGAGGCCGAAGGGCTCTTCCCAGCGGGGCGAGACGATCGCGACCCGCGCCCGGCCGAGATGATGGGCCAGATCCCGGTGCGCGAGATGGCCGAGATGCGTCAGGTCCGGCCCCATGCGTGGGGCGATCTCGGCGGCCCAGTAGCCGGGATTGAGCTTCGGGCCGGCGAAGGTCAGCGGCAGCCCGGCGGCGCGGGCGGCGTCGATGGCGAGGTGCAGACCCTTCTCGGGCACGATTCGGCCCGACCAGAAGGCGAAGGCCGGAACGTCGGCTTCTTCCGAGAACACGAAGGTCGACAGATCGACGCCGTTGTCGACCACCTGCGCGTTCGGGACGAGATGCGCCCATTCCTGCGCCAGCGACGGCGAGACCGCGAGGAAGGCCATGTCGGGATCGGCATCGACGATGCCGGCGACCAGGGACTCGAAGGGCGGCGTGTGCAGCACTGTCACCCAAGGGAGGCCGATCCGGGTGCTCTCGCACAGCGGCAGCGCGTGCAGGGAATTGTTGTGGACCAGATCGAAGCCCCCGGCCGCAACCATCTCCATCATGCGCCGGTAGGCCTCGTGCTCCGCCCGGTCGATCGCCTCCTCGCGGTCCGGGTCCAGGAGGGCGTCCCCGGTAGGATCGCAGAGCATCACGGGATCGAGCGCCGGGTCCGAGCCCCGGCTGGCGAACAGCGTGACGTCGTGCCCGTGCCGCTTCAGCGCGACGGTGAGGAGATGCGTGTGCATCTCCAAGCCGCCGGCATAGGGCTGGCCGATCGGGTATTTCAGATGTGCGAGGACAGCGATCTTCACGCGCGCACCGGATCCGGTTGGGTGGGGATTTCTGCCGCCCGCAGCGGCGCGAAAGGACTTCTTTCCGCGGCGAGGGTGGCGGGGATCATGCCGAATGTTTCTTCAACAAGCGTTGCGTTGGAGGGTCTGGAGCGACGACGAACGCGACGCTTGCCGACTTCCTAAGCGCCGCGGCCTGAACCAAAGATGATCGAAATGAATGGGGGCCCGTTCACGCCGGGCCGCGGCGGCCCCGTTTCTCGGCTGTCCGGGACCGCGGTCGCGAGGCGCGCATCGGCCTGCTAGGCTGCGTCTCGCGCGCCGGACGCGCGGCCGGGACGGAGAGGGTGTCGATGGGGCTGCCGTTCGGGCTGAGCGTCTTCGCGGTGGGCGTGGCGGCGCTGGCGGTCATCACCCTGGCCGCGGGCGTGAAGATCGTCCCCCAGGGCTACGTCTACACGGTGGAGCGTTTCGGCCGCTACGCCCGCAGCCTCGATGCCGGCCTCGGACTGATCACCCCCTTCGTCGAGCGGATCGGCCGGCGGGTGAACGTCATGGAGCAGGTGATCGACGTGCCGAGCCAGCAGGCCTTCACCCGCGACAATGCCGGCGTCACCATCGACGCGGTGGTGTTCTACCAAGTGCTCGACGCGGCGCGCGCCTCCTACGAGGTCTCGAACCTCGACCTCGCCGCCACCACCCTGACGATGACCAACATTCGCACCGTGGTCGGCGCGATGGATCTCGACCAGCTCCTCGCTCACCGTGACGAGATCAACGAACGCCTGCTCCGGGTGATGGATGCGGCGGCCTCGCCCTGGGGCGTCAAGATCAACCGGATCGAGATCAAGGATATCGTGCTTCCGGCCGATCTCGCCGGGGCCATGGCCCGCCAGATGAAGGCCGAGCGCGAGAAGCGCGCCTCGATCCTGGAGGCGGAGGGGCAGCGCGCCGCCGAGATCCTCCGGGCCGAGGGACGCAAGCAATCGGCGATCCTGGAGGCGGAGGGCCGGCGCGAGGCCGCCTTCCGCGACGCGGAGGCCCGTGAGCGCTCCGCCGAGGCCGAGGCGGCGGCGACCGGCATGGTCAGCCGGGCGATCGCGGAGGGCGACATCGCGGCGGCGAATTTCCTCGTGGCCGAGAAATACGTCGAGGCCGTACGGGCAATCGCCACCGCGCCGAACCAGCGGGTGGTCGTGGTGCCGATCGAGGCGGCGGCTCTCGCCGGCACCCTAGGCGGGATCGGTGAACTCACCCGCACCGTGTTCGGCGATGGTCCCTCGGCGCCCAGGCGCGCGGGAACGCCGCCCAACGTCGCCCCGCCGCGGACCTGACGCCGGCGATGCCCGCCTCCGTCGCCGACGCCGTCGCGGCTCTCGGGCCCGCCTGGAGCTGGGTGATCGCCGGGCTGGCCCTGGCGGGGGCCGAGATCCTGCTACCCGGCGTCTTCCTGATCTGGCTCGGCCTCGCCGCCGTCGCGACGGGCGTGGCCGCCGCCGCGCTGCCCCTGCCCTGGCAGGGTCAGACCCTGCTGTTCGCGGTGCTGGCCGTCGGCTTGGTCGCCGTCGCGGCGCGCCTGCAGCGGCGGGGTGCCGGACCGCCGGCTCCCGCGCTGAACCGCGCCGACAGGGGCCTCATCGGGCGCGCCGGCGTGCTCGACGAGCCGATCGTGCAGGGGGCTGGCCGCATCCGCTTCGACGATACGCTCTGGCGGGTCGAGGGACCCGATCTACCGGCCGGGGCACGGGTTCGGGTGACAGCCATTCGCGGGACGATCCTGCAGGTGGAGGCCGCGTGAGCGCGTCTCCGCGGATCCCCGCCTCAGGCTGAGGCCCGGGGCCGTTCGAATCGCCGGGCGAGGTGCTGCAGCCGGGGCCTGACCCTCAGGAACACGCCGTAGAGCCGCTCAAGGACCTGCAGGACGCGGCCCGACCGCGCGAGGAGCCCGAGCGGGCGCAGAACCGGGATCGCGCGCCACATCGCCGCGAAGGCCGCGGCGCCGGTGAGGACGGACTCGCCCTCGCGGGCATGGAAGCGCGCCAGCATGTCCGCCCGCGAGGCCGGGCAGGTGTCCGCATCCTCTGTCACGTCGACGAAGGTGATCGCGCCGCGCCGGTCCAGCCGGCGCATCAGCGCGATCTCGCGCCGGCAGAGGGGGCAGCCTCCATCGAACCAGACGACGACCTGTTCCATGGTCGACGATATAGGCCGGCGCCGAGGTCGGGCCAGATTGCGCGTCCGGCCTCGGCCTGCGGGACGGCGTCGCGGTCATCCGAACGCGCCGACCTCGTGCTGGATCATCCCGGAGATCTCGCGGACCTGGTCGAACATCCGGCGGATCGGCTGGAACAGGTTGGCGTGCTCCGCCTCGTAGGTGCCGACGTCCCGCGGGCCGGCCGGCTCGCCGAAGTTCAGGCCGAGCGTCGGATCCGGCGTGATCGGGAAGATCGCGTCGAGGAGCTTCAGGCAGCCGTCGATGTCCAGCCGCAGGAAGCGCTCCAGCAGCTGCTCGCGTGAGATGCCCGCCTGGGGCCGGAAACCCGGGATGTGCACCGCCAGGAACCAGATCCGGTGGATCAGCGCGAGCCGCAGGGCGTGGAGCAGGGTCAGCCGCGCCGACATGGCGGGAAGGTCCGGGGCGGCCGCGCGCAGGGCGAGCCAGTCGCGGGTCAGGCGTCCGAACAGGTTCCGGAGCGCGGGGGCGAGATCGAGGCGCTCCAGGGCCCCGGAGATCACGACCAGCTCGTCCCTGCGGAAATCCTTCTGCGTGCGCCGCGCCCGCTCCAGCCACACGGCCGGATCGAGGGTGTCGATATAGGCGCGCAGCACGTCGAGGTCGCCCACCGAGGCGGCGTGCTGCACCAGCCGGAAGGCCCGGGAGAAGCGCACCGAATCGCGGCGCATGTCGCGGAACAGGTCCGGGCCGCGCTGGGCGGCCCGGCCGATCCCGTGCAGGGAATTCGCCAGGAAGCCGAGCTGGTGCAGGATCGCGTTGTTGGGGATCGCCCGCATCTGGCGCGGATGGGTGATCCGCGCCGGGCCGCCATTGTCGGTCTGGCGTGCTACCGGACGTGAGCCGGTCCGGTCGATCAGGCTCGGGCCGAAGGTGCCGAGCAGGGCGGCGTAGCCCGGATCGTCGACCAGCGCCTCCATGTCCTGGCGGGCCGCGGTGAAGAATTCGAGGGCGAAATCCGGCTCGGCGTAGATCGGATCGACCTTGGCGTCGGCCGCCTTGGGATGGTCGTTCAGGGCGTAGTCCGAGAACGAATCCTCCTCCGTCACGTCGAGCGCGTAGACGTGCTCGGCGATGCGGGCGACGCTGGCGCGGGCCAGCGCCTCGGTGCCGTACAGCAGGTAGCCGTCGGTGCCCTGGAAGCTCGATTCGAGCCGGACCCGGATGCCGGCCTTGCGGGCCCGGTCCCGCGCATCCTCGGGGGCGAGGTAGGCGAGGCGGTCGCGCAGGGAGGTCGGATGGGCGCCGCGCCCGATCGATTCGCCGTGCGTGTCGAAGATCGCGAGCTCGACGTCGGACAGGCCGTTCTGGACCAGCATCTCGGTGATGCGCAGCCGCAGTCGCTCGATCCAGAAGGTCGCCGCAAGCTGGCCGACATAGCGGCCCGAATCGGAATAGCCGAACTGCACGGTCAGCCGGCCGATGCGCTTCAGATACTGGCGCCAGTGGGGGTTGCGCAGGGCGTCGTCGAGCACCCGAATGCCCTGTTCGAGGGCGCTTGCCGTCTCGAACAGCGGCGTGATCTCCAGCTTGTCGGCGATGCCGTAGTGCCGCGCCAGCCAGAGGGCGGCCAGCAGGGTGTAGCCGGTCTCGGTCTCGGCGATGAGGAAGCGCACCGGATGGGTGCCGTCGACGTGCTTGAGGATCTGGGCGATCGTCATCATCAGCCGGGCGGCCGAGGCCCGCTCGGCCGCGAGCGCCCCGAAATCGACGGCGACCGGCCGGACATCGTTCAGCAGGGTGTGGATCGTCGCGAGGTGCGACCGGCGCCGGGCCGCGTCGGTGGGCTCGCCTTCGAGGTCGATCACCCGGCGTACCGCATTGTGGATCTGGCTGGCGTTCAGCCGGAAATGCGGCAGGGCGTTCGACAGGCCGTGCGTCGCGACGCCCGCGCGCAGGACCGCGATCCGCCGTCTGTCGGCCCCGTCGTCGGCAGCCTCGAGGGCCTTGGTCAGCGCGGCGACGAGGGCGCCCGCGTCGGTCTGGGCGCGCTCGCGCTCGATGATGAGGGCCAGGGCGAAGCGGTGCACCGCCTCGAGGGACGGCTGGTCGCCGAGGCGCGGCGCCACGGTGAGCTGGCGGTTCACCGCTGCCAGCGCGTTCTCGGCGAGGGCACGGACCTCCCGGCACGCGGGACTCGCGGGCAGATCGCGCATCACCCGGTCGAACTGCATCCGCTTCGAGATCAGCCGGTAGCGGAGGGTGTCCCACCATCCGATGTCGGTCCGCCCGTCCGTGTCGCAGCCGACCCAGCTGGCGATGGCGAAGGGGCGGGGCGTCAGTTCGGTCCAGCGGTCGGGCCAGCGGGCGCGGGCGGCGTCGAGCAGGGCGCCGTTGAAAGCGTCGAGGGCGAGCCGCCCGTTATTGGCCGCCGCGCAGGCCTGCTCGAACTCGACGTCGAGGGTGATCGGCGCGTCCGGCCGCGTGGACAAAGTCGCCGCCCGTTCGATCAGCCCGGCGCGGGCCGCAGCGTCGGGCAGGCTCGCGGCCTCGGCGAGGAGGCCGGCGACGGCCCGGGGCATGCCGAAGGTGGGATGGGCGGTGAACACCACCGCGAAGGCGGTGCGGTGGATGAGGGCCGCGAAGGCCTCGACGCTGTCCGACCGGTCGGGGATTGCCGCCACGAGACGGGCGGGAATCCCCGCCTGCGGATCCTCGGGGCTGGCATCGAGCCCGACATAGGCCCGCAGCCGCTCCGCCCGGGCTGCCAGGGCTTCGGCGCGCAGGCGCACGAACAGGCCGTCCAGGTCGCCTGCCGAGATCTCGTTCCTGTCGAACCGCCGGGTGATCGCCAGGGTCACCGCCAGGACGGGATTGCGGAACGGGTCCTCCCGGGCCTGTTCCCGGGCAGCCTCAATCAGTCCGAGGAGGTGCGCCTCCAGTTCCTCGGGCTCGCGGCTCGGCTCGTGCTGCATCGGTCGGTCCCGGCTCCGGTCTGCCCGCATCTACCCGGTCCGGCGGCGCACGCAAGGAGCGTTCCGCACGCGATCGGGGACGCGATCGGACACGCGACGGGGTGGCGGCGGCCTGAACCGCAGGTTAGAGCTTGCCGCCTTATGGAGCGCCTGTTCATCATCCTGGCCATCCTGGTTTTCGCCATCGCCGTCGTCGCCGTCGCCGCGATGGTGGCTCGCGGCCGGCGCGAGCCCCTGCGCATGGGCTCCGACCTCGATCTTGAGGACGAGGATCTGCTCATCGGCTCGGTCGGTCCCCGCAGGAGCCCGATCGACCGCAGCGCACAGGTGCTCGATCCGCGAGTGCTCGATCTGGAAGCGATGGAATTGGAACCGATCCGCGCCCTCGACAGGACGCAGCGCAGCGAGGCGCTTCACCGCGATCCGCCCGGAGGCAGCCGATGACGGTGAGCCTGCGCGGGGCGGCCGGTCTGCTGCTGGCCGGCCCCCTCTACCTGACGATGGCGCAGTCCGTTTCGGCCGCGCCGGCCGGAAAGCCGCCTGCGCCGGACGTTCCGGCACAGACCGCGCCCGCTGCGCCGGCTCCCGCCCCGGAGCCGAGTGCCCCTCAGGCGACGAGCCCGACGCCGGCGGCCGGCCCGGCCCTCGAGCAGCCCTGTGGGACCCAGGCGGCCCGCTTCGAGAGCGGCAAGGGCTTCAAGATGGTGATCACGCGGTCCGGGCAGATCCGCACGACGAACCCGCTCAGGCCGCTGACGCCCGAACTGAACGAGGTGCTCCAGGTCGTGATTGCCGGGAAGGTCGCCACCGCCTACGGGCCTGACTTCACGACGCTGCGGCGCGGCGGCGCCCCGGCGGGAATCGAGGCGATGCTCGGCGGCCCGATTCGCTGGCAGCCGACGCTGCCGACCTTCCCCGATCCGATCGCGATCGTCACCGAGGAGGGCACGCCGCTGGCGCAGCTCACCTTCCGCGCCTGCGAGACGCCGCCCGCCGTCAAGGCGCCGAAGGAGCCGAAGGCCGAGGCACGCAAGAAGGCGCCCCGGCACGCGGCGCCGAAGGCCGCCGCGGCCCCGAAGACGCCCCCCGGCTTCTCCATGCCTCAGGGGGCGATCGCCGAGTAGCGGCTACTTTTGCTTGGCGATGACCTTGTCCTTGATGCCGTCGTAGACGGTCTTCGGGATGATCTTCTTGGAGACGAGATCGTCCTTCCCGCGATACGGCCGCCCCTTGATGATCGCGGCCGCGCGCGCCGCGCCGATACCCGGCAGGGCGTCGAGTTCCTCGGTGCTGGCGCTGTTGAGGTCGATGAGCGCGCCCTTTGCGGCGTTGGGCGATCCGGCCACCGGTGCGCTCGGTGCCATGGGCTTCGCGGGGGCCGTCGGCGCTGCGGTCGTCGGCGCCTGGGGCGCCTGCGCCAGCGCGGGGGCCGCCACGAGGCTCGACAGGAGGGCGAGAAGGGCGAGGGTCTTGGTGGAGGAAGCCATGGCGTTCTCCCGAAGGACGCGGCCCGCTGCGCGGTGCCGTCGTGGCAGATCTGCGACGGCCTGCTTGAACCCGCGCTTAACGGTTGTGGTCCGGCACCCCTAGCCACGGGCCGGCGCCGGAGTTATAAGCCCGCCCTCATCCGTATCCCGCGGTGTGCGTGGCGATCCTCGATTGAGGAGCCGCCCGCGCGCCGCTTTGTCCGCGGCGTCACGAAGGATCCTGCCATGGCCGTTCCGAAGCGAAAGACTTCCCCCTCCCGCCGCGGCATGCGCCGCTCGGCCGACGCCCTGAAGGCGCCGACCTATGTCGAGGACAAGGATTCGGGCGAGCTGCGCCGTCCGCACCACATCGACCTGAAGACCGGCATGTATCGCGGCCGTCAGGTTCTCAAGGTGAAGTCCGCCGAGGCCTGAGCCTCGCGAAGGCGGCGCCTCAGGCGAGGCGCCGCGCGGCCTCCGCGTAGCGCGCGGCGGCCATCTGGGTCCGTGTCAGGCGTGACGGCAGCAGCGTCGGATCGTCGGCCGTGAGCAGCTGGGCGACAAAGCCGGCGCGGGGTCTCCCTCGGCCCGCGCGATCCGCCGGCCGACCCTCCGGTTCCCCCTCGGACCGCCCTCCGTCGATCACCACAAGTGCCTGGGCTGCGGTCTCGGCCGGCTCCGGAGACGCGTCCGGCTCCGACACCGGCTTGCGCCGGGTGGAGCGGACCTGTGTCGGGCCGAGACGGCTGACTGTTCCGATACGCACCATGCGCACACCTTTCGCACGTTTCCGTGCCGATGTCGCAAAGGTGGGGCCGGTGTTTACTAATCGTCAACCCTTTGTTCGGTCGCGCCGACGGGAATTTACTTTTTCGCCAGCGCTTCGAGCCGCTGCTGCATCTCCAGCATCTGGCGCTTGAGATCGTCCAATTCGCCCCCGGCATAGGGCGTGGGCTGGGTCGGCGCCGGCGGCTGCGTCCCGGGGGCGGGCGGCCCGAAGCCCGTGAACATCTTCATGGCGTCGCCGAAGAAGTTCATGTTGGTGCGCACCTGCTGCTCGATCGCGTTCTGGAACGCCGACGGACCGAAGCTCTGAGCGAATTTCTCGCGGAGCCCGTCCTGATCCTTGGCAAAATTCGCCATGGAGAATTCGAGGAAGCTCGGCACCATTGTGCGCATGCTGTCGCCGTAGAAGCGGATCAGCTGGCGCAGAAAGGCCACCGGGAGCAGGTTCTCGGCGCCGGCCTTGTTCTCCTGCTCGAAGATGATCTGCGTGAGGACCGAGCGGGTGATGTCGTCGCCGGTGCGCGCGTCGTACACGACGAAATCCTCGCCGTTCTGGACCATCGTGGCGAGGTCCTCCAGCGTCACGTAGGTCGAGGTACCTGTGTGATAGAGGCGCCGGTTGGCGTACTTCTTGATGACGGTCTGGGTGGCCTTGACGGTATCCGCCATCGGGAACGGCCTTTCTGGACTCGGGACCGGGGGGCGTTGCAGACGCGCGGTGCAGTCTGGCGGGGCTGTCTTCGCGCCCGCAGCACGATCCTTAAAGCCTTCCCCGGGCGCAGAAAACAGCAAACTGCACCTCTTCAACGCAGAATAATGCAGAGGGTGTGGGGCCGGAGCGCCATTTCAGTTTCGCGGACGCGTCATCGGCACGTTTTGGCGCTTTGATAGACAACCTTGACTTCGCCCATCTCAAGCCCTTCATCCCAGGGCCGGCACAGAGCGCGCCCCAAAACGTGGAAGGCGCGCCGGCTCGCGAGAGGAGAACGTTCACATGGCAGGCAGCGAAGAGATCGTCATCGTCGGGGCCGCGCGCACGCCGGTCGGCTCGTTCGGCGGCGCCTTCGGGGCGGTGCCGGCCCATGAGCTCGGTGCGACCGCCATCAAGGCCGCCCTGGAGCGGGCCAAGGTCTCGCCCGACGATGTGGACGAGGTGATCTTTGGCCAGGTCCTCACTGCGGGCGCCGGCCAGAATCCCGCCCGTCAGGCGGCCATCAAGGCCGGCATTCCCGAGAAGGCCACCGCCTGGGGCCTCAACCAGGTCTGCGGCTCGGGCCTGCGCACGGTCGCGATCGGCATGCAGCAGATCGCCAACGGCGACGCCAAGGTCATCGTCGCCGGCGGCCAGGAATCGATGTCGCTCTCGCCCCACGCGCAGTACCTGCGCGGCGGCCAGAAGATGGGCGACGTCAAGCTCGTCGACACGATGATCAAGGACGGGCTCTGGGACGCCTTCAACGGCTACCACATGGGTCAGACCGCCGAGAACGTCGCCCAGGCCTTCCAGCTCACCCGCGAGCAGCAGGACCAGTTCGCGACCCGCTCGCAGAACAAGGCCGAGGCCGCCCGCAAGGAGGGCCGCTTCAAGGACGAGATCGTCCCCGTCACCGTGCCGGGCAAGAAGGGCGACACCGTCGTCGACACCGACGAGTATATCCGCGACGGCGCCACCCTGGAGGCCATGGCCAAGCTGAAGCCGGCCTTCGCCAAGGACGGCACCGTGACGGCCGCCAACGCCTCGGGCCTCAACGACGGCGCCGCCGCCCTCGTGCTGATGTCGGCCTCGGAGGCCGAGCGCCGCGGCCTGACCCCGCTCGCCAAGATCAAGTCCTGGGCGACCGCGGGCGTCGATCCCAAGGTGATGGGCACCGGCCCGATCCCGGCTTCCCGCAAGGCCCTGGAGAAGGCCGGCTGGAAGCCCTCCGACCTCGACCTGATCGAGGCCAACGAGGCCTTCGCGGCCCAGGCGCTGGCGGTGAACAAGGACATGGGCTGGGACGACGCGAAGGTGAACGTCAACGGCGGCGCCATCGCCATCGGCCACCCGATCGGCGCGTCCGGCGCCCGAGTCCTCGTCACGCTGCTGCACGAGATGAAGCGCCGCGACGCCAAGAAGGGCCTCGCCACCCTCTGCATCGGCGGCGGCATGGGCGTCGCGATGTGCATCGAGCGGACCTGATCGCAGCGGGGCGTCAGCCCCGCTGGACAACTTAGACTTAAGGCCGAGATCACAAAAATTCGCGTGCGGACGCCATCCGCACGCGGCATCACGGGATGCGAACAGGAGGAAACAATGGCTCAAGGACGCGTCGCCCTGGTCACGGGCGGCACTCGCGGTATCGGCGCGGCGATCTCGAAGCGGCTCAAGGACAAGGGCTATCGGGTCGCGGCCAATTACGGCGGCAACGACGAGGCGGCCAACGCCTTCAAGGCCGAGACCGGCATCCCGGTCTTCAAGTTCGACGTGGGCGATCTCGCGAGCTGCGAGGCCGGCATCAAGGCCGTCGAGGCCGAGCTGGGGCCGATCGAGGTGCTGGTGAACAACGCCGGCATCACCCGGGACGGCGCCTTCCACAAGATGACCTTCGACAAGTGGCAGGCGGTCATCAAGACCAACCTCGATTCGATGTTCACCTGCACGCGTCCGCTGATCGAGGGCATGCGCAGCCGCAACTTCGGCCGCATCATCATCATCTCGTCGATCAACGGCCAGAAGGGCCAGGCCGGCCAGACCAACTACTCGGCCGCCAAGGCCGGCGTGATCGGCTTCGCCAAGGCCCTGGCGCAGGAGAGCGCGTCCAAGGGCATCACGGTGAACGTGATCGCGCCGGGCTACATCGCCACCGAGATGGTGATGGCGGTGCCGGAGGAGATCCGCAACAAGATCATCTCCACGATTCCCACGGGTCGCCTGGGTGAAGCCAGCGAGATCGCGCACGCGGTCGAGTACCTCGCCAGCGACGAGGCCGGCTTCGTGAACGGTTCGACGCTGACCATCAACGGCGGCCAGCACTTCGTCTGATCGCCAGCGGGCGCGCCGGATCGATCCGGCGCGCCCGACGCAGGGCCGAGGCCCCCGCGGCCGGTCCCTCTCGCGCCCGATCGCTTCGATGACGGCCGCCTCGGGCTGCGCCTCATCGCGTGCGCCGCGCAGCCGGCGCGCCGCCCGTTCCCCATCGGGGCGCGCTTCGCCCGTGCAGACCGTCGCCGCGGCCAGAGTCCGGCGGCGCCCGCTGATCGCCCGAGTGCCAGACGCCGCGCGGATCCCGCAGATCGGCGACGCGGACGATCCGACCCGGCAAGCCTGACGAAAGTCCTACCTGGCCTGCGCGGTCTCCGCGCGGCTTCGGGATAACGGGCATTGCGGGCAGCGATCGGCCCCGGCGCCCGCGTGTTCTGCGACACGAACAATTCGACCTGCCTCGTATAGACCTTCTTTCATCGGCTCGCGGATGGTCCTGCCGACAGAAATCGAGGTCCCGGGCGTCATGAACAACTGGTTTCACGGTAAATTCGGCGTTCATTTTATCGGTGGCGGCCAGGACAGTTCTTTGCGCGATACGGCTTCGCGTGCCGGCCAGAGCGAGGGCAGCCTCAACCGCACGCTGCCCACCGTCGCGAAGCTCGGTCTCGCCGCGGCCTGCGCCCTGGGCTTGGCCGCCTGCGTCACGCCGCAGGAGCGCCACGCGATGGATCAGAACCAGTGCTACGCCTTCGGCTTCGAGCCCGACACCGACGGCTTTGCCGAGTGCATGATGGGCCTCCATCAGCAGCGCGCCGTCGCCCAGGCCAACAGCAACCTGTATTGGCAGGCGCAGCTCGCCGAGCAGAACCGCCGCCGCGAGGCCCGGCAGGATCTCTACAAGATCGCCAGCCTGCAGCGGAGCGGCGACCCCCGCTTCCCCATCTGCGGCGCCTCGTCCGATGGCGGCATGGATCGCCGGACCATGACTTGGTACGGCCCGAACTGCCGCGCCCGCTGACCGCTATCAGGGAGATCGACGATGTCGGACGTCATCACGCCGCGGCCGGGGAACGCCAGCACGTTCGTCTTCGCCACGACGGCGATGTTCGCGGCCACGATCGGGATGGTCACGCAGGACTGGGGATGGTTCGTCTTGGCGATGCTCGGAAGTGCCGGGGTGCAGTGCGTGATCTACATGCCGCTTCAACGATGGTTCGGCTGGAAGCCGCTCGATTTCGGCCATCTGGGTCATCTCGTCCTGCTGCTCTCCCCGCTCTGAGACGCCCATCCCCGGCAGCGCCCCGAGGGGCTGCTGCCGGTTCTCCGGATCGCTCACCCCGAGACAACGCTCATGACGCTCGCCCTGATCATCACCGGCTTCCTCATCGTCAACTTCATGATGGCCGGCGTCTTCTCCCTCGTGGCCCTGTGGGCCGACTGAGCCGCACCCCTTAGGGCGCGCCGACGCAGTTGGCGTAGAAGGTCGTGGTCGCAGGCCAGTCGGAGAAGACGCCCAGCACGCCCACCTGCCCGTGCAGGACATCGAGCAGCCGCAGGATGTCGCCGTCGCCGGTCACCACCGGCTTGATCGACTGATAATAGTACCCGCCGCCGCCCTTCAGGGGGCCCGAGCGCTCCAGGGACCACGCGATCAGGCCCAGGCCGGCTTTCTTCGCCTCCCGGGCGTAGGTCGAGGGCTCGATCGTCCCGTCAGGCCCCGGCCGCACCAGCATCCAGAGCGGCGGCGCCAGGATCTTCACGCCCTTCTGCGCGAGTTCGGCCATGCCGGGCTGCCACGTGGCGGGCTTCTCCGGGTCGAAGCCCTTCGCGGTCTCGTCGCGGTCGTCGAGGAAGATCGCCTGGCGGCCGAAATCCGGATCCTTCTCCAGCCAGTACAGGATGTCCCGCAGCTGGAAGCTCTGCGGATAGACGTCGGAGGCCGGGATGCCGGCCTGCCGGTACTCGTCGATCAGCTGCTGGGCGTACATGTCCTGGGTGTAGGTGCCGTCGAACGGCATCGGCACCTGGGGGGCCTTCAATTCGGGGGTGAACTTCCGCCCCAGCCCCTTCACCAGCGCGATGTACTCCTTGTGGGACATCAGCGTGCCGGTGCCCGCGTAGAGATCGGTACGCCAGCGCGGGGTCGCGTTCATGTAGGCCGTCACGCTGGTGGCGTCCGGATCGGCGGCGTCCATCTTCCCGTTCAGCGACTTGAACTCGTCCAGCGTCAGGTCGCTGGTGCAGCACTTGGCCGAGGCCTTGCGGCCGGTGGCCGGATCGGCCGGCGTGAAGCCCTGCGTGCATTTCGCCGCGAGCTCGGGCCGGGCCAGGATGTCGGTGGTCGTGTGCAGATCGCACTGGCTGTGACGGCAGACGAGCTGGCGGTCCTTGGTGAAGGCCACGTCGCACTCGATGATCCCGGCGCCCATCCGGTCGGCGGCGAGCACCCCCTCCCGTGTATGCTCCGGAAACATCAGCGGTGCGCCGCGATGCGAGATCGAGAAGGCCCTGGGCGTGTAGGTCCGGTCGATTCCGCAGGCGGCGAGCGTGTCCTTGAGCGGGCCGGGCTTCAGCTGGTCGACGAGGTAGAAGGGCCGCGGCCCGAGCTGGGCGGCCTCGCCGGCGAGGCCGGGTCCCGGCCCCAGGAGCAGCCCCAGCCCGATCATGAACGCACGCATCGCGAACCTCCCGTTTCAGGTCGCCGGTAGAGGGCCACGGTGACAGCGGCGTGACCCCGGTCTCGCCGACTCGGAAGCGGCGTGATAGCGGCACGCCATGACCGCGCCTGCATCGATCTCGACCCTGCGCACGCAGAGCGCAACCGCCACTGTCGCGGGCTTCGGTGCGATCCTGCTGTGGTCGCTGCTCGCCCTGTTCACGGCCGCCTCCGGGACGGTGCCGCCGTTCCAGCTCGCCGCCATGACCTTCCTGATCGGCGGCCTGTGCGGCTGCGCAACCTGGATCGTCCGGCCGAGCCGCGCCCGCGCCCTGATCCAGCCCTGGCCGGTCTGGCTGCTCGGGGTCGGAGGCCTGTTCGGCTACCACGCCCTTTACTTCAGCGCCCTGCGCCTCGCGCCGCCGGCCGAGGCCGGGCTGATCAACTATCTCTGGCCGCTGCTGATCGTCCTGTTCTCGGCCCGCCTGCCGGGCTCGGGCGGGTTGCGCCCAGGCCATCTCATCGGGGCGGTCCTCGGTCTCGCCGGCGTCGCGGCCCTGTTCGCCGGACGGGCCGATCTCACCTTCGCTGCGGGCGCGCTGCCGGGCTACGCGGCCTCCCTGGCGGCGGCCTTCGTCTGGGCCGGATACTCGGTGCTCTCGGCCCGGGTCGGGCAGGTGCCGACCGACGCGGTCGCAGGGTTCTGCCTCGCCACGGCGGCGCTCAGCCTCGCGTGCCATCTGGCCTTCGAGGCGACGGTCTGGCCGGCCGATGCGGTGCAATGGGGCGCCGTACTCCTGCTGGGTCTCGGGCCCGTGGGGGCGGCCTTCTATCTCTGGGATATCGGCTGCAAGCGCGGCGACGTCCGGCTCCTCGGAGTCACGGCCTACGCGGCGCCGGTCCTCTCGACGCTGATCCTGGTGGCGGCGGGCTATGCCAGCCCGAGCCCCGCCCTGGCGGTCGCCTGCCTGCTCATCGTGGCGGGGGCGCTCACGGCGGTGCGGACGTCGCGGACGGCGCCGAAGCGAGGCTAGCGCCGCGGCGTCGGCCGCCAGTCCGGCGGCGCCATCTCGAAGCCGGCGAAGTCGAAGCCCGGCGAGACCGTGCAACCGACGAGCGTCCAGGCGCCCAGGCTGGTGGCGGTCTGCCAGTGGCCGGTCGGCACGACGCATTGCGGGCGCTGCCCCGCGGCGAGATCCGGGCCGAGATGCTGGGCCGTGGCGTCGTGCCCGTTGGGGCTCGTGGTGATCACGAGCGGCGCGCCGGCATGCCAGTGCCAGATCTCGGTGGCGTCGACCCGGTGCCACGCCGAGACCTCGCCGAGATCCAGCAGAAAGTAGATTGCCGTGCCGACCGAGCGCCCCTCCACCGTGCGGGGATCGCGAAAGGTCTCGCGGTAATGGCCGCCCTCGGGATGGGGTTTCAGCCCCAGCGTCGCGATCACCTCGGCTGCCGTCATGATCCGCCTCTCCATCCGCCGGGCCGGCGTCCGGCCGGCCGCTTGCCGGCACTGGACGCCGATGCTACCGGCCGAAAAACCCGTAAGGTCCGAAAAAGATGCCGAGCCCCACCGTACGTCTCCACCGCGGCGACCTGCCCGCCGATTACGATGCGGGCCGGGCGGTGGCCATCGACACAGAGACGCTCGGGCTCAACCCGCATCGGGATCGTCTCTGCGTGGTGCAGCTCTCCACCGGCGACGGGACGGCCGACGTGGTCCAGATCCCGCAAGACGGTCCGGAGCCGGTGATGCTCAAGCGCGTCCTGGCCGATCCGGAAATCCTCAAGATCTTCCACTTCGCGCGGTTCGACGTGGCGGTCCTGTATCGGGCGCTCGGGGTGATGCCAACGCCGGTCTACTGCACCAAGATCGCCTCGAAGCTCGCCCGGACCTATACGGATCGCCACGGCCTGAAGGACGTGGTCCGCGAACTCGTCGGCGTCGACCTGTCGAAGCAGCAGCAATCCTCGGATTGGGGCGCCGAGAATCTGTCGCAGGCCCAGCTCGATTACGCGGCGTCGGACGTGCTCCACCTTCACGCGGCCCGCGACCGGCTCGACGCGATGCTGGCCCGGGAAGGGCGCAGCGATCTCGCGGCCGCCTGTTTCGCTTTCCTGCCGACCCGGGCCCGCCTCGATCTCGACGGCTGGCCCGAGACCGACATCTTCGCGCATACTTGAGGAGGCGGAGGATTCTGCACACTTCCTGTGCGGAGTGAGACTTTCCTGTCACCGCACCGCGATGTGTCGCTGGTAAGTTGTGGTTGCCAGGGCTTCCGGGTCCCGGCCAGTCCCTCCTCGCCGGTCACCCACCCGATCAGGCCGGCGAGGAGGGTCCGTCGTGCTCAGGTCAGCGTCCGCGGGCCGGACGGCGTCGTGATCCGGGCGGTCCAGCGCGGGCCGGGGCCCGCCACGACCCGCGGCGGATCGGCGAGGCCGAGCGCGGCGTGCAGCTCCGTGACGGCGTCGGGATCCGGATGCGTCAGGATGAGCGCCTCCAGACCAGCGCCGAGATCCGGCATCCGCCCCGCCGGATTCCCGCTTTGCCCCCAATCCATGACGCACGGCGCTGCCCCGTCCGCCGGCCACACCCCGCCCGGGGGCACCGCGAAGCGCCAGGACAGGTCGCCGCGGGTCATCGTCGCCGCGGCGCCGAGGAGCGCGCCATGGGCGGCGAGAACGCCGTCGAGATCGTCCGTGCGGGCGACGAAGCCGCGCAGCCGCCGGCCCGAATCCCAGTCGGCCCGCACCCGTGCGGCATCGCCGAGGCCGAACCAGCGCGCCCGCGGCGGGACCGGCGCCTCGGGATCGACAGCGATCACCTCCAGGAACGTGGCGTCGCCGAGACGCATCAGATGGTTGCGGGTGCCCATCTCGCGGTGGCGCCCGCCTTCCGGCATCGTCAGGCCGAGGCAATCCCGGACATGCGCCACGCCTTCCGCGAGATCGGGCGCGACGACGACGAGGTGGTCGAGGGTAAGCATCGGGCGGGCTCCGTGTGACCGCTAGCGCCTGGGCGGCCGGCCGCCTGGGCATTCCCGGGGCCGCGCGGGTCCCGACCCGGCCTTCGTGCTGACGGCGCCGCAACATCAGGAGGGGATGGGTAACGCCGGAACGTCCCCAAGAAAAAGGCCGGGGCCCCGCGAGAGGCCCCGGCCTGGGAGAGATCCGGGCCGGGCATCGTGCCCGGCCCGCAATCCCCTTACAGCGAGTAGTACTGCACGAACTCGATCGGGTGCGGGGTCATCTCGTAGCGCAGCACCTCGGTCATCTTCAGCTCGATGAACGAGTCGATCTGGTCGTCCGAGAACACGCCGCCCTCCTTGAGGAAGGCCCGGTCCTTGTCGAGGTTGGCGAGCGCCTCGCGGAGCGAGCCGCACACGGTCGGGATCTTCTTCAGCTCCCGCGGCGGCAGCTCGTAGAGATCCTTGTCCATGGCCGGACCCGGGTCGATCTTGTTGCGGATGCCGTCGAGGCCGGCCATCAGCAGCGCCGAGAAGGCGAGGTAGGGGTTCGCCATCGGGTCGGGGAAGCGGACCTCCACGCGCTTGGCCTTCGGGCTCTTGGTCCACGGGATGCGGCAGGAGGCCGAGCGGTTGCGCGCCGAGTAGGCGAGCAGCACCGGCGCCTCGTAGCCCGGCACCAGGCGCTTGTACGAGTTGGTCGACGGGTTGGTGAAGGCGTTCAGCGCCTTGGCGTGCTTGATGATGCCGCCGATGTACCAGAGGCACTCCTGGGAGAGGCCGGCATACTTGTCGCCGGCGAAGACCGGCTTGCCGTCCTTCCAGATCGACTGGTGGACGTGCATGCCCGAGCCGTTGTCGCCGTAGACGGGCTTGGGCATGAACGTCGCCGACTTGCCGTAGCTCTGCGCGACGTTGTGGATGCAGTACTTGTAGATCTGCATGTGGTCGGCGAGCAGGGTCAGCGTGTCGAACTTCATGCCGAGCTCGTGCTGGGCCGAGGCCACCTCGTGGTGGTGCTTCTCGACCTTCACGCCCATGGACTGCATGGCCGCGAGCATCTCGCCGCGCATGTCCTGCGCCGAATCCTGCGGCGGGACGGGGAAGTAGCCGCCCTTGGTCTGCACCCGGTGGCCGAGGTTGCCGCCCTCGTAATCGGTGAAGCCGTTGGTCGGTAGCTCGGTGGAGTCGAGCTCGAAGCCGGTGCGGTAGGGGTCGGCGCCGAACTTCACGTCGTCGAACACGAAGAACTCGGCCTCGGGGCCGACATAGATCGTGTCGCCGATGCCGGTCTGCTGCAGGTAGGCCTCGGCGCGCTTGGCGGTGCCGCGCGGGTCGCGGCCGTAGGGCTCGCCGGTGGCCGGCTCCAGCACGTCGCACACGATCGACATGGTCGCGGCCGAGAAGAACGGGTCCAGGGTGGCGGTCACCGGATCCGGCATCAGCAGCATGTCGGACTCGTTGATCGCCTTCCAGCCGGCGATCGAGGAGCCGTCGAACATGGTGCCCTCGTCGAAGATCTCCTCGTCGATGAGCGACACGTCGAACGTGACGTGCTGCCACTTGCCGCGCGGGTCGGTGAACCGGAAGTCCACGTAGCGCACGTCGTTGTCCCGGATCGTCTTCAGCACCTCGGCCGCAGTGGTCATCGTGGGCATCCTCCAGGGATCTCTGAATCGTCTCTCGGGGCGCACCCGCACGCGGTCGCGTGCGCCGGCAAGCGGGGCTTGATATCCGGCGCGGGCGTGCCTTGCCACCCGCCGGGCCCCGGAATCGGCGGCCGGATAGAACGATCGGTCCGCGATTGCGTCCGATCTCGAAACCGTGATCGCGCCATACCGTTTCTAGGGCACCGTTGTGCTCCGGCAATGGCCCTGCTGGCACGATCCATGCAAAGGCGGCCGCAGCCGTCGACGAGGCGGCAAGCCGTTCGCGTCTTCCCGGGTTGCCCAGGTCGCGCATCGATACGGACGAGAGAACCGGAATGACCAAATATAAGCTCGAGTACATATGGCTCGACGGGTACACGCCGACCCCGAACCTCCGCGGTAAGACGCAGATCAAGGAATTCGACAGCTTCCCGACCCTCGAGCAGCTCCCGATGTGGGGCTTCGACGGCTCGTCCACCAAGCAGGCCGAGGGCGGTAGCTCCGACTGCATGCTGAAGCCCGTGCGCCACTTCCCCGACCCGGCCCGCAAGAACGGCGTGCTGGTGATGTGCGAAGTGATGATGCCGGACGGCGTGACCCCGCACGAATCCAACAAGCGCGCCACCATCCTGGACGATGCCGGCGCCTGGTTCGGCTTCGAGCAGGAGTACTTCCTGTACAAGGACGGCCGCCCGCTCGGCTTCCCGGCCTCCGGCTACCCGGCGCCGCAGGGCCCGTACTACACCGGCGTCGGCTACTCGAACGTCGGCGACGTCGCCCGCAAGATCGTCGAGGAGCACCTCGACCTCTGCCTCGATGCCGGCATCAACCACGAGGGCATCAACGCCGAGGTGGCCAAGGGCCAGTGGGAATTCCAGATCTTCGGCAAGGGCTCCAAGAAGGCCGCCGACGAGATGTGGATGGCCCGCTACCTCCTGCAGCGCCTCTGCGAGAAGTACGGCATCGACGTCGAGTACCATTGCAAGCCGCTCGGCGACACCGACTGGAACGGGTCGGGCATGCACTGCAACTTCTCGACCGCGTTCATGCGCGAGCACGGCGGCAAGGCGTATTTCGAGAAGCTCATGGAGGCGTTCAAGAACGCCCGCGAGGAGCACATCGCCGTCTACGGTCCGGACAACCACATGCGCCTGACCGGCAAGCACGAGACCGCCTCGATCCACGAGTTCTCGTACGGCGTGGCCGATCGCGGCGCCTCGATCCGCGTGCCGCATTCCTTCGTGAACAACGGCTACAAGGGCTACCTCGAGGATCGCCGTCCGAACTCCCAGGGCGACCCCTACCAGATCGCCTCGCAGGTGCTGAAGACGATCGCTTCCGTGCCGGCCGAGGCCGCTGCAGCCGCGTAAGACGCGTCGGAAGCGTCAGCTTCCCACAGAACGAACGAAGCCGGGCCCTCGGGTCCGGCTTCGCCGTTTCCGGATCGGGTGGGCCGGTCCGTGACCCGTGCCGGTGCTCCAGGATAGCGAGCTCCGCTCGGCGGCCCTGTAACGTATGGGTATCGCGGGGTGCGTGGACGGGCGGAACGCCCGAGTTTCGGGTCTCAGGATCGGCGCGGGCGCTCGTCGTCGCGGATCGCCGCCTCGTGGTACCACGCGCCGCCGCCGAGGCTCGGCACGGGTGCGGGTTTCGCGTCCGGAGCGGCCCGCGCGGTCAGGCGCGAGCGCCGGAACGCGGACAGATCGTAGATCTTGGCGCTCTCGCGCGGGTCCGTCGCGGCCATCGCACATCCTCCTGCATCGGGTTCAAGCGGCCGATCAGGCCAGCCGTTCCCGATGATGTGGGGTGTGGAAGGCGGCGCTCCAGTGCGGAGCGCGCCGATGCCGGACATTCGCGCAGTGCGAAATCTTAGGCAGAGAAGCGTTGCGGGAGCGGGACGGCCCGCGTCAGATCGCGTCCGTTCCGGTCTCGCCGGTGCGGATGCGGATCGCTTCCTCGATGGTCGAGACGAAGATCTTGCCGTCGCCGATGCGGCCGGTCTGGGCCGACTTGCGGATCGCCTCGACGGCGCCCTCCACAAGGGCGTCGGACAGAACGATCTCCAGCTTCACCTTGGGCAGGAAGTCGACCACGTATTCGGCGCCCCGGTAGAGCTCCGTATGGCCCTTCTGACGGCCGAAACCCTTCGCCTCGATGACGGTGATGCCCTGGAGACCGACCTCCTGGAGCGCCTCCTTCACTTCGTCGAGCTTGAAAGGCTTGATGATCGCTTCGATCTTCTTCATGCCGCTCGGGCCTGCGCT
The DNA here is from genome assembly GCF_900116795.1 of Methylobacterium sp. UNCCL125. Classification (NCBI taxonomy): domain Bacteria; kingdom Pseudomonadati; phylum Pseudomonadota; class Alphaproteobacteria; order Hyphomicrobiales; family Methylobacteriaceae; genus Methylobacterium; species Methylobacterium sp. UNCCL125. The sequence goes on along the minus strand of NZ_FPBW01000028.1, from coordinate 21,422 downwards.
GCGGTGCCGGGCATTTCTAACATCCTCGTGACGCCTCCGCCATGCCGTTTTCGCGGCGTGCCCAACCATAGTGCCTATTTCATGTGCGATCCACGCACATCCTTCAGGCGCTTCTCCGGTTTTTGGCGCGTTTTTAGTCAGGGCTGATCGGTGCACGGGCAGAGGGGAGGGCGGACATGCGGTTGTTGACGGTCGCGGCGATGAGGCGGGTCGATGCGGCAGCCATCGACGGCGGCGTGCCGGGCCTCCGGCTGATGGAGGCTGCCGGCGCCGCGGTCGCCGCCCGCGCCCGGGCTCGCCTGCCGGCGGGCGGAAAGACGGTCGTCCTGTGCGGACCCGGCAACAACGGAGGCGACGGCTTCGTGGCCGCGCGCCTGCTGGCGGAGGCCGGCTACGGCGTCGACCTCGTCCTTCTCGGTGAGCGTGCGGCGCTGAAAGGGGACGCCGCCCTGGCCGCCCAGGCCTGGACGGGACCGGTGCGTCAGGTCGACGGCAGCCCGCTGCCGTCCTGCGACCTCGTGATCGACGCCCTGTTCGGGGCCGGTCTGTCGCGCGATCTCGACGGCGCCGCCCGCGCGCTCGTCGAGGCGGTGAACGCCGCCGGGGTCCCGGTGCTCGCGGTCGACGTGCCGACCGGGATCGACGGCAATACCGGTGCGGTGCGAGGTGTCGCGATCCGGGCGGTGGAGACCGTGACCTTCGTGGCGTTCAAGCCCGGACACCTGCTCCAACCCGGACGCAGCCTCTGCGGGCAACTCAGCCTCGCGGATATCGGGACCGGACCGGAGGCGCTCGCGGTCGGTCTGGCCGTCGGCCCGCCGCTCCATCGGAACGGGCCCGACCTGTGGGCCGGAGCCTTCCCGCGGCTCAGCGGATTGAGCCACAAATACACCCGCGGCCACGCCCTCGTGCTGTCCGGGCCGGCCACGAAGACCGGGGCCGCCCGGCTGGCCGCCCGCGGTGCCCTGCGGGTCGGCGCCGGGCTCGTGACCGTCGCGTCGCCGCCCGCGGCGCTCGCTGAGAACGCCGCGCATCTCACGGCGATCATGCTGCGGCCTTGCGAGAGTGCCGATGACCTCGACGACCTGCTCACCGACGAGCGGCTGAATGTGGTTCTGGCCGGTCCGGGACTCGGGACCGGCGAGCCCACCCGGGAACGCGTCGCCGTGGCGGCGGCGGCCGGGCGCGGCCTCGTTCTCGATGCCGACGCGCTGACGAGCTTCGCCGGGCAGGCGCGCCTTCTCGCCGCCCATTTGGCGGATGGCGATGCCCGGGCCGTCCTGACCCCCCATGCCGGCGAGTTCGCGCGGCTCTTCGACGGTACGGCGGCGGCAGGCGCCGCCGACAAGGTCGCGCGGACCCGCGCGGCGGCGGAACTCACCGGCGCCGTCGTGGTCCTCAAGGGCGCCGATACCGTCGTCGCCGCCCCGGACGGCCGCGCGGCGATCAACGACCACGGCAGCCCCTATCTCGGCACTGCGGGCTCCGGGGATGTGCTGGGTGGCCTGATCGCCGGCCTGATGGCCCAGGGCATGGACCCCTTCGAGGCCGCCGCCGCCGGGGTGTGGCTCCACGGCGATGCCGGCCTGCGCCACGGTCCCGGCCTGATCGCCGAGGACATCCCGGAGCTGATGCCGGCGGTGCTCCGGGACCTCGTCGAATCCGCGCTCAGGTGACTTCGAAGACGGTCCACAGGCCGGTGTCGAACCGCTCCAGCACCGTGGCGCTGATCAGCCAGCGCCCCGGATTGTCGGCCAGGAAGCCGATCCGTGCGGTCCTGCCCTCCAGGAGCTGGAACGTGTCCAGCCAGTAGGGCTCCCAGCCATCGTCGAGGGGGTGGAGCAGCCGGAAGCAATGGCCGTGCAGGTGCAGGGCCTGGGGAAAGGCGGTATCGTTGCGCAGGGCCAGCACCACGACCTGGCCGCGCTTCACCGAGAAGATCGGCTGGAGGCCCGTGGTGCCGCTCACACCGTTCACCGACCAGATCTTCTGCGGATCGCCCGTATAGACGGCGTCGGGCGCCGGACCGTCCTTGGCGCCTCCCTTGTCCTTCGGCACGAAGGCGCCGCCGGTGATCACGACGTCGCGGCGCAGGGCGTTCTGGAGCTTGACCTCGGCCGGCAGGCGCTTGTTCTCGCCGATCGGCCCGATCGGCGGCCGCTTCTCGGTGATCTTGGCGCCCTTCGTGGTGACGCTGGCCAGGATGAGGCCCTTGCCGATCAGCGCGTGGATCGCGCAGGTGGCGCCTTCCTCCTCCGGCAGGTCGACGAGCAGGTCGTAGCGGGTTCCCGGCGGGAAGGGCAGGGTGGCCCGGAGCGGCTCGAACGTGTCGGTGGGCTGCCCGTCGACCGCCGCCACATAGACCTTGACGCCTTCGAACTTGATGCGCGTCGCCCGGGCGTTGCAGGCATTGCCGAGGCGCAGGCGGACCCGGGCCCCGGGGCGGGCCTCGAAGATGCCCGGCACCGGCTTGCCGTTGACCGTGACGAGGTTGCCGAGGCGCCCGTGTGCGGCGGCGAGCGGAACCTGCCCGAAGGGCATGAGCGTACCGTCATCCTCGAGCCGCCAATCCTGCAGGACGACGCTGACATCGGCATCCACGGCGGGCGGATTTACCTCCTCGACGACCAGCATGCCCGCGAGCCCGCGCCCCGACGGTTCGCTCGACCCCCCGACGACCAACGGCCGGATCAGGTAGGAGCCGGCATCCGGCGGCGTGAACGCGTAGAGGAAGTCGCCGCCCGGCGGGATCGGCGCCTGGGTCACCCCGCCGACGCCGTCCATGGCGTTGACGTTGCGCACTCCGTGCCAGTGCAACGCGAGCGGCTTGTCGGTCCCGTTCTCGACCTTCAGCCGCACCGGCTGGCCGAGCTTGACCCGGACGACGGGCGGCAGGGCCTTGCCGTCGAAGCACCAGACCGGCGTTTCGGGCGCGGGCTCCGGCCGGAACCGAGCCCGGCTGGGGGCCGCCGGCAGGGCGGCCGGTTCCGGTTGCACCGGAGACGCCGCCCCGTTGCCGGGGGGCAGGCTCGGCGCCTGGGCCCGCGCCGCGTCCGGCACCAGCCCGAAGGCGGCGGCGGTGGCGAGGAGGCTCCGGCGCGACGGCGAGCCGGCGCGCGAATCGGTCGGCGGCACGGGGCGGGATGGCGGCATGGGATCTCGGCTGCGGCTCGCGACGGGTTCGCTCCATAGCGGCGTGTCGGCTCCCGCGCCACAGGGGTAAGTTTTTTGCTGCGGGCCGGCCGGCCCATGCTATAGGGCGCGCTTCCGGCGGCCGGCGATGCGCCGGATGTCGGCGCGCGCGGGCGTGGCGGAACTGGTAGACGCGCTGGATTTAGGTTCCAGTGTCGCAAGACGTGGGGGTTCGAGCCCCTCCGCCCGCACCAGGACGTCTGCTGCGGTAGCGGTCCCCTCGGGACCCTCCGTCCCGTACCCGACATCTCGGCATCCCGGTCCGCGCGAGCACGACGCCGGCCCGCCCGGCGAACCCAGGTTTCTTTGAAGAGCGACGACGACGATGCAGGTGACCGAGATCAACGCCCAGGGGCTGAAGCGCGAGTTTCAGGTTCTGCTGGCCGCCCAGGAACTCGAGGAGCGCCTGACCAACGAGCTGTCCGGCATGAAGGACAAGGTGCAGCTCAAGGGCTTCCGCCCCGGCAAGGTGCCGGTCGCGCATCTGCGCAAGGTCTACGGCCGCTCCGTGATGGCCGAGGTGGTGCAGAACGCCGTCAACGAGGCCAATCGCCAGATCGTCGCCGACAACGGCCTCAAGCTCGCCCTGGAGCCGCAGGTCGAGTTCCCGAGCGATCAGGCCGAGGTCGAGAAGGCGCTGGACGCCAAGGGTGACCTCGCCTTCAAGGTCGCCCTCGAGGTGATGCCGAGCTTCGAACTCGCCGACCTCTCCGACGTCAGCCTGACCAAGCGCGTCGCCAAGCCTTCCGACGCGGAGGTGGACGAGGCCCTGGAGCGCATGGCCGGCCAGGGCCGCCCGTTCGCCGAGCGCGACGAGGGCGCGGAGGCCCAGAGCGGCGACCGCGTCACCATCGACTTCGTCGGCCGCATCGACGGCGAGGAGTTCCAGGGCGGCAAGGGCGAGGGCATCGATCTGGAGCTCGGCTCCGGCTCGTTCATCCCGGGCTTCGAGGACCAGCTCGTCGGCGCCAAGGTCGGCGACAAGCCGCTCGTGAAGGTCACCTTCCCCGAATCCTACGGGGCCGAGCACCTCGCCGGCAAGGACGCCGAGTTCGACGTGACGGTCACGAAGATCCAGGCGCCGGGCGAGGCCAAGGTGGACGACGAGTTCGCCAAGTCCATGGGCATGGAGTCGCTGGAGAAGCTCCGCGAGGCCGTGTCGGAGGCGATCGGCCGCGACTTCGAAGCCGCCACGCGCCGCCGCCTCAAGAAGGACCTCCTCGACGCCCTGGACGGCAAGTACGCCTTCGAGCTGCCTCCGTCCCTGGTGGCGCAGGAATTCGCCGCGGTGTGGGCCCAGGTCGAGCAGGACCTCAAGACGCGCGGCAAGACCTTCGAGGATGAGGACACCACCGAGGAGAAGGCCCAGGCCGAGTACCGGAAGATCGCGGAACGGCGCGTCCGTCTCGGTCTCGTGCTTGCGCAGGTCGGCGAGAGCGCCGATATCAAGGTCTCGGATGAGGAGGTGAACCAGGCCCTCATCGCCCGGGTCCGGCAGTTCCCGGGCCAGGAGCAGCAGGTCTGGGACTTCTACCGGAAGAATGCGCAGGCGCTCGCGGAACTCCGCGCGCCCCTGTTCGAGGAGAAGGTCGTTGACCACGTCCTCGGGCAGGTCAAACTCGTCGAGGAGCCTGTCTCGAAAGAGGCGCTTTTCGCAGACGAAGATGACGACGACACGACCGGCGAGAAGCCGGCAGACAAGGCCGAGGCCAAGACCGAGGCAAAGGCCGACTGAGTCCCGCCCTGTCCGAGCGACGGCGGGCAAGGGTTAGGCGATGGTTAAGCATCGCCGGTGTTCGCTGACATGCCCGGGGCTGCCCTGATTCGCGGCAGCCCCGGGCCTCACTCCTGGGCAGGACGAGATGAGAGATCCGATCGACGTCTACAACAATGCGCTCGTGCCGATGGTCGTCGAGCAATCGAGCCGCGGCGAGCGCGCCTTCGACATCTACTCCCGCCTGCTGCGCGAGCGCATCATCTTCCTCACCGGCCCCGTGGAGGATTACGGCGCGTCGCTGATCGTGGCGCAGCTGCTGTTCCTCGAGGCGGAGAACCCGAAGAAGGAAATTTCCTTCTACATCAACTCCCCCGGCGGCGTGGTCACCTCGGGCCTGTCGATCTACGACACGATGCAGTTCATCCGCTGCCCGGTGACGACGCTGTGCGTCGGCCAGGCCGCCTCCATGGGATCGCTGCTGCTCACCGCCGGCGAGCCCGGCCATCGCTTCGCGCTGCCGAACGCCCGGATCATGGTCCACCAGCCGTCGGGCGGCTTCCAGGGCCAGGCGACCGACATCCTGATCCATGCCCGCGAGATCGAGGCGCTGAAGCGGCGCCTGAACGAGATCTACGTGAAGCACACGGGTCGCGACTACGATACGATCCACACCGCCCTTGAGCGCGACAATTTCATGACCGCGGACGCGGCCAAGGAGTTCGGGCTCATCGACGAGGTGATTGAGAAGCGCCCCGAGCCGGCAGCCGCCTGATCGGATCCGCGACGCCTGACCGCCGCGGCGCGGCCTTGATCCCGCCGCGGCAGCGTGTTTGCATCCGAGATCGGGCCCTTCGGTCAAAGGCGCGCAGCACACTGTTTCTTTAAACGGGCCCCCTACATTCAAACGATGCGCGTCCGCCCCCTTGCCGGCTGCGGACGCGAGGAATCGGAGACCGATATGAGCAAGACTGGCGGCAACGACTCGAAGAGCACGCTGTATTGCTCGTTCTGCGGCAAGAGCCAGCACGAGGTCCGCAAGCTGATCGCTGGCCCGACCGTGTTCATCTGCGACGAGTGCGTCGAGCTGTGCATGGACATCATCCGCGAGGAGTCGAAATCCTCGCTGGTGAAGAGCCGCGACGGGGTGCCGACCCCGAAGGAGATCCGCCGCGTCCTCGACGACTACGTCATCGGCCAGGACTTCGCCAAGAAGGTCCTCTCGGTCGCCGTGCACAACCACTACAAGCGGCTCGCGCACGCGACGAAGCACAACGACGTCGAGCTGGCCAAGTCCAACATCATGCTGATCGGGCCGACGGGCTCGGGCAAGACCCTGCTCGCGCAGACGCTCGCCCGCATCCTCGACGTGCCGTTCACCATGGCGGATGCCACGACCCTCACCGAGGCCGGCTACGTCGGTGAGGACGTCGAGAACATCATCCTCAAGCTGCTCCAGGCCTCGGACTACAACGTCGAGCGGGCGCAGCGCGGCATCGTCTACATCGACGAGATCGACAAGATCTCCCGCAAGTCCGACAACCCGTCGATCACCCGCGACGTGTCGGGCGAGGGCGTGCAGCAGGCGCTCCTGAAGATCATGGAGGGCACGGTCGCCTCCGTTCCGCCCCAGGGCGGCCGGAAGCACCCGCAGCAGGAATTCCTGCAGGTCGACACGACCAACATCCTGTTCATCTGCGGCGGCGCCTTCGCGGGGCTGGAGCGGATCATCTCCCAGCGCGGCAAGGGCACCTCGATCGGCTTCGGCGCGACCGTGCAGGCCCCGGACGACCGCCGCACCGGCGAGATCTTCCGCTCGGTCGAGCCGGAGGACCTCCTGAAGTTCGGCCTCATCCCCGAGTTCGTCGGCCGCCTGCCGGTCCTGGCGACGCTGGAGGATCTCGACGAGGCCGCGCTGAAGAAGATCCTGCAGGAGCCGAAGAACGCCCTGGTCAAGCAGTACCAGCGGCTGTTCGAGATGGAGAACGTCGATCTGACGTTCCAGGACGACGCGCTGTCGCTCGTCGCCCGCAAGGCGATCGAGCGCAAGACCGGCGCCCGCGGCCTGCGCTCCATCCTGGAGACGATCCTGCTCGACACGATGTACGACCTGCCGGGCCTCGAGTCCGTGGAGCAGGTTGTGATCGGTCCGGAGGTGGTCGAGGGCAAGTCGCGTCCCCTCTACATCCACGGCGACCGCAACAAGGAAGCGCCCGCCAGCGTCAGCGCGTAAGCGATTGGTAGGGTTGCGTTAAGCGCCCGGCTCCGGCCGGGCGCGCTGCGGGGAACATCTTGAAAACGCTGCGCCCCGCAGCCACCTCAGGCTCAGCGCGGTGGCCGCACGCTCCTTCGAGGTCCGGTCCGCGTCACCAGCCGCAAAGTTTTCGAAATTCCGACCCTCGCGGCCCGGTCGGCCCCTGGCTGTAGGCGCGCTCCATGCTTGGAGGTGCCGAACCCGGGCGTCCCTGAGAGGAAGTCAGCATGTCACAGTCGAAATCGCGCCAGCCGGTGGTCCCGGGCACGACGGGCACCTACGCCGTCCTCCCCCTGCGCGACATCGTCGTCTTCCCGCACATGATCGTGCCCCTGTTCGTGGGGCGCGAGAAGTCGATCCGCGCCCTTGAGGAAGCGGTCCGCACCGACCGCCACATCCTGCTCGCCACCCAGATCAACGCGGGCGACGACGATCCGGCCACCGATGCGATCTACAAGATCGGCACCCTTGCCTCCGTCCTCCAGCTCCTGAAGCTGCCCGACGGCACCGTGAAGGTGCTGGTGGAAGGCGTCGGCCGCGCCAAGGTCACGGGCTTCACCCGCTCGGACGAGTACTACGAGGCCACCGCCGAGGCCCTGCACGACGAGCTCGGCGACCGCGTCGAGGCCGAGGCGCTCGCGCGCTCGGTGCTCTCGGAGTTCGAGAACTACGTCAAGCTGAACAAGAAGATCTCGCCCGAGGTCGTCTCCGCCGTGACCCAGATCGACGAGCCGTCCAAGCTCGCCGACACGATCGGCTCGCATCTGCTCGTCAAGATTTCCGACAAGCAGGGCATCCTGGAGACCCCCACGGTGGCGCAGCGCCTCGAGCGCGTGCTGTCGCTCATGGAGAGCGAGATCTCCGTGCTGCAGGTGGAGAAGCGCATCCGGACCCGCGTCAAGCGGCAGATGGAGAAGACCCAGCGCGAGTACTACCTGAACGAGCAGATGAAGGCGATCCAGAAGGAGCTGGGCGACTCCGAGGATGGCCGCGACGAGCTGGCCGAGCTGGAAGAGAAGATCGAGAAGACCAAGCTCTCCAAGGAGGCCCGCGACAAGGCGACGGCGGAGCTGAAGAAGCTGCGCCAGATGTCGCCGATGTCGGCCGAGGCGACCGTCGTGCGCAACTACCTCGACTGGATGCTCGGCATCCCGTGGGGCAAGCGCTCGAAGATCAAGAAGGATCTGCTCGGCGCCCAGGCGCTGCTCGACGAGGACCATTTCGGCCTCGACAAGGTCAAGGAGCGGATCGTCGAGTACCTCGCCGTGCAGCAGCGGGCGAACAAGCTTACCGGTCCGATCCTGTGCCTCGTCGGTCCCCCCGGCGTCGGCAAGACCTCACTAGGCAAGTCCATCGCCAAGGCGACGGGTCGCGAGTTCGTGCGCATGTCGCTCGGCGGCGTCCGTGACGAGGCCGAGATCCGCGGTCACCGCCGGACCTATATCGGCTCGATGCCCGGCAAGATCGTGCAGTCGATGCGCAAGGCCAAGACCTCGAACCCGCTCATCCTGCTCGACGAGATCGACAAGATGGGCATGGACTTCCGCGGCGATCCGTCGGCGGCGCTCCTCGAGGTGCTCGACCCTGAGCAGAACAGCACCTTCAACGACCACTACCTGGAGGTGGATTACGACCTCTCGAACGTGATGTTCGTGACCACGGCCAACACCCTCAACATCCCGGGCCCGCTCATGGACCGGATGGAGGTGATCCGCATTGCCGGATACACCGAGGAGGAGAAGGTCGAGATCGCGCGCAAGCACCTGATCCCGAACGCCCTGAAGAAGCACGGGCTGGGGACGCACGAGTGGTCGATCGACGATGACGGGCTGATGATGCTGGTCCGCCGCTACACGCGGGAGGCCGGCGTCCGGAACCTGGAGCGCGAGCTGTCTAACCTGATCCGCAAGGCGGTGAAGGAGATCCTGATCACCAAGACCAAGTCGGTCGCGGTGACGACGGAGACCCTTCCGGTCTTCCTCGGCCCGCCGAAGTTCCGCTACGGCGAGATCGACGCGGACGATCAGGTGGGTGTGGTCACGGGTCTGGCCTGGACCGAGGTCGGCGGCGAGTTGCTGACGATCGAGGGCGTCATGATGCCCGGCAAGGGCAAGATGACGGTCACCGGCAATCTGAAGGACGTGATGAAGGAGTCGATCTCGGCGGCGGCGAGCTACGTCCGCTCCCGGGCGATCGACTTCGGGATCGAGCCGCCGCTCTTTGAGCGTCGCGACATCCACGTCCACGTTCCGGAGGGGGCGACCCCGAAGGACGGTCCGTCGGCCGGCATCGCCATGGCCACCGCGATCATCTCGACGCTGACCGGGATCCCGGTCCGCCGTGACGTCGCGATGACCGGCGAGGTGACGCTCCGCGGTCGGGTCCTGCCGATCGGCGGCTTGAAGGAGAAGCTGCTCGCCGCGCTGCGCGGCGGCATCAAGACGGTGCTGATCCCCGAGGAGAACGCCAAGGACATCGCCGAGGTGCCCGACAGCGTGAAGAACGGGCTGGAGATCGTCCCGGTCTCGCGGATGGATCAGGTTCTGGAGAAGGCGCTGGTCCGTCAGCCCGAGGCGATCGAGTGGGAAGAGCCGCTGCCGGTGGCCAAGCCTGCCCGGACCGAGGAAGACGGCGCCGCCTTCGTGGCCCACTGACGAAGACGTCCGAATGAGACGAGCCCCCGGAGCTTCGCGCCCCGGGGGCTTTTTCATGCGCGGAGGCTTGGATGCGCGTCCTGCTGATCAACCCGAACACCAGCGCGCATGTCACCGACCTCGTCGCCGCCCATGTCCGTGCGCAACTCGGTGACCAAGCGGAACTGCGCGCCGTTACAGGCCGCTTCGGGGCGCGTTACATCGCGAGCCGGCCTGCCGCATCCATCGCCGGCCATGCGGCGCTCGACGCCCTCGCGGAGCATGGGGCTGAGTGCGACGCGGTGTATCTGGCCTGCTTCGGCGATCCGGGTCTCCTCGCCCTACGGGAGCTGTCGCGCGTGCCGGTCATCGGCATGGCGGAAGCCGCCTGTCGCGAGGCCGCTGCGGCGGGCCGTTTCGGCATCGTCACCGGGGGCGCGGCCTGGGAGCCGATGCTGCGGGAATTCGTGGCGGCCCTCGGCCTGTCCGATGCTCTGGCGGCGCTCCACACGGTGGCTCCGAGCGGTGGCGCCATCGCCCGTGATCCGGACGCCGCCCTGGCGACCCTGGCCGAGGCCTGCCGCGCCTGCGCGGCGTCCGGCGCCGAGCGCGTCATTCTCGGGGGTGCCGGCCTCGCGGGACTGGCGCGGCGGATCGCGGCGCAGGTTCCCGTTCCGCTGATCTGCTCGGTCGAGGCGGGAACCCGTGCGGTTCTGGCAGTGGGTTCGACCGGGACGGTCCGGTTCAGGCCAGAGCCCGTGGAGAGCGTTGGCTTGGCGCCGGCACTGGCGGCGCGGCTCGTCGATCCCTGACGCCGATCCGAAACGGAGCCCCTTGCACCGCACCGGCGCCATGCCGTAACGGTCGCCGGCCGGGCGGTTAGCTCAGTTGGTAGAGCGTCTCCTTTACACGGAGAGGGTCGGCGGTTCGAGCCCGTCACCGCCCACCATTGTTCGCAATGACTTAGCGCGATTTGTTGGCGACCTGGCGGTTCAGGTCTCCGGTTATCCTCCAAAAACCCCGGATTTTGCGCTGCACAATGGCTAAGGAACCGCCGACCGTCTCCGAGCTACGCAAGGCCGCTGAGGTTACCGATCAGGAGATCGACGCTGCGGTCGACGCTGTGCTCGCGGACTTGTCGACCGAGGCCTACCCGCTCGCAAAGGGTTGGACCCTCGACCTCGTCGCGACGCTCCGGACGAACACCCGCGCGGCCGAGGCGCTGACTACCGACAAGCCGGCCTGGAAGCGCAACATGGTCCGGACCGCGATCCTGCTGGCGCACCCGGTAAAGGGATGAGCGGTGACACCGATCACAACCGCGCGGCGACCGTCGATCGCCTGATGGAGCGGCTCAGCGGCTTCGTGCAGGGAATCGGGATGAGCGGCGCGGACGCGCGCGACATCATCGACCGCGTGATCGCGTCCGAGCCTTTAGCCGGGGATGGCGACCTGATGGCCAAGGCCCGCACGTGGATGCTGATCGCGCTGGGGTAGCGGCATGAGCGACGAGGCCGACCCGAGTCCATCAAATGTATGATGGCCTGGCCTCCCGCTCGCGCTACCCGGCTATCATGACCGACGACGCCGACCCGGTTCTCGAAGCCGTTGCCGCGCTGCGCGCTGCTGGCGTCGCGGTCGCGCCGATCGGCGACGAGCTCGAGCGCTGGCAGATCGGCGATCTGATCTTCTCCGACGCGGACCTGTGGCGCCTCGCCGCGAGCCGTGGACTCGTCGAGGATGGCGACTCGCGGTAGCCCAGCGCCGTCATGCCTTCCGAACCGAAAGCCCCGATTCGCGGCCGCCACCTCGATGCCCTGCGCGCTGTCGCCGAGAACCCCGGCGGCCTGAGGCACGATGCCTACCCGACCGTCATGCCGATCCTGCAGGAGCTTGGGTACGTCGAGGAACGCCCGACCCGCGGGCGGACCAGTCGGCGCGCATGGCACCTGACCCCGGGCGGACGCGAGCTGCTGCTTGCGCTCGGGATCCGCGAGAGCGCCGAGCCGTGACCTTCACTTGGGCGCGCACCTTCCCGGACACACACCACGACTTCGTTGCCGAGGAGGCTGGTCAGCACGTCGGTCGCATCAAGCGGATGGAGGGCGGCCCGCAGAACGGCACGTGGACCTGGAGCTGCACAGGCTGCCAGCGTGGCCACGAGGCCGAGGGCGTCCGGCCGCTCAACGGCGAGGCACCGACCCGCGACGAGGCGATCGAAGCGCTGGCCGCCGCGTGGGGCCGGGCGAAAGCGTGGAGCGCGCGGACCGGGAGGCCTCTCGCGCACCCCTGAAACGCGAAAAGGGCGCCCCGGCTGAAGCCAGGGCGCCCGGGTTGTTGACGGATGTCAACGGCCAGTCAGTCGGGTCGTCGCATGAAGGCCTTCAGCATTGCCTCGCGCGTCTCCTTCATCTCGTCCCGCACCGAGACCACCATGTCGTCGATGCGCCGCTCGAGCCGGGTGATCACGTCGCCGGTCACGTAGGTCCGCGCCACCTCGATCTTGAAGGCGTTCAGCTTCTCCTCGAGCGACCGGATCTCGATCTTGGCCGCGGCCATGTCGATCGTGAGCGGCGAGACCGCTTCCTTCGTGCCGGTGCGCAGCTTCCCGATGATCCAGTCCGCGCCCTTGCCGAGCGCGATCAGGAACAGCGCGAGCGCGATGAGCTGCGCCCAGGTGATCGGCCCGGGCGACAGGAAGGACGTGTCCATGGCGGCGGTCTTTCGCGGCCCTCTTCCGTGCGGGAGAGAGGCTTGTGTTAAGCGAACCGGCCTCTCGTGAGAGGCAAGCCGCGTTGCGTTGAGCGGATGAGAAGCTACTTGCCGAAAATCCGGCGGGCGGTCGGGGCGATGCCGGCGACGCCAATCACGGCCATCACGATCGACCACTCCATCTTGTCGTAGGGCGGCGGCAGCTTCGCCACCTGCCAATGGAAGATGAAGGTGCTGTCGAGGACGATGGCGCCGAAGTGGATCATGCAGAGCCCGAATGCCGTCGGGATCATCCAGGCCGTCCACTTCGACTCGGCGAGCTTCGCCCTCTCCGCCGCGACGACCTTCCGCTCCTCGACGTAGGCGGTGAGCTGCGCCTGAGCGACCGTGACATCGCCGGCCACGTTCTGGCCGTTCGTCAGCACCCCGTTGTCGGAGCGCTTGTTGAGGTAGGCCAGCACCGCCTGGACGATGCCGGAGCCGAACAGCTTCACGAGGAGGCTGCCGGCCATGGCGAGCATGGCACCCATCAGCGCGGCCCTCCGGCGGGCGGGGGCCCGATCATGGCGAGGCGCCGGATCACGATGCCCAGCACGACGCGCAGGATCGCCAGGACGGAGGCCGACTTCGCCCCCCAGCCCGGCGGCAGCAGGACAGTGAAGTCGACGCCAGCCAGCGCATCCAGGATGTCCGGCACAGCCAGCACGAGGGCGAGCGCGTAGATCCGGTACCCACGCGCGGCGGCGTACCACCGCAAGATGCCGAGACGGACCCGGCGGAAGCGAGCGCGGTGCATGTCAGGCCACCTTGGTCTTGCGGGAGAGGAGGGCGTGCAGGCGCGCCCAGAAGCTGGGCTCGACGACCGGAGCCGGAGCCACAGAGGCCGCGGTGGCATAGGAGGTCGACGTGGCGGGCTGGGTGGCGACCGACGCCGGCTTGCCGAGGGCTTCGGGCATCCGCGCGCCGAGGAGCGGCATGCCGGCGGCAACCAGCGCGGCCTCGGCCTTCCTCGCGTAGCCGGCGATCAGCTCGGCCTTGTCGGTACCGTTCACGGTCCGGCGGGCGCCGACGTAATCGCAGACGTCGCCGGCGATGTAGTCCTCAAGCGCCTTGCCGGTGAAGTCGCCCTTCTTTGACACGCCGCGGGTCACCCCCTCGACGAGGATCCGCTTCGAGATCGTCGGGTCGAGCGCGAGGTCGGGCTTCTCCGCCAGCGGCACTCCGAGCAGCACGCCCATCCGGCGATAGTTGTCCTCGAAGGTGAGCTGCACGTCGCCGCGGCCGTAAAAGCTGAGGTCCCGGGCGTTCGGCAGCGCGTAGTTCCGGCTGATGGCGCCGCGGGCGAACAGCTTCGCCACCGCCGCGCGCGCGCCGGCGTCCGTGCTCGCGAAGCCCTCGCGGACCGGCTGCATCCGCCGGCCGGTCTCGTGGAACGAGGTCGCGATGATGTAGGCGAGCAGGCGCCGGTCCAGGACGAGCGCGTAGGCCAGGAACACGTCGAGGAGGTGATTGAGGCCGTCGACCTGCGCCTGCGTGTACGAGCCGAACATCGGCTTCAGCGCGGCGAAAAACTTGGTGCGGTCCAGGCGCGCGAAGGCGCCTCCGTCGGTGGACGTGGCCATGGCGTGCTCCGGATCAGCCGAGGATGGCGAGGTGGACGCGGCCGACACCCGACAGGCCAATGGCCCGGGCCGCGCCGCGCGAGAGGTCGATCGCCCGGCCGGCGATGAACGGGCCGCGGTCTGTGATCCGCACGACGACCGAGCGGCCGGTGGCGGTGCAGGTCACCCGCACCCGGGTCCCGAACGGCAGGGTCTTGTGCGCGGCGGTGAGGGCGTCCTGGTCGAAGAGGGAGCCGTCCGCTGCGCGCCGGCCATGGAAGCCCGGGCCGTACCAGGAGGCGGTCTCGGCATAGGCACACGGGACCGATCCCGCGAGCGCGAGGCACGCGAGGGCGGCCCGCGCCGGGAAGCGCAGGAGCATCAGGACCTCTTGAGAGGAGAGCTTAGGAGGGGACCTTAAAGGCCGGTACCACTCGCCGCTGGCAGGGGGCGAGCATCGGCGTCAGCTCTCGAGTGACGCGGGAGGACCGTCGCGGCTCAGTAGTTCGACGTCGGCAGGGATCTACCGACCATGCCGGCTCTGTAGGTCAACGACACGGTGGCATTGGCCAGTGCGGCGCCAGACGCATCGGAGCAGCGCACGCCCAGCGTCGTGGCGTCGGCGTAGTACAGCCGCGCGTCGGGACAGGACGGCGATGGCGAGAGTAGCACGTCGTTGGGGGTCTGGCCGACGTTATGGGGAAAGGCGAACTGCCCGGTCGCGCTAGTGGTCGAACTCAGAAAGCCCACGTCGAACGTCGCGAACACGCCCGTCCCGCCCGCACGCGGCGCCCCGCCGTTGGGGGCCGACCAGCCCGTTACGCCCGCCAGTGCCCCGGCGCCGTAGATCGTCTGCGCTGCATTGGCTCGCAGGTACTGGCCGATGCGGACCTGAGCACCGTTGACGGCTACGAACGCGGGCGCGCCTGTGCCGGCCCGATTGAACTGTCCCTCGTGGAACGTGCCGATCGAGAGCAGCGCGCCGGCGCCGGTCATGTAGGCGGCACCGCCCCGCAGGTTGTTGGCCTTCCAGTCGTCGATCGCAACCGAGACGTTCGGCGCGCCGTTATTCTCGATGCCGTAGTGCGCTCCTGTGCTGTAGGGGTCCTGGTACATCGTCCCCCAGCCGATATGCAGGTTCGCGTACTGCGCGCCCGCATCGAAGGTCAGGAACGTCCGGGCATTGTCGGCATAGACAGCCTTCCAGCTGTGCTCGGACGCGACCCCTGTCCCCGCGCCGGTGGCGACCAGCTGACTGTACCGCAGGGCCGACTTCGCGAAGATCGTGAACAGGTAGCCGCCGTCCAGGCCATCGACCCGCTGCATGATGACGGTGTCGAGATTGTTGGCGGTGTAGCTGTTAACGAAATCTGTGTTCTGCCAGTAGGGCCACGCATCGACATAGTCGATCTTGTTCTTGTCGTTAGCGCGCTCAATCAGAAGCGCGTTCTGCATGAACTGGCCGCGCAGGCGCTTGACCCAAGTCCGCATCCCGACGTTGCCGGTGACCTTCAGCCCCTTCGTGGCGTTCAGCATCGTCATGTCGACGACGCTCTCGGCCGCACTCAGCACCACGTCGTAATCGGCGGCCAGAGGCGCCCAGCCGGCGGCCGGCGCGGGTTGATCGCGGTACGTGCCGATGCCGACGAGCTCGTTTGCGCCTGCGTACCCAGTGTTCTGGAACAGGAAGCCTACGCCCGCGTGGGCGAGGTGGAACCACGAGCCGACGCCGCGTGAGCCTTGAAGATTGCCGGGGTCGATTCCGCTTCCGCGAACCCGCAAGGGCGCTCCGGAAACCGTAACGGTCGAGGTGAGCTTGAACCCCTTGCCGGCGGCGACGGTCGGCACCGAAATCTCGGCTCCGAGCGCGGCGGCGGCACTGAAGGCGGCTTGAACCCGCGCCGTATCGTCGGTCGTGTCGTCACCCTTAGCTCCACACTGGCGCAGATCGATCGAGACCTTCCAGTCGAGCTTCCATCGCGCACCGTCCGCACCGACCAGAACCGTGCAGCCGTTGTCGGCTGAGGTTTTGTCGGTCGGGTCGAAGCGGTAGCTCGCGCCCCCGCCATCGCCGGCGGCATAGAAGCCAAGGGTCGACACAGCGCGGAAGTAGGCGCCGCGCGGGCTGCCGCGTAGATCTGCGACCGTGCTCACACCCGACAGCCACGCGACGACCCGGGCCAGGGTTCCGTCGAGCGCGCCGAGGCTGGGCACGACGCTGGTTCCGGAGACGTTCCCGCGCGAGCTGTCTCCGCGCAGGATCACGCCGTCCAGGTTTGGCCGGTACAGGTCGGGTGAGTTATAGCGGGGCGCCTGTGCCGGATCATAAGCCGCCGCCTGGAGCGGCAGCATGATGGCGAGTGCGCCAGCTACGATACGAAGAAGCATAGAGTCGGCCCGGATATTGGAGGGATCGCGCGGCGCGGATGAGGGCTCACTGGCTCTCGTAGAAGCCGGAGATGTAGAAGACCGCCCCGTCCTGGCCGGCGTAGGCATTGTTGCTCGCCAGGGTCACGGACGCGAAGGCGGCTCCGGCTGGCGTGTAGGCCTGAAGCGCCGCTCCGGTCTTCGCGTTCTCGCGCCCGAAGGCAGTGTAGGGGCGCGCCGAGGAAACCGGCAGGCCGGGCGGCAGCCCCACGTTGAGCGCGGTCGCGCAGGTGCCGTTGGTCGTGATCGTGACCGTGGCCTGCCAGAACACGACTTTGCCGACGACTTGGTAGCCGCCGGTCGCGGTCGCGGCGGTGAGAGAGCCGCTCGGGCAGGAGAAGCTTGGGGTGTACGCCGTGAATGGCCCTTGCGGGACCGGCGGCGGCATGAAGGCGGCGCGCGCCGGCAGGACGAGCGCGGCACATAGGGCGAGGATGAGCGGCAGGCGGCGCATGCTCAGTGCTCCCGGGCGGTGATCGCGAGGCCGGCCGCCGAGCCGATCGCCGACATGGCGCCGGTCTCCACGAACCCGGGTTCGCTGGAGAGGTACGAGCCGGCGGGCACCTTGATGTTGCCGCCGCCGGGCGCCGCGGTCGCGGTCGCGTCGAAGTTGATCCAGATGTCCCCGGCCGAGTCGTTCTTGATCTTCCAGCCCTGCCGGCTCGTGTTGGCCGCCATCAGGGTCGTGGCGGTCGTGCCGACGGCCGTGGACCGGTTCGTGCCGGCGCCGCGGACGGTGGTCGGGATGGGCACGCCGGCCGCGGTACCCTGCACGCTCAGCGCGGTGCCTGCAGTGGTGCCCGCGGCGTTGGCGATGCCGGGCAGATAGGTCGGGACGGCATTGGCGCCTGTGACGGCAGCACCGGCCACCCGCAGATCGGCCGAGAGCGCGCCGCTGTTGACCACGACGCCGTTCGTGGTGCCCGGCGTGGTCTGGTCGATGCCGAACCGCCCGACGATGGCGGTCCCGGCCTGAAGGGTCGTCTTCAGCGTGCCGCCGAGCTGTCCGGCGATGGTCGCGAGCCAGCCGCGGATGCCGGTGCCGGCGTTGGCGACCGCCGGCGATGCCGGGTCCGCCCCATCCTTCGCCGCGCCGGTGAGCTTACCGTCGATCGAGGACAGGCTGGTGTTGCCGGCCTGGGCCGTCGCGTCGAGGGCGAAGGTGTTGCCGATGGTGCCGATCTGCGCCGCGCCGGCACCGAGGCTGACGGTCCCGGAGACCGGTTGCGTCGCGGGGAAGTTGCCGACCGTGACCGGCTGCACGACGCCGGATCCGTCGACCGAGAGCCGGCCGCCGACCAGAGCTGCCGGTAGGCGATCTCGGATCGCGGCGAGGACCGTGGCGATGCCCGACTGCGTTCCGAGCAGGCGGGTCAGCTTGGCGATCAGCGAGCCGGCGGCGGCATCCGAACCGGTGGCCACATCGGACGGCGTGCCGAGCGCCGTGGACAGGTTCGAGAGCGTGGCGCTGGCCGTCGCGAGTAGCGCCCGGCACGCCTCGAGGCGCTCGTCCGTGGCGATCAGCGCACCATCGTCCACGAAGCCGGTCAGTGATCCGGCGGCGAGGTCCGAGACGTCCGCCGCCAGCGTCATCACCGAGCCGACGATCGCCGTGTAGCCGAGCCCCTGCCGGCCCTTGGCGAAGACGAACCGGTTGCTCGGTTCGTGCAGCACACCCAGCACCGTGCGCGGGTCGAAGCCGACGCCGAGCGCGGAGAAGTCGAGCGTGCCGGCGACGGGGTCGAGGACGATGCCCGTGAGGATGGGGGGCAGCTTCATGTCAGATCCCGCCGAAGATGAGGGCCGTGCTGATCGCGATGTCCTCGGCATCGGCGCGGGCGAGGGCGCCGAAATCCGTGGTCCAGGTCGAGCCGTTCGCGACCGCGAGGTAGTAGGCGCCGGCCCTGATCCGGCCGGCGGGCGGCGCGGTACCGTCGAGGTCGCGCCAGGGCCGAGCGCCGAGGCTGTCGACGTTCAGCGTCGGGGTGCCGGTGTTGTCGCGATCGGCCTGGACGAGGAGCGCCACGCCGGGCCGCATCGCACTCAGCCCGGACGCGGTGCGCGCGAGGTAGGCGTTGGCGAGGCCCCCGGTGCGGATGGCGCCGCCCTGGTCGGCCAGCAGCGCGGCGTGTGCCGCCATCAGGCTCCGGATCAGGCCGGGCAGATCCCGCGCCGAGGTGCCATCGCGGGCCGGGACGTCGGGATCCGCGGTCGCGTTCCCGGCTGGCTTCTGCGACCAGTCGAAAGCGCCCATGTCAGTCCTCCGTCGTCACGGCGAACTGGCCGTTGTTGAACCAGAGATTTCCCTTCCCGGGCGGCGGCGCGGTCGGCAGGATCGCCCGGAGCGCGGCCATCAATGTGCCGAGGTTCAGCACGCCAAGATCGGTCGGGGCCGGATTGACCTTGCGCCATGCCGGCGCGCCGGAGGCGATCGCCTCGTCCCAGACGACGAGCTGGAACTCGCCCTTGCGCATGGCGCCCGGTGCGAGTTCGCCTCCATCTGCCGCCACAAGCCGAGCGGGTCCGAAGCCATCTACCGCCAGTGCCGGCTCGGCCACGCTATCGCGATGGGCCCAGAAGCCGATCATCACGCCGGGCGCAGGCTTCAGGCCTGATGTCGTCTGCACCTCGAAGACGTCGGTCAGGCCCTCGGAGACCAGGGCGCCGCCCTGGTCTGCGACGAGCATCGCGACGCCCGCCATGATCCCGCGAGCCGCATCGGGCAGAAGCCGGGCCGAGGTGCCCGGGAGCGCGGGCACGGCGGCATCGACCTGCCCGTTCTGGGTCGGGTCCGTCTTCCACTTGAAGGCGCTCATCCGGTCCTCAGGTCTTGATGGCCCAGGTCACCACGGCGCCCGGCGGTACGTTCGGGTGCGGGTCGCCCGAGCCGGCGGCGTCGATCACCAGCGTGTGGGTGTGGTTCGGGGTCTGATCGATCGTGTGGGTGTGATCGCCGCCGATCGGGATGCCGTGACCGTGCGCGCCGCCCGGATCCGTCGAGAAGCTGTGCCCGTGGTTGCCGGCGGCGGCCGTCGTGAACGTGTGCACGTGCGGCCCGCTCTGGGTGGTCTGGCCGTTCCCCTGCGAGCCGAGGTTGATGCCGGTGACGACCTGCGCGTTGTTCGGCGTGGCGGTGCTCACCAGCCCGTAGCCGTACTGGACGACGTGCGCATGGTCGCCGCTGATGTCGCTCGTGCCGGTGTGGACGTGATTGCCGCCGACCGACGTCGATCCGGTGTGGCCATGGTCGCCGTCGATCTTCGTGCCGCCGTGATCGTGCGCCCCTGCGTTCTGGATCTTCGGCGCGAAGGCCCCCGCGGGCGACATGGTCGAGGTGTGGATGTGGCTTGGCATCTGCGTCGCCAGCATCCGCACCACCTCTGACCCGCCGAGCGAGCCAAGAGAGCCGACGAGACCACCGGCCGCGGTGAGCAGGTTCAGCCCGCGGTTCGCGCCGAACAGCGAACGCCCGCGCAGGTCCGGCAGGTTGAAGGTCTGGAAGCCGTCGCCGACGCCCCACAGGCTGCTGATCGCGCCGAACAGCGCAGCATAGGAGGCCCGCGAAACCGGTCGCCCGTCGCAGATCTCCCAGCCCGAAGGCACGTTGGGGCCGCCGAAGGCCTGGATCATCCCCGCCGGCAGCGTGGTCGGCGACAGGGTGCGGTAGACCTGAGCGTCGGGGTCGTACACGACCGACCAGACCGTCGGGTAGATGTCGCCCGGGCCGAACTGGCTCCCGTCCGAGCGCAGCCACGGCTTTGGTGTGTTGCCGTCCGCCTGCAGCGTGCACGGGTTGAGGTTGGTCGTCGTGGTCCGGAACTTGAGCGTGTGCGCCTGGGCCGCAACCTTCGCCGACAAGGTCTGTCGGGTGATGACCGTATAGGCGTCGGAGCCGTAGGCCTGGTTCACGCCCGCGTTGTCGAGCATCCAGAGCTTCACCGAGGCCATCAGCGCGCGCATGGCGTCGTTGATGGTCTTGGCCGGCTGGCCCTCGTTGAAGATGATCGGCGGATCCGAGACGTCGTTGCCCGAGGGCGCGACGTCCCAGTTGGCTGCACCGGGCATAGAGCCGTCCTCGGGTTAGCGGGTCGTGGTCGCGCCGGGCAGCAGCGCGAAGAAGCGCTGCGCGTCGAAGGCGGGGGCCTGCCGGCGAGCCGGATGCATCTGCACCGGGGCCGGGGCGGGCGCTGCGGCAGCCTGCGCCACCGGGGAGGCGGCCGGCGCATCGGCGGCGGTGAGCGTCCGGAGCAGCGAGGCGACCTGGAGGGTGCGGTCCGCCTCGGGCGACTGCATGGTGGCGCCGCCGGAGGGCGTCACCGAGTTGGGCGTCCCGGACACAGTCGGCCCAGCGAGCCCGAACGCACCGTTGGGCGAGGCCGAGCCGGGCGAGAACGCTCCGCCGAGGAAGGCCGCTGCCTTCGCCCGGTGCCCGGCCATCTGAGTGTTGACCTTGTCGGCTACGGTGCCCGGCGTGCCTCCGTTCGCCGTGTCGCTCCGGTCGTAGAGCCCGGGCCGGCCGGCATTCACCGTCGAATAGAGGTCGAGCATCCCCATGCCGGGCTTGAAGCCGCGGTCGGTCAGGTAGCGCTCGACGGCGGGAAGCTGGTCGGCGAAGCTCTGGTCCTGGCTCGCGCCGTATTGCTGCTGCTCGGTCGGCCCGAACTGGATTAGGCCGATGTGCCGATTACCCGAGCCGCCCCGGATCGAAGGGCTGAACCCGCTCTCGAACGACATCACGGTCGCCAGGTCGAGCGGGTCCGCGCCGATGCGCTGCGCGCTGGCGATCAGCGCGTCGCGGTCTGCGGCAGTCGGCATGGGGGCGGTCCTGAAACGACAAAAGCCGCCCTTGCGGAGCGGCTTTCAGGGTCCGGCGCGCAGCGCTGCGGACG